>JAKAZT010000124.1 GCA_021815695.1 Pseudomonadota bacterium
CATGCATCGCGCCCCGATCGAGGCCTGCAGCGTGTCGCAATCCGGATCGACCGCGTGTTGCCACCGGAGGCTCCTGATTGCCGTGCCGTTGCCATGCATCGTGATCCCCGCGGCTTGCGGTTTGCTTGGGCCCCGGCTGGCATCGGCGATCGTTTTTGAAAGTATCTTGTAACAATATCTACTTGATTGTAGTGTTTGCTACAAGATGTCAGCGACCGAATGGCTCCTGTTGATCATCAATCTGCCGGGGCAGAACGCCACCGCCCGCATGCGCGTGTGGCGAGCCCTGAAGGCCTCAGGCGCGGCCACCCTGCGCGACGGGGTGTACGTGATGCCGGGCCGCCCGGAGTGCGAATCGGTGTTCGAGGAACAGGCGCGGGAGGTGACGGCGTCGGGAGGCGTGGCCCATATCCTGCCGTTCGCCACCGGTGCGGCATCGAAGCGGGCGCAGATGCGCCAGCTGTTTGACCGCACCCGGGATTACGCGGGGATCCTCGCCAAGCTCGATGCCTTCAAGGAAGGGCTGGCCGCGGGCACGGACAACGCAGCGCGCAGATCGCTGGCGGCGTTGCGGCGCGAGTTCGCCGGCGTGGTTGCGACGGATTTCTTCGGCGGCCCGGCGCGCCAGCAGGCCGAAGCGGCGCTGGAGGATGCGGAAGCGGCCGTCAACGCCCGCTACGCGCCGGATGAGCCGCATGCGGCGATCGGCAAAATCGTCCGTCGCAGCAAGGCCGATTACCGCGGCAGGATCTGGGTGACCCGCGCGAAGCTGTGGGTGGACCGGGTTGCCTCGGCCTGGCTGATCCGTCGCTTCATCGACCCCGAAAGCCGGTTCGTCTGGTTGCACGACGTCGGCAAGCGTCCGCGCAAGGCGATCGGTTTCGATTTCGATGGCGCCGAGTTCAGCCACGTCGGCGCGCGGGTCAGCTTCGAGGTGCTGGCGACGAGCTTCGGCCTCGAGAAGGACCCGGGCATCGCGCGGATCGGCGCGATGGTGCATTACCTCGATGTGGGCGGCGTGCCGGTGCCGGAAGCGGACGGTTTCGCGACGATCCTGGCCGGCGCGCGGGCGCAGACCCGCGACGACGACGAGCTGCTGGCCGAAATCGGCAAGACCCTCGATTACCTTTACGCCGCCCACGCGGCGGCTGCGGATCGCCAGGCCGATGAACCCGGCACCGCCCGCTGATGACGCCGCGTCAGGCCGGCCCACGCGCCTGGATCTGGCGTGGTATTTCCTGCGTCTGGGCGCGGGCGGTTTCGGCGGGCCGGTGGCGCTGGCCAATACCATGCACCGCGATCTGGTCGAGCAGCGGGCCTGGCTGAGCGAGCGCGAATACGCCGACGGTCTGGCCCTGGCCACGGCCTGCCCCGGCCCGCTGGCTTACCAGCTCGGCGTGTATTGCGGTTATGTGCGCGGCGGTTTGGCGGGTGCGCTGCTGGTGGCGATTGCCTTCGCGCTGGCGCCGTTCCTGATCGTGGTCGCGATCGCCGCGCTGTACGGGCGCTTCCAGCATGCCTGGCAGCTGCGCGCCGTGTTCTACGGCGTGGCGCCGGTGATCGTGGCGCTGATCCTCAAGGCCTGCTGGAACCTCGGCCGCAAGACGCTCAAGCGCAGCGCGCCGTCGTGGCTGTTCGCGGCGATCGCCGCGACAGTGACGCTGATCTTCCGCGCCGAGCTGATCAGTCTCTTCCTCGGTGCCGGCTTGATCGGATGCTGGCTGTTCGCGCCGCCAGCGGCGGCGGCACCGCTGCCGGCGGCGCCCGCGGGACCGCGCATCAGCGCGATCGGTGCGCTGGCGATCGGCGGCGCGTTCACCGGCGTGGCGACGACGGCCGGGTTGTTCGTCTTTTTCTTCAAGACCGGGCTGATGGTGTTCGGCAGCGGGCTGGTGATCGCGCCCTTCCTGAAGGCTTACGTGGTCGATCAATACCACTGGCTCAGCAATCAGCAGTTTCTCGATGCCGTCGCCATCGGCATGATCACGCCGGGGCCGGTGGTGATCACGGCGACCTTCGTCGGCTATCTGGTCCGCGGACTCCCCGGTGCCATCGCGGCCACCGTCGGCATCTTTGCGCCCGCGCTGCTGTTCACCGCGCTGGCGGTGCCCCTGCTGAAGCGGGTGCGCGGCAGCCGGCGCGTGCAGGGCTTTCTGCACGGCATCACCACCGCCGTCGTCGGCGCGCTGTTCGGCACCGGCCTGCTGATCGCCGAGTCCGCCATCGTCGATGCCGCGACCGCGGTCCTGGCGGCAGCGGCATTTGCCGCTCTGCTGTGGCGCCCGCGCTGGCCGGAGCCGCTGCTGGTCGGTTTCGGATTGCTCGCCGGGCTGGTGCTCTACGGGCGGCACTTCGGTTGACGGGGCGCAGCCGGCGGATCGAGGAGGCTCGGGGATCGAACCGGATTTCGTGAGTGGCAGAGCGAGCAAGAGGTGGCGGCCGCGTCGTGGGCCGCCGTTACGTGGTTTCACCGTTGAACATCCGAGGAGCTTGCATGCGTACCTTTCATTCCATCATTGCCGGTGCCGTACTCACCGCGGGCCTGCTCGGGATCGCCCCGGCTTTCGCGGCGACCACCCGCACCTTCAACATGCAGACGGTCGCCTGGGCGTCCAAGGACAATCCGGCGCAGAAGCGGGTCGTCGCCAAATTCGGCGAGGTCTACGGCTTCGTGCCCGGCACGATCGTCGTCAATCAGGGGGACCATGTCGTGCTCCATATCCGCAACCTCGAAGGCGGCGGTGACGACGGGCACACCCTCACCATCCCCGGTTACGGCATCAACCAGTCGCTGCCGCCGCTTTCCACGCAGACGGTCTCCTTCACCGCCGACAAGGCTGGCGTGTTTCCGTTCCACTGCGAATTCCACCAGCCGTGGATGAGTGGTGAGCTGGTGGTGCTGCCGACCCGATGAAAAACACCGCCGTTCGATTCACCGCACGGCGGCTCGGCATGCTGGCGCTTGCATTCGCCTTGAATGCAGGCGCCGCCGTCGCGAGTACGCCCGCCGTGCCGCTCAGGATGGTCCACCCGGACGTTCCGCTGGCCGGCAAACCCGACCGTTTCGACTACGCGACGATCGACCCGCAGCGGCGGCTGCTGTTCATCGCGCATCTCGGGTCGGGCATCGTCACCGCGGTCGATCTGCGCAGCGAACGCGTGGTCGCGAACGTGCCGGATGTCCCCGGCGTGCACGGGGTGCTGGCGGTGCCGGCACTGGGGGAGATCTTCGCGACGGCGACCGATCGCAACCGGCTCGACGTCATCTCCGAGCAGACATTCCGCGTCATCGCCCATGCGCCCGCCGGCGTTTATCCCGACGGCATGACCTATGCGCCGGACGTGCACGAGCTGTTCATCTCCGACGAGGCGGGCCAGACCGAGACGGTCGTCGACACGCGCAGCAACCGGCGCATCGCCACCATTCCCATGGGCGGCGAGGTCGGCAACTCGCAGTACGACCCCGTCAGCCGGCGGGTGTTCGTCGATGTGCAGACGCGCGACGAGATCGTGGCGATCGATCCGCGCAGCAACGCCATCGTGCGGCGCTACCGCCTGCCGGCGACCTGCAACGACGACCACAGCCTGCTGCTCGACGCGCCGGCGCGTCTCGCCTTCGTCGCCTGCGACGGCAATGCCAGGCTGCTGCTCGTCGACATGAACGACATGCGCGTTCTGTCCGTGCACGCAACCGGGCGCGACCCCGACGTGCTCGCCTTCGACGCCGGGCTGCAGCGGCTCTACGTCGCCAGCGAGAGCGGCGTGGTTGCGGCGTTCCAGCTCGAGGGCCGGCAGCTGCGTCTGCTCGGTCGCAGCGATCTCGCCTACGAAGCGCACTCCGTCGCCGTCGATCCGCTGACGCACCGGGTCTATTTCCCGTTGCAGAATGTGGGCGGCCGCGGCGTCCTGCGCATCATGGCGCCGACGCCGTAGACGGCGGATGCCATCTGCGCGATGAGAGATCGGCATGGCGACATTGCTGGGTTCGGCCACGGCGTGTCCGGCGGTCGGACCGAACCCACCCTCACCGCACCGGTTTGCGGTTGCCTGAACGCTGCTCAGGCGCTGCGGCGCGGCAGACTCTGTACGTCGATTTTCTCGAAAGCACACAGTTCGCCCAGCGCCGTTTCCATCAGCGCACGGGCGTGGCCGGTAGCGCGCGCGAGAAACGCGTGGATGCGCGCATCCGCGGCGTTGCGGTTCTCGCACTGGCGGGAGTAGCTCTCGAAGGCGGCCAGCGCCAGCACCAGATCGGCCACCTGGTTGGGGCATTCGCAGTCGACCTTGCTGGGGATCTCCTGCAGGCCCACCAGCTGCACGTCGTCGAAACGCCGTGCCGGCGGCTGAATGGCGGGCACGTCGGGAAAGCCGCCCACCTGCTGCCGGCGCTGGGTGATTTCGCGCACGATCAGGTTGATCAGGTTGGCGCGCAGGGTGCGTACGCTGATCGGCGCACGCAACACCTGACGTTGCGGGCCGCGCAGGCTTTCGATCAGGTCCCACTTGGCAAAGGCGTAGACCACCAGGGTCAGCTCGGGCTGTACCAGCTTTTCGAAGCGCTGCAGCAGGGTGCCGGGATCGCTGCCCAGCAAGGACAGGTCCACCGCCAATACCTGCGGCCGGCGCTGCACGATCTGCTGCTCGAAGGAGGCGAAGTCTGTGGCGCTGACGACGACCTGCAAGTGCCGGTTCTCGTCTTCGCCGGCCTGCTGCATGTAGGCGGGCAGGGTGGCGTGGAGGATGCCGAGGGTGATCATGGGCGGACCGTGGGCGAAGGTTGAACCGTGAGTATTGGCGCGGCGACGTCAAGGACGCATGCAGGCCGTATGCACGCGGCGTGAGCGGACGGCGCGCGGCCGTGCACCGCTGCGCTATCGTGGCGGCCCCTCATAGCCGGAGCAGCGCCATGGCTTATCGCATCCAGTTCGACCGTCTCGGTGGTCCCGAGGTGCTGACGCGTGTCGAGGGCGATCCTGGCGCGCCCGGCGCCGGCGAGCTGCGCCTGCGCCAGCACGCGGTCGGGCTCAACTTCATCGACGTCTACGTGCGCACGGGCCTCTATCCGGTGC
>JAKAZT010000024.1 GCA_021815695.1 Pseudomonadota bacterium
TCACGACACTCTGATCCGCGCATGCGAGATGCCTTGAATGGCATCTCGCGCGTCAGGCTCGGGCGCGGCAGGATGCCGAGCGGAGCACGCGGCAGGGATGCCCCCTCGCGACACTCTGATCCGCGTTTGCGAGATGCCTGGCATGGCATCTCGCGCGTCAGGCTCGGGCGCGGCAGGATGCCGAGCGGAGTACGCGGCACGGACGCCTCCGCGCAGTGATCCGATCTTCATGCGCTGATTCCTGGCCGCAACTGCGCCGTCACCGCGGGTCCGCACGCCGCCTGAACCCGCGAGTCCTGTCAGGTGCATCTTGCCTGGCGCCGGCCGGCTCGCGAGACTGTGGCCATGGCCTCCTCCTGGTCCCTGCGCCGCACGCTGTGCGACAGCCTGTTGCGCGTCAAGCATCCCGACGTACCGCTGGCCGTCGCCCTGCGCAACAGCGCGGGCGTTGCCGCCCCGCTGATCGCCGGCGCGCTGAGCGGCCATCTCAATGCCGGCATCGGCATCGCGGCCGGCGCGCTGAACGTGATGTTCTCGGATCAACCCGGACCTTACCGGCAGCGACTGCGGGCGATCCTGCTGGCGGCACTGGGCGGCGCGCTGTCGGGCTATGCGGGCTTTGTGTTCGGCGCCCAGCGCGATGCCATGATCGCACTCGCGCTGATGTGGGGATTTGCCGGCGGCATGCTGGTGCTGTTCGGCACCGCGGCGACGCGGGTCGGCATGACCAGCATGATCCTGCTGGTGATCGCGGCGGCAACCCCGCTGCCGCCCGCGGCCGCGGCCAATGCCGCCGCGCTGCTATTTGCCGGCGGCCTGCTGCAGGCGCTGCTGGCCGTCATCGCCTGGCCGCTGCAGCGTTATCGCCCCGAGCGCACCGCGCTGGCACACACCTATCGCGAGATCGCCGCACTGGCCCGGCATCCACCGCCGCGCGATGCACCACCGGCAGCGAGCGATGCGCTGAATGCGCTGCAGGATATCCTGCTCGGAAGCGACCAGGCGCATGGCCGGGCGATGGAGGCATTTCGCGTCCTGCTCGACGAAGCCGAACGCATCCGACTCGAACTGCTGGCGCTGGGTGAGCTGGATTCGGCACCCTCGACGCTGGACGCCGTGCGTGCCGCTGCCGCCGACGTGCTTGATGCGATCGCGACCGCTCTGGAAAACGGTGATCCGCCGCGCGCCACCGATCCCGCGCTGCGACTACTCGACCGGGCGCAGACGACCACGCCTGCGACGTTGCAACCGCATCTGCTGATGCTGGCCGGCGCGCTTGGCGCCGCGGCACGCAATGCCGACTGGGCTGGCAGCCGCGGCGAACTGCGCGCAGCCAGCGCCGAACGCGAGCTGCCGCCAGCGCTGCGCGGCACGGCGCCGCTGGCGCAACTGCGCGCGAACCTGAACCTTCATGCAGCCGCCTTTCGCCACGCCCTGCGCATGGCGTTCGCACTGGCGCTCGGCGTCGCCGCCGAGCGCGTGCTCGGACTGGCGCATGGCTACTGGCTGCCGATGACGCTGGCGATCGTGCTGCGCGCAGACTTTGCCTCGACCCTGCAGTTCGGCCTGCTGCGCGCGATCGGCACCCTGCTCGGCCTGGTGCTGACCTCGGCGCTGCTGCTGCTGGCGCCGGACCTGGCGGCGAAGATCGCGATGCTGGCCGCGCTGTGCTTCCTGTTCCGCTGGCTGGCCAATGCCAACTACGCGCTGGCGGTGGCGGCGCTGACCGGCACCGTGGTGATCCTGCTCGATCTGGACGGCCTGTCTCCGGCGCAGTCGCTGCACGACCGCGCGATCGCCACCGTGCTGGCCTGTGCCGCGGCACTGGCGGGATATCTCGCCTGGCCCACCTGGGAGCGCGGTCGCGTGCGGACCGCCTTCGCACTGATGCTGGAGAGTTATGCGGTCTATCTGGACGCGCTGGCCGATACCGGCGACCGCGTGCGGCGGGCGCACGCGCGCGCCGCGGCGCGCGTGGCCCGCAGCAACGCGCAGGCCTCGCTGGAGCGACTGCGCGCCGAGCCGGCGACACCGGCCGCCCTGGTGGCGCTGATCGAGCGCCTGTTTGCCCATGCCAGCCGGCTGGTGCGCAGTGCGATGGCGCTGGAGGCGACGCTCGGCGACACCGGCAGCGATCCGCACGCCGCCATCGCCGCAGTGCAGGTGCGCCAGCTCGCCGCGCGCGTGCGCGATCCGCATGCGGCCGCGGCGACGGCGTGGCCTGGATCCGGCCCGGCCAGCACGGGCGACGCCGCACGCTCGCGGCTGCACGCGCGCATTGCCGATGCACTGGCCGCCCTGCGCCACGTGCTGGACGAGGCGCCGGCATGAAGCGCCGCGCTACACTGCGCGCCGGCGCAACGACCGCCACGGCCATCCGGCCGCGGTACGGCGGCGTGCCCGGCCGGCCACCACGCGCTCCCTGTCGAGGAACTGCCATGTCTGATCGCCACCTGTCGCGCCTGCTGACCTGCGTCGCACTCGTGCTGGCCTTCGGCGGCCAGGCGGCCGCTACCGACTACAGTCTCGCCGCCGGCAGCGTGCGTTTCAGCGCACCCGACACCTGGCCGCAGATCATGGAAAAGGCCGACGGCGATCCGCAATTCATCGCCTTCCAGGTGCCCGACCCGTCGCCCACCGGGCATCTGGTGCTGGCGCGCGTCACCGTTTCCGTGCACGCGGTGAGCGATGCCCGGGCTTTCAAGACCTGGGTCGATGCCGCGCTGGCCAAGGCCCGCGGCCTGCCGCAATACAAGTCCGGCAGCGCCGCCGGCTCCAGCCGCTTCGTCTATACGGCGATGGAAAACGGGCAGCGCCTGTACTATCGCGAAAGCTACTACTTCAAGGGCGACCAGGGCGTGCAACTGCGCTGCGTGCGGCCGCTGACCAGCCAGGCCGGGCCGACATGGACTGCGGATTTCGATCGCGGCTGCGATGCCGTCGCGCGCAGCCTCGGCGGCTGAGATGACCGCGCATGCGGCGACGGATGAAGCGCACGCCCTGGCGCTCGATGCCGCCGATCCGCTCAGCGCGTTGCGCGACGAATTCCTGATTCCGCCGCACGGCAAGGGCGAGCAGGCTTATTTCTGCGGCAACTCGCTGGGCCTGCAGCCGCGCGCTGCGCGCGCCGCGCTCGAGCGCGAACTCGACAGCTGGGCGATGCGCGCGGTCGAGGGCCATTTCGAAGGCGCGCGCCCCTGGCTGCGCGTGCAGGACGAACTGGTGCCGACGCTGGCCGCGCTGGTTGGCGCCGAGCCCGCGGAAGTCGTGGTGATGAACGCCCTCACCGTCAACCTGCACCTGATGATGGCCAGCTTCTATCGGCCGACGCCCGAGCGTCACGCCATCCTGATCGAGCAGGGTGCATTTCCCTCCGACCGCCACGCCGTGCTCGGCCAGCTGGCGCTGCACGGTCACGATCCGCGGGAGGCCCTGATCGAGGTGGCGCCAGACGCCGACGGACTCTTCAGCACCACCGCGTTTGCCACGGCGTTGGCCGAACAGGGCAACCGCATCGCGCTGGTACTGCTGCCGGGGGTGCAGTACCTCAGCGGCCAGCTGCTGGACTTGCGCGCACTGAGCGAGCTGGCGCATCGCCAGGGCTGCTGCGTCGGCTTCGACCTGGCCCATGCCGTGGGCAATGTGCCGCTGGCGTTGCATGACAGCCACTGCGATTTTGCCGTCTGGTGCAGCTACAAATACCTCAACGGCGGACCGGGCGCGCCGGCCGGCTGCTTCGTGCACGCCCGCCACGCGCGCACGCCGCGGCCGCGGCTGGCCGGCTGGTGGGGTCACCAGGCCACGACCCGCTTTGACATGGACCCCGGGTTCGTGCCGGAAGCCGGCGCGGCAGGATGGCAGGTGTCGAATCCGCCGATCCTGGCACTGGCGCCGCTGCATGCCAGCCTCGAGCCGTTCCGGCGTATCGGCATGACGCGCCTGCGCGAACGCTCGCTGCGCCTGACCGGCCATCTGGAAACGCTGATCCGCACCCGCCTCGATCGCGTGCTGGAGATTCGCACCCCCGCCGATCCGGCGCAGCGCGGCTGTCAGCTGAGCCTGCGCGTGCGCGGCGACCGCGGCACCGGGCGCGCGCTGTTCGAGCATCTCGTCGCGGATGGCGTGATCGGCGACTGGCGCGAGCCGCACACGATCCGGCTGGCGCCGGTGCCGCTGTACAACCGGCACATGGACAATCTGCGCGCCGTGCTCGCGATCGAGAGCTGGGCGGCACGCCGATGATCCATGCCTGCTTGCGCGCGACACGCCCGGTGCGACGGGGCGTGTCGTGTCGAGTGCGAGGCGTGCCGGCGCGACCCGCAAGCGGTTGTCGCGAGCGGCCCGTGCGGCCGCCGGCCGGACCCGGCGTCAGTCGCCCATCTGCTTCTGCAGATGCTCGCGACGCTCCTGCGCATCCAGACTGAGGGTCGCGATCGGGCGCGCCTCCAGGCGTTCGACTCCGATCTCCTCGTCGGTCTCCTCGCAGAAGCCGTAACGGCCTTCCTCGATGCGCCGCAGGGCGTTGTCGATCTTGGCGATCAGCTTGCGGTAGCGATCGCGGGTGCGCAGTTCGAGCGAATTCTCGGTTTCGCGCGTGGCGCGCTCCGCGTCATCACCGACGTCGCGCACCTCGTCGCGCAGGTTTTCCATGGTCTGGCGCGATTCCTCGACCAGATCCTCGCGCCATTTGCGCAGCTTCTCGCGGAAGTACGCCAGCTGGTACGGGCCCATGTACTCCTCCTTCGCGGAGGGACGGTAACCGGGCGGCAGCTTGATCGTGACGGAAAGAGGCAGCGCGTAGCGGCCATCCTCCTTGGTGATGCCGGCATCGATGCCGGGAAGCGAGACGGGGACTTTGCGAGCGGATGACTTCACGGGGGTCCTGCTGGATGGAACACGGATGGGGGGTGGGACGATGGCGCGAACTTTCGCCGCGGCCGCCGGTCGCGCGGGGCTGACGGACGGCTTGGCAGTGGGGGCTGCCTTGACCGCCGGGCGATGGGTCGTCTTGATCTTGGCCTTGCTCTTGGCGACCGGCCTGGTTGGAGCAGGCTTGTGCACCGGCTTGGCTGTCTTTGCGGGATGCGCCGACTTGCCGACGCGGGCAGTTGCCTTCCCGGCAGCACCCGGCCGCTTCGCCGCCGAATGCCGCGCAATCGATTTTCCGGCGGTGACTTTCCTGCCGGATGCGCCGCCCCGCGTCGCCGCGGGCTTCTTTGCCGCAGCCGGCTTTCGCGCCGGGGCGGCCTTCTTCGCGGCAACCGGTTTCTTCGTCGCAGGCTGCTTCTTCTTCGCGGGAGTCGGCTTCTTTGCCGGGGCTGGCTTCCTCGCGGGCGCCACCTTCTTTGCCGACGGCCGCGACTTCGCGACCGTCCGGGCCTTGGCCGCCGGCTTGCTCTTGCTGGCCGCGGTGCCGGTCTTGGTCGGCCTGGACCGCGCTGCGGGTTTCTTCATTTCGTCTGCCTCCCCAACGTGCCCGTGGATGCGGGCGACGCGCCGCATGCCGCGGCGATTGCTGCTGCTCCGTCGTCGCGACCATTGAGGTGCGACGGCGGGCTGTTATAGCCTAGAGACCTTACACCAGCAAGCGCCGCGCACCGCATCCGCGCGCCGCATCGGCGCTTCGCGTGACCCGCCTGATCCTGTTTCTGCTCGCCGTGTACAAGCGCCTGCTCAGTCCGCTGCTGGGATCGCGCTGCCGCTTTCATCCCAGCTGCGCCGATTACGCGCGCGTGGCAGTGGCCCGCTTCGGGACGCTGCGCGGCGGCACGCTGGCGCTCTGGCGCCTGCTGCGCTGCCAGCCGCTGTGTGACGGCGGACTGGATCCCGTCCCCCTGCGCTTCACCCTGGCACGCTGCCACCACCCCGAAGAGGAACACCAATGAATGATGCGTGGCTGATCCGTTCCGCCGAGCTGGTGAACGAGGGCCGGCGTTTCCACGCCGATCTGCGCGTGCGCGACGGCCGCATCGAGTCCATCGCCGGTGAATTGGCCGCGCGCGCCGGCGAGCAGGTCTTCGAGGCCGCCGGGCTGTGGCTGCTGCCGGGGATGATCGACGACCAGGTGCACTTCCGCGAGCCCGGCCTGACCCACAAGGCCGACATCGAGAGCGAATCGCGCGCCGCCGTGGCCGGCGGCATCACCAGCTTCATGGAGATGCCCAACACCCGCCCGCCCGCGATCGATCGCGACGCACTGGAGGCCAAGTACGCCCGCGCCGCCCAGGTGTCACGCGCCAACTACGCCTTCTACCTCGGCGCCACCAACGACAACCTCGACGCGATCCGCCGCCTCGATCCGCTGAGTGCGCCCGGCATCAAGGTGTTCATGGGTGCCTCGACCGGCAACATGCTGGTGGACGATCCGGCGACGCTCGAGGGCATCTTCCGCGAGGCACCGGTCCCGATCATCACCCACTGCGAGGACACGCCGACGATCGCGGCCAACCTCGCCGCCGCGCATGCCCGCTACGGCGCGGCGATTCCGGTCGAACAGCATCCGCTGATCCGCTCGCGCGAGGCCTGCATCAAGTCCACGCGACTGGCGATCGAACTGGCACGCCGTCACGGCACGCGCCTGCACGTGTTGCACCTGTCCACCGCCGACGAACTGGCGCTGTTCGAACCGGGGCCGGTCGCCGGCAAGCGCATCACCGCCGAAACCTGCGTCCACTATCTGCATTTCTGCGACGCCGACTACACCCGTCTCGGCAACCGCATCAAGTGCAATCCGGCGATCAAGACCGCGCTCGATCGGGATGCCATCCTCCGCGCACTGGCGGAAGGCCGCATCGACGTGCTGGCCACCGATCACGCCCCGCACCTGGCCAGCGAAAAGGCGCTCGATTACGACCATGCGCCCTCCGGCCTGCCGCTGGTGCAGTTCGCGCTGCAGTGCGCGCTGGAGCGCGTCTTCGAAGGCAAGCTCACGCTGGAGCGCGTGGTCGAGGCGGTCAGCCACGCCCCGGCGACGCTGTTTGACGTGCGCGAACGCGGCTACCTGCGCGAAGGCTACGCGGCCGACCTCGTGCTGGTCGACCCGCGCCGGCCGCACACCGTGACCGACGCCGAAGTGCTGTCCAAGTGCGCGTGGTCGCCGTTCGCGGGCGAGACGTTCCGCAGCTCGATTGCGGCGACCTTCGTCAACGGCCGCATGGCCTGGGACGGCGCGCGCGTCAACGACGCGATCCGCGGCGAACGGCTGGCGTTCGCGCGCGGCTAGTGCGGTGTCTCGGAACGGCTACAGCGGCGCCAGCGCGTGGTCGCCGGCGCCGTAGCCACCAGCGACGCCCTTGCTGGCGACCGCCACGGCGTCGTGCGGGTGCAGGCTCTCCAGGTGCGAGGCACGCACCCAGAAATCGGCGATGCGCTCGTCGCCGTCCAGCGCCTGCTGCACGCGGCGTGCCGCATCCTCGCAGAACATCAGGTTCTGGCCGTTGAGGCGGGCGAAGGCCTGCTCGTCGGCACGCTTGACCGCGGTCTGCACCGGGGTCTTCAGTGCGCCCTCGACGGCGTTGATCAGATCGAGGATCGGAAAGTCGAATCCGGGCTGCAGACGCACGCGTACCTCGGCGTGACTGCGCTGGCTGTGCGGCGTGGCCATGATGCCCTGCTCGCTGCCCAGCCAGGCCATCACCGCATCGAAGCGCAGCGGCTGCGTCGGGTCAAAATCGAGACCGAAGCGCTCCTGGATCAGCTGCCGCGCCAGCGCAGCCGAACACGGGCAGGTCGAGGAATAGGTGATGCGGGTGCCCAGCTCGAGGCTGAAATCGCTTCCGTGCAGGGTCGCCGTGATCGAAACCGGATAGGACTTCCAGCCGCTGTTGTCGCTGACCAGGGCCGGACGCCGCAGCAGATGATCGAATTCGACGCGCACCATCGCGCGATCGGAAAGGTCGGCATGTGAATCGAGAAAGCTGCGCAGCAGCTTGCGCATCGAGCACGGCGTCAGCGGCTCCTGGCCGAGCGACTCGTCCACGTGCAGATACAGCCGCGACATGTGGATGCCGCGCACCTCGGGCTTGCGCAAATTGACGTAGGCGGTGACCCGAGCGACCGACGACACCCCGCGGCCATCGACGTCGGCGAGCGTGATCGGCACCTCGATGCCGCCCATGCCGACCCAGTCGAGCACGCCGGCCACATTCGCCTTGGCGTCCTGGGCCACATCGGGCATCGCTCGGGCGGCGTTGTTTTCGAGTCGCATCGTAGGCTCCTGGAGTGGATCGGCCCGGCAGACCCGGACAGTATGCGACACCCTAGGTGGGGTCGCGTTGACACCCCGTCAATGGATCATGTCCGGGCCGGCAGCACCCGCCCGGCGCCGGCCCGGCTTGAGCGCGCGGCCTGCCAGGCTGCCAGAAGGGCGAATGGACCCGGATCGCCGTGGCGGTGTGCCAGGGCCGGCAACGGGTCCGCATGGCGCGCAACCTGCCGCAGCGCCCGCACGTCGAGCCGCAGATCGAATCCCCGCAACAGCGGCAGTGCCGCGTTCCCCTGATGGATTCCCGCGGCATGCGCGGCCAGCGCTGCGCATTGCTCGCGCACGGCGGCGCGCCGGGCGGGCGTGTCGGCGGCAAGATCGTCGCGCGCGAGAGCGTGGCGCGCCAACCGCTGCATCGGCAGCGGCAGCCGCTGTTCCCGGCACCGTTGCGGCAGCCGCAGCAGGTCGCCGACCAGCCACGCCAGCGCCGCAGCCTGCGCCGCCTCATCGGAGTCGACGCCGGGGCTCCGCCACCAGGCTGCTTCGAGCGCCGCCCATGGCGCGCAGACTGCCAGTGCCTGCGCCCATTGCGCGGCGTCATCGACCGGGGTCGCGGCGGCGACGACGGCCAGCGCGGCTTCGCCCGGGTGCTTCCACAACGCCGTTTCCATCCGCCCCGCGACAGCATGCCGCGCCAGCACCTGCGTCAGCGGATGGCGCGCGGTGCCGGCGGGGACCGCCGCCATCTCCTCCACCCACCAACGCAGCTTGGCGTCCGCCACCTGCGGCTCGCGCACGTCGGCCAGCACGCCGAGCACCGCCTGCTCCAGTGCCGCCAGGGCACACGCGGCATCGGAATCCTCCGGACGCAGAAATGGCATACAGGCCAGTCGCGCCGGGCGCGCGGCGAGCCAGGGCTGAAGATGGCTGTGCAGGGGCGCGTCGCTCATGCGCAGAGAGCATGCCGACGCAGCAGCACGAGGAGTTCCTGCGGTGTCGCCACCAGCGCGTCTGCCGCCCACGCGGCCGGATCCTCGCCGCCGAGATAGCCCCAGGCTGCCGCGACCGTGAACAACCCGGCGGCGCGTCCGGCCTCGACATCGCGACGATCGTCGCCGATGAAGAGACTGCGGCGCGGTGCGATGCCCGCCAGGGTGCAGGCGTGCAGCACCGGAGCCGGATCGGGCTTCTTCAACGCCAGGGTATCGCCGGCCACGATCGCGGCGGCGCGCGGTGCCAGGCCCAGACGGCCCAGCAACGGCAGCGTGAGCGCACTGATCTTGTTGGTGACGATGCCCCACGGCGTGCCGGCCCGATCAAGCGCCTCGAGCAGCGACTCGATACCGGCGAACGGCCGTGTCCGTGCCGCGAGGTCCTTGCCGTAGATGGCCAGAAAGCGCGGCAGCAACGCGGCGATGGTCTCGGCGCCGGCGTCGGGCCAGGCGCTGCGGATGACCGCGCTGGCGCCATGCGACACGACCTCGCGCACGATGGCGTAAGCGGGCATCGCACGACCTTGCTCCGTGCACAACTGCTGCAGCGCCGCGGCCAGATCCGGCGCGCTGTCGAGCAGGGTGCCGTCGAGGTCGAACAGCACCCCGGCCCGCGGTGGCAAGTCGCTCATGCCGGTCGTTGCGCGCTGACGAGGTAGTTGACCGCAGCATGGCGCGAAAGCCAGGCGCGGCGCGTGAACGGCTCGTAGGCGATCCCGGCGATCTCCTGCACCTGCAACCCGGCATGGCGCAGCAGGGCAGCCAGCTCCGAGGGCTTGAGAAACGCGGCGTAGCGATGGGTGCCGCGTGGCAGCAGGCGCAGCACGTGTTCGGCGCCGAGGATCGCCACCACGAACGCCATCGGCGTGCGGTTGAGCGTGGACAGGAACAGGCGTCCGCCGGGCTTGAGCATGGCCTGCAGATCGGCGATCAGCGCCGCCGGATCGGGCACGTGCTCGATCAGTTCCATGCAGCAGACGGCGTCGAAGCTCGCCGGCTCGGCGATGGCCAACGCGGCCGATGACTGCACGCGATAGTCGACTGCCAGACCCGACTCGTGCAGATGCAGGCGGGCGACATCGATCAGCGCCGATCCAAGGTCGATGCCGACGACATCGGCGCCTGCACGCGCCAGTGTCTCGCTGAGCAGGCCGCCGCCACAGCCGACATCGGCAACACGCGCGCCTTGCAGTTCGATGCGTGACGCGACAAAAGCCGTGCGCAGCGGATTGAGATCATGCAGGGGTCGGGATTCACCTTGGGGGTCCCACCAGCGCGCCGCCAGCTTCTCGAAGCGGGCGACCTCGTCGGGAAGTACATTGCTCGTCGTCATGGCGAATGGCCTCGATCGGGCGGCGAACCGTCCCTGGTGCGTGGCGCCCGCCCGATCATCCCTGATCGTGCGCTCGCCGGCGCGACCTGCCCTTCACGGCAGGTCGCGACATTTCACGGCTCGCCGCCGTCCACGGCGACGGTGCGGCTCAGCCGGCCGCGATGCGTTCGCGCCAGGCCAGCGTCTTTTCGCGCAGCTCGGGCATGCTGATGGCGGCGAGTTCACGTTGCGCGAGCAGCCGGCGGCCGTCAACCCAGACGTCGCTGACCTGGGCGCGGCCGGCGGCGTACACCAGCTGCGAAATCACCTGATACAGCGGCTGCGTCTCCAGCGCATCCAGCCGTACGGCGGCGAAATCGGCGCGTTTGCCCACTTCGATCGAACCGATGCGGTCATCGAATCCCATCGCCCGTGCACCGCCCAGTGTCGCCGCATGCAAGGCGCTGGCCGCATCGAGGGCGCTGGCATCGCCGGCCACACCCTTGGCCAGCAGCGCGGCGGTGCGCGTCTCGCCCAGCATGTCGAGATCGTTGTTGCTGGCGCAGCCGTCGGTTCCGATCGCCAGGGTGACACCGGCGCGACGCAGCTTTTCGACCGGGCAGAAGCCGGAAGCCAGCTTGAGATTGGACTCCGGGCAGTGCACCACCGCCACAGCGGCCTCGGCACACAGCGCGATCTCGGCATCGGTCAGCTGGGTCATGTGCACCGCGATCAGGCGGTCGTTGACCAGGCCCAGCCGCTGCAGGCGCTGCAGCGGACGCAGCCCGTGGTCACGCCGCGAATCCTCGATTTCCTGCGCGGTCTCGTGCAGATGCAGATGCACCGGAATGTCGAGCTGGTCGGCAAGCATGCGGATGCGCTCGAAGCTGGCATCAGACACCGTGTAAGGGGCGTGCGGTGCGAAGGCCGTCGCGACCAGCGCATCGCCGCGCCAGGCATCGTGTACCGCCAGCGCGCGGTCGAAATACGCATCGCGGCTCTGCGCCCATGCGGTCGGAAACTCGATCACCGGCAGGCCGACGCGGGCGCGAAAGCCGTGCCGCTTGTAGGTCGCGGCGGCGACGTCGGGGAAAAAATAGTTCTCGTTGCAGCAGGTGGTGCCACCGCGCAACATCTCGGCAATTGCCAGCTCGACGCCGTCGCGCACGAACTCCGGGCCGATCACCTTTGCCTCGGCCGGCCAGATGTGCTCGCGCAGCCAGGTCATCAGCGGCAGGTCGTCGGCAAGGCCGCGCAGCAGGGTCATCGGATTGTGCGTGTGCGCGTTGACCAGACCCGGGATCAGCGCATGTTCGCCGAGGCTCACACGTTCGCGTGGCAGGTAGGCCCCGCCAGCCTGATTGCGCGGCACGATACCGACGATGCGACCGCCGTCCACGGCCACCGCGTGGTCGGTCAGAACCACGCCGCGTGGTACCACCGGCACCACCCAGCGGGCCTCGATCAGCAGGTCGACGGCTTGCGGCGTTGCATGGCTCACGACGACGTCGCACTCCTCACCCTGCCGGCAGAGGCGCGAACTGCGCTCAAGCGAGCGACCCGACCCGATCCCGGCGTTCGCCGGGATGACGCGCCGGCAGAGGCGCGAACTGCGCTCAAGCGAGCGACCCGACCCGATCCCGGCATTCGCCGGGATGACGCGCCGGCAGAGGCGCGAACTGCGTTCGCGCGCCGGCGCGTCACTTGACGCGGCCGACGTACTCGCCGGTGCGGGTATCGACCTTGATCACCTCGCCCTGGCCGACGAACAACGGTACCCGCACCACCGCGCCGGTCTCCAGCTTGGCCGGCTTGCCGCCGCCGCCCGAGGTGTCGCCGCGCATGCCGGGATCGGTCTCGACGATCGTCAGCTCGACGAAGTTGGGCGGCGTCACCGTCAGCGGCGCTCCGTTCCACAGCGTGACGATGCACACCTCCTCGCCCTTCAGCCACTGCGCCGCGTTGCCCAGGGCCGCCTTGTCGATGGTGTGCTGCTCGAAGCTCTCCGGCTGCATGAAGTGCCAGAACTCGCCATCCGAGTACAGGTACTGCATGTCGCTGTCGACGACGTCGGCGCCCTCGACGGTCTCGTTGGCTTTCAGCGTCTTTTCCACCACGCGTCCGTTCTTGAGGTTGCGGATGCGCACGCGGGTGAAAGCCTGGCCCTTGCCCGGCTTGACGAAATCGGCGTCGACGATGGCATACGGATCGCCGTCGACGATGATCTTCAGGCCGCTCTTGACATCGTTGAGACCGTAACTCGCCATGACTGCTCCGATACGAAAAAGCCGCTCCGCAAGCGGCTAGAATGACGGCCTTCCGAGCGCCGCCGGATCAAGCCCGCAATGATAACCGCAAGCCTCGCCACGGCGCAGCCGCCGCGATCCGACTGGCGCCAGGCCTGGCGCGAGGCGATCAGCGACCCGCGCGAGCTGCTCGCCCTGCTCGGCCTGGACCGTCTCGCCGCCGACCTGCCGGCCGCTGCGTTCGGCTTTCCGTTGCGAGTGCCGCGCGGCTTCGTCGCTCGCATGCGCCATGGCGATCCGCGCGACCCGCTGCTGCTGCAGGTACTGCCGCAGCTTGCCGAGCAGACCGCATATCCCGGCTACACGACCGATGCCGTCGGCGACGGTGCGGCGCAGGCTGCCCACGGGGTGCTGCACAAGTACGCCGGGCGCGCGCTGCTGATCGCCAGCGGCAGCTGCGCCGTGCACTGCCGCTACTGCTTTCGCCGCCATTTCCCCTATGCGGAGACGACCGCAGCGGCCGGCCGCTGGCAGCAGGCCGCGACCTATGTGCGCGCGCATGCCGACGTGCAGGAGCTGATCCTGTCCGGCGGGGACCCGCTGTCGCTGGCCACATCCAAGCTGGCCGAACTCGTCACGGCACTGGCCGATGTACCGCATCTGCAGCGCCTGCGCATCCACACGCGCCTGCCGGTCGTGCTGCCCGAACGCGTGGACGACGAGCTGCTGGACTGGATCGGCGCCCTGCCCTGGCCGGTCGCGGTGGTACTGCACGTCAACCATGCAGCCGAACTGGATTCCGCGGTCGCCGCGGCCTGTGCCCGGCTGCGTGCGGCCGGAGCGCTGCTGCTGAACCAGTCGGTACTGCTGCGCGACATCAATGACGACATCGAAACCCTGGCCGCGCTGTCGGAGCGCTTGTTCGCCTGCGGCGTGTTGCCGTACTACCTGCACCAGCTCGATCGCGTGCACGGCGCCGCCCATTTCGAGGTGGACGATGCGCGCGCGCGCGCGCTGCACGCCACCCTGCGCGCGCGGCTGCCGGGCTACCTGCTGCCGCGGCTGGTGCGCGAGGAACCGGGTAAACCTTCGAAAACTCCGCTCTAGAGCGGTGGAAATGCCGGAGTCGATCCGGTAAAAGCTAGAATCAGGGTCGTGCTCGCACGCGGCCCCATCGCCCGCCGGACGCGGGATTCATGCGCTCCATCCCCTGGCCGCATCGCTCATGAAGCAGGACAACGTCGTCAAGATCCTTTTTGCCGAGGACTCGCTGGAGGACGCCGAGCAGGCGATCAGCGTGTTGCGCAACGGCGGTATCGCCGTGCGTCCGGCGCGCGCCTCCAACGAGGCCGAATTCGAGGCGGCCCTGGACAGCCTGGGCCCGGATCTGGTGCTGGCCAACCCGGCCGCGCGCGATCTGTCGCTGATCGAGGTGGCGCGCCTGATCGAGACGACCGGCCGCGACATCGCGCTGATCGCGCTGTGCGATTCTGCCGACGAGGATCTGGTCGTCAAGGTCTTCGCCGACGGCGCTCGCGCCCTGGCGCTGCGCCTGCGCCCTGACCATCTGCGCGCGATCGTCGAACGCGAGATGGAGGCGCTGAACATGCGCCGCAGCGTGCGCCGCCTGCAGACCGCGCTGCGCGAATCGGAACGCCGCTGCGATTCGCTGCTGGACTCCTCGCGCGATCCGATCGCCTACGTGCACGAGGGCATGCATGTGCGCGCCAATCGCGCCTACCTGGAGATGTTCGGCTTCGAGGAGTTCGACGAGATCGAAGGCCTGACCCTGCTCGACCTGGTGGCCGGTGACGACACCGAGGACTTCAAGGCCCTGCTCAAGCGCCTGTCGCGCGGCGAGAAACCGCCGCCGCGCCTGGAGCTGAAGGCGATGCGCGCCGACGGCGTCACCTTCGACGCCACGATGGAATTCGCCCAGGCCACCTTCGAGGGCGAGCCCTGCCTGCAGATCGTGTTTCGGCGCCAGATGGCCGCGGACCCGGCCCTGATCGAGCAGTTGCAGCGCGATCCGGCGACCGGGCTGTTCAATCGCAGCCACATGCTGGCCCTGCTCGACGACGCCATCGCGCAGGCTGCCGGCGGGCGCAACGACCAGGCCCTGCTGCTGGTCGAACCGGACAACTATCGCGGCATCAGCGACCAGATCGGCATCGGCAACGGCGACGCGTTCATGCGTGCGCTCGGCGCGCGCCTGGTCGGCGCGCTCGGCGAGCACGACGCCGCCGGCCGGCTGGGCGACTGCACCTTCGGCGTGCTACTGCGCTCGCGCCCTCACGAAGCGGTGCCGGTGCTGGCCCAGGCGCTGCTGCGCGCGGTCGCCGAGTCGATCCTTGATATCGGCACGCGCTCGCTGGCGGTGACGGTGAGCGTCGGCGGCAGCCTGCTCGGCGAGCGCAACGCCAACGCGGCCGGGCTGCTGGAACGCTGCAGCGAGGCGCTGCGCGCCGCACAAAGCGAGGGCGGCAACCGCGTCGGCGTCCATGACCCTGCCGCGCGCGAGAAGGCCGAAGCGGAAAAGGATCGCTACTGGCTTGCCCTGCTCAAGGAGGCGCTGGCGAACGACCGCTTCGTGCTCTACCACCAGCAGATCACCGGGCTGGTGGGCGGTGAAGGTGAACTGTCCGAGCTGCTGCTGCGCATGGATGGCCCCAAGGGCGTGATCCTGCCGAGCTATTTCCTGCCGGTCGCCGAACGCCACGGACTGATGCCGGCAGTGGACCGCTGGGTGCTGCGCGAGGCGATCCGGCTGCTCGGCGAGCCGGCACGCCAGAGCCACGGTCAGGTACTGATGGTCAAGCTCTCGGCACAGTCACTGGACGATGCTGCGCTGCTGGGCTGGCTGCAGTCGACCCTGATCGAGCACGAGGTGCGCGGCCATCAGCTGGTGCTGGAGATGCCCGAGAGCAAGGTCGTCACCAGCCTCAAGCCGGCACGCCAGTTCGTGCAGGGTCTCAAGCAGATCGGCTGCCGCTTCGCACTGGAGCAGTTCGGCTCGGGGCTCAATTCGTTCCAGCTGCTCAGCCACGTCGACGCCGACTTCCTCAAGATCGACCGCAACTACATGGCCGATCTGCCGCGCCATCCCGAAAACCAGCAGCGCATCCGCGCGATCTGCCAGCAGGCCGCCGCGCTGGGCAAGCTGACGGTCGCCGAATGGGTCGAGGACGTCGCCAGCGTGTCGCTGCTCTACGGCTGCGGAGTCGGCTACATCCAGGGCCACTTCCAGCACGAGCCCGAGCGCGTGCTGCTGGCCGAAACCGCGCGCTGAGCGCGGCGGCCCGCTGCCGCGACGAGGCGGCAGCGGACGTCAGGTCAGAGCTTGGCGCCGATGTCTTCCTTGATGCGCGCCGCCTTGCCCTCGAGACCGCGCAGGTAATACAGCTTGGCGCCGCGCACCTTGCCGCGGCGCTTGACCTGCACCGAGTCGATCGCCTGACTGTGCGACTGGAACACGCGCTCGACGCCGGTACCGTGCGACATCTTGCGCACGGTGAAGGCCGAGTTCAGGCCGCGGTTGCGACGCGCGATGACCACGCCCTCGAAGGCCTGCACGCGTTCGCGATTGCCTTCCTTGACCTTGACGTTGACCACCACGGTGTCGCCGGGAGCAAACTCCGGCAGCGTGCGGGTCATCTGTGCGGCTTCGAATTGCTCAATGATCTTGTTCATGGCACTCACCCAGGTCGTCCAACCAGCAACTGCGCCGCAAGCGGCCTCAGCGTAATGCCGCGAGCTGCTCGCGGCGGAATTCGTCCAGCAACCGTCGATCCGTGGCGTCCAGTTCGACCTGCGCCAGCAAGTCGGGACGCCGCAACCAGGTGCGTCCCAGCGATTGCTGCCGGCGCCAGCGGCGGATCGCCGCGTGATCGCCCGACAGCAACACCTGCGGCACCACGCCCAACTCGTGCTGCTCGGGGCGCGTGTAGTGCGGGCAGTCGAGCAGGCCGTCCGAGAACGAATCCTGCGCGGCCGATTCCGCGTGGTTCAACGCACCTTCCTGCAGCCTGCCGACCGCATCGATCACCACCGCCGCCGCCAACTCGCCACCCGAAAGCACGTAGTCGCCGATCGACAGCTCCTCATCCACCTCGGCCGCCAGCAGGCGCTCATCCACGCCCTCATAGCGTCCGCACAACAGCAGCAGTCGCGGCCGTCGCGCCAGCTGCGCCACGCGGCGCTGGGTGAGCCGGGCACCCTGCGGGCCGAGGTACACCACATGCGCCGGCGCCTCCGCCGCCGCCCGCGCCGCTGACAGCGTCGCGCGCAACGGGTCGATCAGCATCAGCATCCCGGGGCCGCCGCCGTACGGGCGCTCGTCCACGGTACGCCAGGCGTCGCTGGCAAAATCGCGCGGATTCCATGCCGCCACCGCCAGCAGGCCGCGCTCCTGCGCGCGCCCGACCACACCCAGCGCCGCAGCCTGCAGCACGAACTCGGGGAACAGCGTAACCACGTCGATGCGCATGGTTCCCTTTGTCCGGCACGCCGGCCCTGCCGTCAAAACTCCGGATCCCAGTCCACCGTGATGCGACCCGAACCCAGATCCACGTCCTGCACACAACCGCCGGGAACGAAGGGCAGCAGCCGCTCGCGCGCGCCGTCCCGGACCACCAGCACGTCGTTGGCGCCGGTCGCGATCAGATGACTGACGCGCCCAAGCACCACACCCGTCACGGTGACAACCTCGAGTCCTTCGAGATCGGCCCAGTAATATTCACCGGCCGCCGGCGCCGGCAGCGCGGCGCGCGGCACCCGGATCTCGCAACCGACCCACGCCGCCGCCGCATCGCGGTCGCCGACACCGGGCAGCAGGGCAATCAGCCCCTTGCCCTGCGCGCGCCCCTGGACGCCGTCCAGCATCACGCCGCCGCCTTCACCGACCAGCCACCACGGCTGGTAGGCGAAGATCCGCTCGCGCGGTTCGGTCCAGGATTCCAGCCGGACCGCACCCTGCACGCCATGCACGCCGACGATGCGCCCCAGCGGGACGCGTCGATCCGCGTCGCTCACGCGGCCTGGCGCGAGGCTTCCTTGACCAGCACGCGCACCTTGTCGGACAGCTGCGCGCCCTTGGCTACCCATGCCTGGACCTTGCCCACATCGAGCTCGAGCCGCTTGTCAGCACCGACCGCGAGCGGATTGAAATAGCCCACGCGTTCGATGCTGCGACCGTCGCGCTTGTTGCGCTGGTCGGTCACGACCACGTGGTAGAAGGGGCGGCCCTTGGCACCGCCGCGGGCGAGACGAATCTTGACCATGTCGCGGGAACTCCGGTGAACGGCGTCGGCCGGCTTTGGCTGACGCCGAAAAACTCGATATTGTAATGATTTTGCTGACGAAAGAAAGCCCGCAACGCCGGGCTCACTGCAGCGGGGGCATCCCGCCGCGTTTCATCGCACCCTGCATCTGCCGCATCATGCCCTTGATGCCGCCTTGCGACAGCTTGGACATCATCTTCTCCATCTGCTGATACTGCTTGAGCAGGCGATTGACGTCGGCCGGCTGCATGCCCGAGCCGCGCGCCACGCGCACCTTGCGCGAGCCGTTGAGCAGATCCGGGTGACGGCGCTCCCTGCGCGTCATCGAATTGATGATCGCGACCATGCGCTGCACCTCGCGATCGTTGACCCTGGACTTGACGTTGGCAGGCAGCGCGGCCACCCCCGGCAGCTTGTCCATCAGCCCCGCCAGCCCGCCCATGCCCAGCATCTGCTGCAGCTGGTCGCGCATGTCGTTGAGGTCGAAGCGCTTGCCCTTGGCGACCTTCTGCGCGAGTTTCTGCGCCTTCTCGTGATCGACCCCGCGCTCGACCTCCTCGACCAGGCTGAGCACGTCGCCCATGCCGAGGATGCGCTGGGCGACACGATCGGGATGAAACGGCTCCAGTGCCTCGGTCTTCTCGCCGGTACCGAGAAACTTGATCGGCCGCCCGGTGACGTAGCGCACCGACAGCGCAGCGCCGCCGCGGGCGTCGCCATCGGTCTTGGTCAGGATCACGCCGCTCAGCGGCAGCGCCTCGGCGAAGGCCCTGGCCGTGGTCGCAGCGTCCTGGCCGGTCATCGCATCGACCACGAACAGTGTCTCGACCGGGTTCAGCGCGTCATGCAGCGCCCGGATCTCGGCCATCATCGCCGCATCCACCGCCAGCCGTCCGGCGGTGTCGACGATCAGCACATCGGCGACCTCGCGGCGCGCGGCCGCGAGCGCGGCGCGGGCGATGGCCAGCGGCTCCTGGCCACTGCCGGATGCGAAGAAGCCGACTCCGACCTGGGAAGCCAGCGTCTCCAGCTGCGCGATCGCGGCGGGCCGATAGACGTCGCAGCTGACCACGAGCACTTTCTTCTTCTGCCGCTCCCTTAGAAAGCGCGCCAGCTTGGCCACGGTGGTGGTCTTTCCGGCGCCCTGCAAACCGGCCATCAGCACCACCGCCGGCGGCGTCACCGCGAGATCCAGCGCAGTGTTGGTGGCGCCCATCAGCGCGGTCAGCTCGTCGCTGACAACCTTGACCAGAGCCTGGCCGGGGGTGAGGCTCTTGAGCACCTCCTGGCCGACTGCGCGCACCTTGACGCGCTCGATCAGCGCCTGCACCACCGGCAGCGCGACGTCGGCCTCGAGCAGCGCAATGCGCACCTCGCGCAGGCTCTCGCGGATGTTTTCCTCGGTCAGCCGGCCGCGGCCGCGCAGGCGCTGCACGGTCACGGACAGGCGTTGGCTCAGGGACTCGAACATGGCACGACTTCACAGGCGAGCACGGGATTATAGCCGGGCCGGCGCGGCGCTTGCGCAGCGTTCGCGCTGTGCCACACTTTGCCGATGCTGAGCGTGATCACCCTGGGCGCGATCGCGCTGTATCTGGTCGCCACCGCGCTGCTGGCGCGACCGCTGCTGGCCGGGCAGGACGCGCCGCGCGCGCTTCCCCTGGCGGCCGCCAGCCTTGCCGTCGGCGGCCATCTGGCCGAGATCCTGATCGCGCACCGCGGCGCACTGGACCTGCACTTCTTCGCCTCGCTGTCGCTGATCGCCGCGGTGATCGCGGCGCTGACCCTGCTGGTCAATGTCAGCCGCCCGGTCGCCGGGCTGGGCGTGATCATCTTCCCGCTCGCCGCCACGCTGCTGGCGATCGATGTGTTCGTGGCGCCGGCCACGGTGCCCCAGCCGATGGACTGGCAGATCAAGCTGCACGTCTCGCTCGCCCTGCTCAGCTACGGGCTGCTCTCGATCGCGGCGCTGCTGGCGCTGCTGCTGGCGTCCCAGGAGCACGCGCTGCGCGAGCGCCGGCTGTCGCGCTTCCTGCGCGCGCTGCCGCCGCTGACCCTGACCGAGGCGCTGATGTTCCGCCTGATCACCGCCGGCTTCGTCCTGCTCTCGGCCACCCTGGCCACCGGTGCGCTGTTCGTCGACAACCTGTTCGAGCAGCATCTGGTGCAGAAGACCGTGTTCTCGGTGATCGCCTGGCTGGTCTTCGGCACGCTGCTGATGGGGCGCTGGCACTGGGGCTGGCGCGGGCGCCGCGCGGTGCAGCTGACGCTGGCCGGCATGGCCATGCTGGTGCTTGCGTTCTTCGGCAGCAAATTCGTGCTCGAGCTGATCCTGCATCACGGCATCTGAGCCGCGATGCTTGCTGTCCGCGGCGGCCAGCCCGCAGAATCCCCGCGCCATCGACGAAGGAATGCAGCCATGGAACCGGAGCCCGCCGCCGAGGATCGCCGCCGCTTTCAGCGCCTGACGCTGGGCGGCAGCGCACGCCTGTACGCCAGCGGCGGCTACTGGGATACGCAATTGATCGACATGTCGCTGAAGGGCGTGCTGGTGGTGCGCCCTTCCGGCTGCGATCCGGCACCGGGCACGCGCTTTCGCATGGAGCTGCGCGTGCACGACGCGCTGGTGATCAGCATGGGCGTCGAGGCCGCGCGCGTCGAGCCGCAGCGCATCGCGCTGGCCTGGGACCGCATCGACCTCGACAGCCTGGCGCGCCTGAAGCGGGTGATCGAGCTCAACGTCGCCGAGCCGGCCCTGCTCAACCGCGAACTCGCCGGGTTGGGCTGAGGCAGCGCATTCGAGCGCGACCGCTCGAGCGCCATTCGCCCTCAGCGCAGTCCGGTCTCGTTGCGCGCGATCACCAGGCGCTGGATCTCGCTGGTACCCTCGTAGATCTCGGTGATCTTGGCGTCGCGAAAGTAGCGCTCCAGCGGCAGCTCCTTGGAATAGCCCATGCCACCGTGGATCTGCAGCGCCTGGTGAGCGATGAACATCGCCGCCTCCGAAGCGTAGAGCTTGGCCATCGACGCCTCGGTGCCGAAGCGCCCGCCGTGCTTCACCGCCTGGTCCTTGGCGAACGCCGCGCGCAGGGTCAGCAGGGTGGCCGCGTCGAGGCGGCACTTCATGTCGGCGATCTTGGCCTGGGTCATCTGGAAGCTGCCGATCGCCTGACCGAACGCCTTGCGCTCGCGCGACCACGCCAGCGCGGCCTCGTAGGCGGCGCGGGCAATGCCGATCGCCTGCGAGGCGATGCCGATGCGGCCGGCATCGAGCACGCCCATGGCGATGCCGAAGCCCTTGCCCTCCTCGCCCAGGCGCTCGTCGAGCGGACAGCGGTAGTCGGTGAACTCGATCTCGCAGGTGGCCGAGGCACGGATGCCCAGCTTGGGCTCGGTCTTGCCGCGATGAAAACCCTCGCGCGCCGTGTCGATGATGAACGCGCTGACGCCCTTGGCGCCCTTGCCGGGGCTGGTGATGGCGAACAGCACGATGTAATTGGCGACCGGGCCGGAGGTGATCCAGCTCTTCTTGCCGTTGATCACGTAGTGGCTGCCGTCCTCGCTGCGCACCGCGCGCGCATGCATGTTGGAGGCATCGGAGCCTGACTGCGGCTCGGTCAGGGCGTAGGCGCCGATGGCCTCGCCGCTGGCGATCGCGCGCACGTATTTCTGCTTCTGCGCCTCGTTGCCGAATTGCAGGATGCCGTTGCAGAACAGCGAATTGTTGACCGACATGATGGTCGAGTGTGCGGCATCGGCGGCGGCGATCTCGATCATCGCCAGCACATAGCTGATCGCATCCATGCCGGCGCCGCCGTAGGCGACGGGCACCTCGATGCCCATCAGGCCGAGCTGGCCCATCTCGCGGATGTTGTCCAGCGGAAACTCGCCCGACCGGTCGAACGCCGCCGCTACCGGCGCGATGCGCTTCTGCGCGAAATCGCGCGCCATGGACTGGATCGAGAGCTGGTCGTCGGTGTAGCGGAAATCCATGGTGCGTCTCCGGGCGGCGCCACCGGTCCGGCGGCAAACGGTCGTTCGAGTCGGAAAGTGTAACGCGCGCGCTCAGCGCGAACGCGCGTCCGGCGGGCACGCCAGCGGCGACGGCCGGCCGCGACGTTGCGCCAGCATCCAGTGCAGCAGCCCGGACGTGGCATAGGCCTCGGGCCAGATGACGTGGGTCGCCGGCTGCGGGCCGTGCGCGTATTCGGTATAGCAGGGATGGCCGCCGGCCGCGCGCAGCGCCGCGACCACGGTGCGCGAGCCCTTCATCGCCCCGCCGAAGCCGGTGACCACGTTGGTGTCGTTGTCGTCGGCGGAATGGAACACCCACTCCGGCACCGGCGCGATGCTGTTCAGGCCGGCGATCTCGGTGGCACCGGACATCGGCACCAGCGCCGCGAAACGGTCCGGCCAGGCTTTGGCCATATCCCAGACGCCGGTGGCGCCGGACGAAAGCCCGGTCAGATAGATCCGGTCACGATCCACCGGCCAGTGCGCCTCGATGGCGCGGATCACCGCCATCACCGCGGCTGGCCGCCAGTACTCGTGAGGCGTCTGCGGGGCCGCAAACAGCACCGGGATGCGCCTGGATACCGCATCGTCCAGCAGTTCCAGCGCGCCATTGCCACCATAGGCGATCTGCGCGTCGTTGTCGGTGCCATCCTGGCCGGAGCCGTGCAGGAACACGATCAGCGGCAGGCGCTCACCGGGGCGGGCGAACGGCGGCAGGTACAGGCGATAGGGCAGACCGCCAGCAGGCGCCGGCAGGCGCAGGAACGCGGACGTCGGCACCGTGACCGCGGACGCGCTGGTACCCAAGGTCAGCAGCACAAGAAACAGCAGGGCTCGCGAACGCATGCACGGCACCGGCAAAGCGCCCAGTTTAATGCCTTGACGCGCCGCGACCGTGAGCCTAGCCTTTACATCCTTTCATCGCGATAAATGGATATAGCGATGGACCTGGCCGATACCAGCAGCCTGCTGCGCCTGCTCTCCGATCCCACCCGGGTGCGTCTGCTGGCGCTGCTCGAGCGCGAGGAACTGACCGTCGCCGAGCTCGCCGCGGTGCTGCATCTGGCCCAACCGCGCGTATCCACGCATCTGGCCAAGCTGCGCGAGGCCGGTCTGGTCCGCGACCGCCGCGCGGGCGTGTCGGCCTACTACCGCACCCAGCACGGCAGCGATCCGCATCGTGACGGACTGCTGCACGCGCTGCGCGAGCAGATCGACGACGCCGTGCTTGATGCCGACGCGCAGCGGCTGCCCGACGTGCTGGCGCAGCGGGCGCGCGACTCCGGCTGGGCTGACAGTGTCGCCGGCGACATGGAGCGCCACTATTCGCCGGGCCGCACCTGGGAAACGCTGGCACGGGCGATGCTGCAATTGCAGGAAACCGGCGACGTGCTCGACATCGCTTCCGGCGACGGCGTGCTCGGCGAGCTGCTGGCGCCGCACGCGCGCTCGATCCTGTGCGTGGACGCCAGCGAGCGCGTGGTCGCGGCCGCGCGCGAGCGCCTGCGGCCGTTCACCAACGTCGAGGTGCGCAGCGGCGACATGCATGCGCTCGATCTCGGCGCGCGCCGCTTCGATTTGGTGCTGATGCTGCACGCGCTGACCTACAGCGAACGCCCGGCGCAAGCGGTGGCCGAGGCCGCGCGCGCGTTGCGCGATGGCGGCCGATTGCTGGCGGTGACCCTGGCCCGCCACGCCCATCGCGCCGTGGTCGAGCCTTACGACCACCGCAATCTCGGCTTCCGCCGTGAGGACCTGCTCGACTACGCACGACAGGCCGGACTCGCGGTGATCGGCTGTCAACGTCTCGGCCGCGAGCGCAAGCCCCCGCACTTCGAGATCCTCTCGCTGCTGGCAAGGAAACCATGACCCCCGCCCTGCCCTGGCTGCGCCCCGAGCGCGTCGAGCTGCTGCACGACGCGCTGGCGCGCCGCATCCTGATCCTCGACGGCGCCATGGGCACGATGCTGCAGCAGCACCGTCTGGACGAGTCGGGCTACCGCGGCGAGCGCTTCGCCGCCGGCTGCGACGGCGCGCGGGCGCACACGCACGGCCCCGGCTGCGGCTGCGACCTCAAGGGCAACAACGACCTGCTGACGCTGACCCAGCCACGGATCATCACCGGCGTGCATCGGGCCTACCTCGAGGCCGGCGCCGACCTGATCGAGACCAACACCTTCAATTCAACCTCGGTCTCGCAGTCCGACTACAAGCTCGAGCACCTGGTCCACGAACTCAACCGCGAGGGTGCACGCATCGCGCGCGAGGCCTGCGCGGAGATGGAATCGGACACACCTGACCGGCCACGCTTCGCCGTCGGCGTGCTCGGACCGACCAGCCGCACGCTGTCGATCAGCCCCGACGTCA
>JAKAZT010000125.1 GCA_021815695.1 Pseudomonadota bacterium
GTCGACGAGCCCGGTGCGACCCTCAAGCTGCTGATGCTGGAGGCGGAGCTGGACCTGCGTGCGCGCCGTTATGCCGAGGCGGTGACGGTCTACGGACGCGCGTTGCAGCGGTCGCCTGACGATCCGGTCCTGCTGTATGCGCGCGGCGTGGCCGCGGCCGAGGCCGGCGCGATCGATCAGGCGGTCGTCGACCTGCGCCGCGTGCTGCGACTGAAACCCGACGACGTCAACGCCATGAACGCGCTCGGCTTCACTCTCGCCGACGCCGGGCGCGACCTGCCCGAAGCCGAGAAGCTGGTCGCCGCCGCCCACCATGCCCGTCCCGATGATCCGGCGATCACCGATTCCTGGGGCTGGGTGCAGTTTCGTCTCGGTCACCTTGGTGATGCCGAGCGCAACCTGCGCAAGGCCTGGGGCAAGAGCAAGGACGCCGAGATCGGCGCGCATCTGGCCGCGGTGCTGTGGGCACGCGGCCGCCACGCCGAGGCGCGCGCAGTGCTGACGCAGGCGCACCGACTCGACCCGCACAGCCGCAGCGTGCACGCGCTGCAGGCACGCTGGGGCACATGAACGCGCGTCGTCTGCGCGCTGTCGCCGCGACGGCGCTGCTGCTGGCGCTGGCCGCGTGCGCGCCGCTGCCGTTGCGCACCACACCGGGGACGGCCGGCGAATTGGCCGCCCAGGCCGCGCGCGAGCAGGCGCTGGCCGGCGTCACGTACTTCACGCTGGACGGTCGCATCGGTGTCAGTGACGGCCGCGACGGCGGCAGCGGCGGCTTCACCTGGAAACAGGACGGCGCCGCACTGGACTTCACCGTGCGGGCGCCGATCACCGGCCGCAGTTTTCGCCTCGAAACCGGCCCGGACGGCGCCTGTCTGCAGGGACTGAAACCGCAGCCACTGTGCGCAGCCGATGCCGAGAGCCTGCTGGTCGCCCAGCTCGGCTGGCATCTGCCGCTGGTCGACCTGCGCGCCTGGGCGATGGGCCTGCGCGCCCCCGGCAGCACCGCGCAGCTGGCGTTCGGTTCCGACGGATTGCCGGCCACCCTCGAACAGGACGGCTGGCACGTCGAGTACCGCGACTGGGATCGCGCGCGCAGCCCGGCGATGCCGCGGACGATCTTTGCGCGCAAGCCACCGTACAGCGTGCGCCTGTACGTGGAGCACTGGGAGTTGCCGTGACCGCGTCGGGATGGACGAACTGGCCGGCACCGGCCAAGCTCAACCTGTTCCTGCACATCGTCGGTCGCCGCGTCGACGGCTATCACCGGCTGCAGACGGTGTTTCGCCTGCTCGACTGGGGTGACAGCGTGCGCCTGCGCGTGCGCGCCGACGGTGCGGTCGTGCGCAGCGCCGGCGCACAAGGGATCGCCGCGGACGAGGATCTCGCGGTACGCGCGGCGCGGGCGCTCAAGGCCGCGACCGGCTGCCCACTCGGTGTCGAGATCGCGGTGGACAAGCAGGTCCCGGTCGGCGCCGGACTGGGTGGCGGCAGCTCCGATGCCGCCACCGTGCTCGTCGCACTCAATCGGCTGTGGGGCTGCGGTCTGGACGACGACGCCCTGGCCGCGCTGGGTTTGCAACTGGGCGCCGATGTGCCGGTGTTCGTGCGCGGACGCAACGCCTGGGCCGAAGGCATCGGCGAGCTGTTGACTCCGATCGCGCTGCCGCCGTGCTGGTACGTGCTGCTCGACCCCGGCGTCCATGTCGCCACCGCGCCGCTTTTCCAAGCGCCTGAATTGACACGCAATGCCGCGGAAGAGACAATTCCCCGCTTTCTTGACGGGATGGTGACGGGCAACGCCTTCGAGCCGGTCGTGCGTGCGCGCCATCCCGCGGTGGCGCTGGCGCTGGACTGGCTGCGGGGTTTTGGCCTGGCGCGATTGTCGGGCAGCGGCGGCAGCGTGTTTCTGGAAACCCGCAGCCACGCCGAAGCCGCCGACATCGCCGCTCGCTGTCCTGCGCGGTACACGGCCCGGGTGGCGCGCGGAGCGGAGATCTCCGCGCTGACGCTCGCGGTCGCGCAATTTTCTGCTGGGGCGTCGCCAAGCTGGTAAGGCACGGGATTTTGATTCCCGCATTCGCAGGTTCGAGTCCTGCCGCCCCAGCCATCTGTGCTTCTTCGCGCCGGCTACGCTAGACAAGGGTTCATCCGTGAATGCCTCCAACGGCCTGATGCTGTTTTCCGGCAATGCCCACCGCAAGCTGGCGGAGGACGTCGCCCATCGCCTCGGCATCCCGCTGGGCAAGGCCCAGGTCGGGCGTTTCTCGGACGGCGAGGCGCAGGTCGAGATCGAGGAGAACGTGCGTCGCCAGGAAGTGTTCGTGCTGCAGCCAACCAGCGCGCCGACCGCCGAGAACTTCATGGAACTGCTGGTGCTGATCGACGCCCTCAAGCGCGCCTCGGCGGCGACGGTGACGGCGGTGATCCCGTATTTCGGCTATGCGCGCCAGGACCGCCGCCCGCGTTCGGCGCGGGTGCCGATCACGGCCAAGCTGGCGGCGAAGATGCTCAGCACCGCCAACTGCGACCGTGTGCTCACGGTGGATCTGCATGCCGACCAGATCCAGGGTTTCTTCGACATTCCGGTCGACAACGTCTACGCCTCGCCGGTGCTGCTGGCCGACATCTGGCGGCATCAGGGCATGGACAACCTGATCGTGGTCAGTCCCGATGTCGGCGGCGTGGTGCGCGCGCGCGCGATCGCCAAGCGCCTCGACGACGCCGAGCTGGCGATCATCGACAAGCGCCGTCCGCGGCCCAATGAGGCCACGGTGATGAACATCATCGGCGACGTCGCCGGCAAGACCTGCGTGCTGGTCGATGACATCGTCGATACCGCGGGCACGCTGTGCGCGGCGGCAGCGGCGCTGAAGAAGAGCGGTGCGCGCAAGGTGGTGGCGTACTGCGTGCATCCGGTGCTGTCGGGCCCCGCCGTCGGCAACATCGAGAAGTCGGCGCTGGACGAGCTGGTGGTCACCGACACCGTGCCGCTGCGCGCCGAAGCCGGCGCCTGCGCGCGCATCCGCCAGTTGCACGTCGCCGAGCTGCTGGCCGAAACGATCCGCCGCATCGCCTTCGGCGAGTCGGTGAGTTCGCTGTATGTGGATTGATTAGGCCGAAACGGAAAATCGGAAGCAGGAAGTCGGACGCAGGGAGCCGGATGTAAGGAGCCGGGAAACCCCCGGTGTCACGAAGCGAAGGATCCGGAGTTCGCGCGGCACCCGGCGGCCCGCTGTTTCCGGGCGCAACCCGGGTTGCTTGCACCGAGATGCTTCGGCCTGCGGCCAGATGCTTCGCGACGCTCGGCATGACATGCGAAGACGGGAGCCGGTCTCCGGCCCCGATGCAAGGAATCCGCTCTCCTGGTCGCGGGAGAGCATCCATGCCGCCGCGAGGCGGTTCATCTGCAACACAAGGCAACAACATCATGGCTACCATTCACGAAATCGAGGCCCAGAGCCGCAGGGACGAGGGGAAAGGTGCGAGCCGCCGCCTGCGTCATGCGGACAAGGTGCCGGCGATCGTCTACGGCGGTGCGCAAGCGCCGCAGAGCATCCAGCTCGATCACAACACGGTGGCCCTGGCCACCCGCCACGAGTGGTTCTTCTCGTCCATTCTCGATCTCAGCGTGGACGGCAAGAAGCAGAAGGTGCTGCTGCGCGATCTGCAGCGCCATCCGTACAAGCCGCGCGTGCTGCATCTGGATTTCCAGCGCATCGACGAGAACAAGGCGATACGCCTGCGCGTGCCGCTGCACTTCCTCAACCAGGAGAAGTCACCGGCCGGCAAGATCTCGGGCATCGTGATCACCCACGAGCTCAACGAGATCGAGATCAGCTGCCTGCCCAAGCATCTGCCCGAGTACATCGAGGTCGACCTCGTGGCGCTGGACAAGGGGCAGACCGTGCACCTGTCGGATCTCAAGCTGCCCGCCGGTGTCGAGATTCCCGAACTGCGCTTCGGCAAGGAGCACGACCACGCGGTGGCAGTGGCCAAGGAAGTCAAGGAAGAGATCGAGCCGGTTCCGGCCGCAGAGGGTGAGGCGGCTGCGGCACCGGCCGCGGCGGCGGCAGGCGCGGCGGCAGCCAAGGCCGAGCCGGCCAAGAGCGACAAGAAGTGACCCGGCTGCTCGCGCCGGCCCGCCCACATGGCGGGCCGGCGCGTGCAGCGTGACGCATGGCCGGCCTGCGCCTGATCGTCGGCCTCGGCAACCCCGGGGCCGAACATCTCCGGACCCGGCACAACGCCGGGTTCTGGTTCGCCGACGCGCTGGCGGCGGGTGAGGGCGTGCGTTACGGACACGAGAGCAAGCTGCACGGCGACAGCTGCCGGGTACGCATCGGCGGCGAACCGGTGTGGTTGTTCAAACCCGGCACATACATGAACAAGAGTGGTATCGCGGTCGCTTCCGCGCTGCATTACTGGAAGATCGAACCCGCCGAGTGCCTGATCGCACACGACGATCTCGATTTGCCGCCGGGCGCGGCGCGACTGAAGTTCGATGGCGGCCACGGCGGCCAGAACGGACTGCGCGACATCATGGCCCACCTCGGTCATGGCCGGTTTCACCGGCTGCGCCTGGGCATCGGTCATCCCGGGCATCGCGATCAGGTGACGCCGTGGGTGCTCGGCCGTCCCTCGGCACCGGACGAGGAGGCCATGCTCGACGCCGTAGCGCGCGCGCTCAACGTGCTGCCGCTGGCGGTCGCCGGCGAGTTCGGCGAGGCGATGAAGCGGTTGCATACGGCAGAGCCGGGACCCGGGAGCCGGGAGCCAGGACAAGCCTAAAGGGTGTCATCCTGAGGGCAAAGCCCGAAGGATCTTCGCGGTGGAGACGTCCGTTCTGCACCGAGGTCCGTGATCGCAAGGGGCGTGAAAGATCCTTCGCTTCGCTCAGGATGACATCCTGCTTTTCCGGTAGCCGGTAGCCGGTAGCCGGTAGCCGAAAATGTTCGCGCGTGGCATCAGGGCTTTAGCCTGGTCCTGGCTACTCACTACTCACTACTCACTACT
>JAKAZT010000025.1 GCA_021815695.1 Pseudomonadota bacterium
GCTGCGCACATCGACCGCGGCGACGCGCTGGTGCGCCACGTTCGCGACGCCGATCACGCCCACCTGCGGTCCGGTCGCCGCCAGCGCGTCGACCCGATGCGTGGCGCCGGGCACGTAGAGAAAGCCGATGCGGGTGCCGTCCGGTGCCCATGCCAGGGCGCGCACATGGCCCTGCAGGTCGGTCAGACGCCGCGGCTGCGCGTGCGCATCGGCCGTGTCGAGCAATTCGATGTTGCTCTGCCGCGCCCCGGGCGCGGCGCAGTTGGAGAGAAAGGCCAGGGTGCGCCCGTCGGGCGACCAGGCGGCATCGCTGTCGCTGCAGTGGGCGGTCGTCGCGCCCGGCACCACGATCGTGCGCGGCTGCGCGCCGTCGCGGGTTGCGATCGTGATCCGCGTGCCGTGCGCGGTCTTGGCCACCCAGGCCAGCCGGCGGCCGTCCGGCGCGATCGCCACGCCTTCGAGCGGCTGCGCCTGCTCCAGCCGCTGCAGCACGGCATCGATGCGTGCCCCGGCGGCACCGGCAGGGGCCGCAGGCGCGGCCAGTAGCCGGCCGCAGGTCGTGGCCGTCACCAGCACGACGGCAAGGGTCAGGAGATGCGGCGGACGCAGGGCCATGCGGGGATCTCGACGCCTGGGGGAAGGGCATTGTAGTCGTGACGGCGCGCGGACCCGGCACCGGCGACCCGCAGCGGCATGCGCATCAGAACGGTTCGCCGGCGGCGCGCAGGTCGAGCTCGTGAGTCCAGGCACCGGGGCTTTGCGCCGCGAGGTCGAACAGCACCGCGGCGACCGCGAGCGGCTGCAGGCGCGGCGCGTCGGGACCGGCCGCGATGCGTTCACTGCCGGCGAGGATGCCGTCCAGGATCACGTGCGCGACATGCACGCCCTGCGGCTGATAGGCGCGCGCCAGCGCCTGGGTCAGACCGCGCAGGGCGAACTTGGCCGAGGCGAAGGCGGCGAATTCGGCGCCGCCGCGCAGGCTGGCGGTAGCGCCGGCGACGATCAGGCTGCCGCCGCCGGCGCGCACCATGGCCGGCAGACAGGCGGCGGCGAGGCGCTGCGCGCTGAGCACCATGCTGCGCCAGCAGTCGACGAAATCGGCCTCGCTGAGCGTTTCGGGTCGGCCGCGTCGAAACAGGCCCGGCTGATGCAGCACGACGCGGGGCGTTCCATGCCGGGTCAGCAGGGCGTGCAGTTGCTCCGGGGCATCGTCGGCGAGCAGATCGAACACGCGGTGCAGGCCGCCGGGGATGTCCGCGTCCGGCGCGTGACGCGACAGCGCCAGCACGCGATAGCCGGCGGCGGCAAAACGCGCGGCCGCCGCGGCGCCGAGACCGGGTGCGTAGCCGGCGATCAGCAGCAGCGGCAGTTCGGTGGACTCGGCGGCGGCAGCGGTGGCGCTCATGGCGAGATGGCCTGCGGTGTCAGGGGCGGGCGGTGATCGGGAACACCGGGTAGCGGCGTTCGCGGCCGTCGGCGGCGGTCCTGCTCACGGTATGCGCGGTGACGGTTATGCAGCTTGCAGCAGAAACTCGACCTTCAATGCCTGGTAGGGGAACTCGATCCCGCCGCCATCCGCACGGTTGAGCACGCCGGCATCGAGCAGCGCGGTGATGTCTCCATGCACGGCTTTCACGTCGCGGCCGACACGCCGCGCGGCTTCGCGAATGGACACCGGACCTGCGCCACAGAGCGCCTTGAGCAGCTCCCGGCGCTTGACGGTCAGAACCTTCCACAGCAGTTCCGGAGTCGCAAACCGGATCCGGGCGGATCGGCGCGGCTTGCCGGTCTTCCAGGACTGCACATAATCGGCCATGGCCGCGGCCGGAGCGCCGACCTCAAGGATTGCGGTTTTCATGATTCGACCTGCAGGGACGATCGTTGTCAAAAACTCCAACAAGTTGCGAAAACGGAGGGGATTGCGCCGCGCCCCGGCACGCGCCGTTCAAGGCGGAACGGATCCGCCTGTCGACACGGCGCCCGCGTTGCGCGAGCGCCGTGTCGCCATCGCTCAGGCACCGGTGGCGCCGGTAGCCGCCAGCGGCGGCAGCGGCGCCGTCGGCCGGATCGCCAGTGGCGCGCCGGTGGGCAGGGTCGCGACACCAGCAGCGTAGGCCGCCTGATTCCAGGCTTTCACGCTCGCGGTCAGCGCACCGTTGTAGTGCGCCAGCATCTGCTCGATCAGCGTGTGGTCCGCTGCGGCCAGCGCGCGTACCTGCGCCCGCGGCGCCTCGCCCCAGGCGAACGCGGTCATGCCGTACAGCGTGGCCACGTGCTGGTGCAGGCGCGTGTAGTGGCGCAGAAAATCCTCCTCGACCGCGTGCTGGGTATGCGGATTCCACAGCGCATCCTCGAAATCACCCAACTGCTTGTCGAGGGTCCTGGCCTGCGCGATCAGCGCGGCGTCATGACGCGCGAAGCCGCTGTCGCTGCGGCTGCGCGCCAGCACGGCGCCGAGACCCTTGCGCATCGCCGCCACGCGGTTGAGCACCCGGTTGACCGCCGAGAGCTCGGCACGCATGGCCAGGCCCTGCGCGGTGTTGGCGCGATCGATCGCGGGATCGTCGCGATAGCGCGGATCGGGGCGCACCGTGAGCGCGACGCTCTGCACGCGGCCGGCGGCGGTCACGCGGGCGCTGTAGTCGCCCGGCGGCACCGCCGGCCCGACCTTGGCGCCGAACAGCGCGCCGCTCTTGCCCAGCAGCGGACTCAGCTTGGTCGGGCCCTTGTAGTGCAGGCTCCACGCGATCACGTTGACGCCGGCCTTGGCCGGGCCGTACAGGGTGTCGATCCGGTGACCCGCCGCATCGAGGATCTCGATCTTCACCGGGGTGTGGTGCGCGGCTTTCTCGGCCGCGGTCGGCTTGAGCGCCTTGGCCAGGGTGTAGCTGATCAGCGCGCCGCTGGACGCGTTCGGCGCGCGATAGGCGCTGGGGCCGACGCCGTTGCTGTGGCTGGCGTGCAGCAGCGTGCCGGGGGAAGCGGGGAACACGTGCAGCGGCGCCTTCGCGATCGTCGCGTCGTACTGCGCGACCGGGAGCAGGTTGTCCAGCACCCACAGGCCGCGGCCGTGCGTGGCCAGCACCAGACTGTCGCTGGCGCGCACGAAGGTGAGGTCGTACACCGCCACGCCACGCGGCAGGTTGGCATGCAGCGGCTGCCAGTGCGCGCCGTCGTCGCGCGAGAAATACAGGCCGCGCATGGTGCCGGCAAACAGCAGGCCGGCCTGATCGGGGTCCTCGCGTACCACCATCACCGACGCCTTGGGCAGGCCGGCGCTGATGCGTTGCCACGACCGGCCGTAGTCGGTGGTGCGGTAGGCATAGGGCCGGTCATTGCCCAGCAGATGCCCGTCGAATGCCGCGTAGGCGGTACCGGCGTGGAAGGGTGACGCGGTCACGTGATAGACGCGCGCCCATTGCGGGGCGCCATCGGGCGTGACCTTGCTCCAGTGCGCGCCGCCATCGCGGGTGACCCAGACCAGGCCGTCGTCGCTGCCGGCCCAGATCACCTGCGGATTGCGTCGCGACAGCGCCAGCGACTGCAGCGTGTCGTAGGTCTCGGCGCCCGACAGGTCCTTGTTCACCGGGCCGCCACTGGCGCCCTGCTTGCTCTTGTCGTTGCGGGTGAGATCCGGGCTGATCACCTGCCAGTGCCGGCCGCCGTCGCTGCTGTGGAAGACCACGTTGCCGCCGAGATAGATGTCGTTGGCGCTGGTGGCCGACACCGCGATCGGCGTGGTCCAGTTGAAGCGGTACTTCTGCTCGGCCATCGTCTTGCCCGACAGCAGCGAGCCGACGAGGATGTCCTTGAGGTAGGGATTGATCGAGCGCGAACGGCGGGTCGCGCGGTCGTAGCGCGTGGCGTTGCCGTCGTCGGTGGTGGCGTAAATGATGTTGGCGTTGCCGGGCGCGGGCACCACGTACTGGCCGTCACCGCCGGCGACGTCGAACCAGTCCTGGTAGCCGACCACGCCGCCGCGACGGTAGTCGCTGGAGGCGCCGCACCAGGCATCGTTGTCCTGCAGGCCGCCGCACAGCAGGTAGGGCGTCTGCGTGGTGCCGGCGGCCACCTGGTAGAACTGCTCGATCGGCAGGTTGTCCAGATAGCGCCAGTGCTTGCCGGTATCCAGCGACAGATACACGCCGCCGTCGTTGCCCTGGATGATGCGGCGCGGATTCTTCGGGTCGATCCAGATCGCGTGGTGGTCGACGTGCACGCCCTTGTCGGCGTAGAACACGGTCTTGCCGCCGTCCTTGCTCTCCATCATCTTCATCGACAGCAGGAACAGGCGGTCGGGGTCGTTGGGCATCACCGCCAGCTGCGTGAAGTAGAACGGGCGCACGTCGTTGTCGTGGTCGTCGCTGACCTTGCTCCAGTGGCTGCCGAGATCGTGCGAGACCCACAGCACGCCGCCCTTGGCCTGGATCACGGCGTAGACGGTTTCGGGCGCGCTGGGCGCGAACGCCACCGCGCTGCGGCCGATGGCGCCCGCGGGCAGGCCGTGATGCAGCCGCGCCCAGGTCAGGCCGCCGTCGGTGGAGCGGTACAGTCCGCCCGACTTGCCGCCGCTGATCAGGTCCCACGGCCGTCGCTGCAGCGGCCACATCCCGGCGATCAGCACCTTGGGATTGCCCGGCTCGAAGGCGATGTCGGCGCAGCCGGTGTGATCGTTCAGATACAGCACCTTCTGCCAGTGCGCGCCGCCGTCGCTGCTCATGAACACGCCGCGCTCGGGGCCGGGCTTCCACACGTTGCCGGCCGCGCACACGAACACGTCGTCGGGGTTCTGCGGATTGACCGCGATGGCGCCGATCTGGCCGGCGTCGTGCAGACCCTTGTCCTGCCAGGTCTTGCCGCCGTCGGGCGAGAAGTACACGCCGTCGCCGTCGAGAATGTCGTTGCGCGGATTGGCTTCGCCGGTGCCGACCCACAGCCAGTCGGGGTTGTCGGCCGCCAGCGCCAGCGCGCCGATCGACTGCGTCGGTTCGTGGTTGAAGATCGGCGTCCAGCTGTCGCCGCCGTCGACGGTTTTCCAGACGCCGCCGCCGGCGGCACCGACGTAGTAGAGGTCGGGATCGCCGGCCACGCCGACCACGCTGGTCACGCGTCCGCCGGCCACCGCCGGGCCGAGGTTGCGGAAGACCAGATGATGGAAGGGACCGTGCGGCGGCGCCGCAGGCGCAGCGGCGGCCGCGGCCGCAGGGGCCAGCAGCGCGACGGACAGGGACAGTGCGACCGACAGGATCAAGGGCTTCACTTCGAGGCTCCGCAGGCACGGGGATGTCCGCGCGTTCCGCGCGGGCATCAGACTGCGACCCGCAGAACCGCCATCGGTTCCGCGCCGGCGCCGATCCGGGCACGCGGCGGTGGCGGGAGGGCGCCGTTCAGAGCCAGTCGCGCGGCTGCAGATAGGCGTCGAGACGGGCCTCGGGGCTGCCCGGCGCGGGCACGTAGCCGTACTCGAAACGCAGCCGCGGCGGCAGGCTCATCAGGATCGATTCGCTGCGTCCGCCCGACTGCAGGCCGAACAGCGTGCCGCGGTCGTAGACCAGGTTGAACTCGACGTAGCGGCCGCGGCGATAGAGCTGGAATTCGCGCTCGCGCTCGCCCCAGGGCGTGTCGCGGCGGCGCGCGACCAGCGGCAGGTAGGCGTCGAGGAATCCCTGGCCGACCGCCTGCAGGAAGGCGAAGCAGCGCTCGAAGCCCCAGGCGTCGAGATCGTCGAAGAACAGCCCGCCGACGCCGCGCGTCTCGTGACGGTGCCGGAGCAGGAAATACTCGTCGCACCAGCGCTTGCAGCGCGGGTAGACATCGGCGCCGAAGGGCTGGCAGAGGTCGCGCGCCACCGTGTGCCAGTGCACCACGTCGGCGTCGAAGGGATAGAACGGGGTCAGGTCGAAGCCGCCGCCGAACCACCACGCCGGCGGCGCGCCGTCCCGGTGCGCCTCGAAGTAGCGCACGTTCATGTGCGTGGTCGGCAGGTAGGGGTTGCGCGGGTGGAACACCAGCGACACGCCGGTGGCGACGAAGCGGCCGCCGGCGAGATCGGGCCGGTGTGCGGTCGCGCTGGGCGGCAGCGGCGCGCCGTGCACGCGCGAAAAGCCGATGCCGGCCTGCTCGAACACCGCGCCGTCCTTGAGCACGCGGGTGCGTCCGCCGCCACCGCCCGGACGTTGCCAGGCATCCTCGACGAAGCGCGCGCCGCCGTCGGCGGCCTCGATCTCGGCGCCGATGCGGTCCTGCAGTCCGCGCAGCCAGGACTCGACGGCGCGGGCCTGCGGCGAAAGCGGGGGATGGTCCGGATCCGGTGCGCTGCTCATGGCCGCAGCTTAGCAATCGTTCCGGCCGACCGGCGCGGGCGGCGGTGCGGGTCGCCGCCTATACTGCGCCGCTGACCCTCGCCCCCGACCGCATGCCGCGCGCCGATCACGCCCCCGCCATCACGGCCTGTACCGTCACCTCCGCGCTCGGCGTGGGCCGTGCGGCGCATCGCGAGGCACTGGCCGCGGGCCGCGGCGGCCTGCGACCCAACGATTTCACCAGCGCCCCGCTGCCGTGCTGGATCGGACGCGTGGCCGGCCTCGAAGACGTGCCGCTGCCGCCGCCGCTGGCGCGCTTCGACAGCCGCACCCACCGCCTCGCCTGGCGCGCCCTGCACGCCGATGGCTTCGCCGCGGCGGTCGCGGCCGCGCGCGCGCGCCACGGCCCGGCGCGGATCGCCTGCGTGCTGGGCACCTCGACCTCCAGCATCGGCGCCACCGAAGAAGCCTACGCGCGGCTCGAACACGGCCGCATGCCGGCCGACCTGCGCCGCAGCGAGATCCATCATCCGCACGCGCTGGCCGCGTTCGTCAGCGCCGCGCTGCAACTGGACGGCCCGACGCTGACGGTCTCGACCGCCTGCTCGTCCAGCGCCAAGGTGTTCGCGGTCGGCGCGCGGCTGCTGCGCCACGGTCTGGCCGACGTGGTCCTGGTGGGCGGCGCGGATTCGCTCTGCGGCAGCACCCTGTTCGGATTCAACGCGCTCGAGCTGATCGCGCCGGAACCCTGCCGCCCGTTCGATCGCGGGCGCCGCGGCCTGTCGATCGGCGAAGGCGCCGGCTTCGCGCTGCTGGAGCGTGCCGATGCGGCGTCGTCGGCACCGCGCCTGCTCGGCTGCGGCGAGTCGTCCGATGCCCATCACCTGTCGGCGCCGCATCCCGAAGGGCTCGGTGCGCGCCAGGCGATCACGATGGCCTTGACGGCCGCGGGCCTGACGCCGCGCGACGTGGACTATCTCAACCTGCACGGCACCGCCAGCGCGCAGAACGACGCCGTCGAGGCCGCGCTGGTCGCTGCGATGTTTCCGCGCACGCTGCGCGCCAGCTCCAGCAAGGGCGCCACCGGCCACACCCTGGGCGCCGCCGGCATCGTCGAGGCGGTGATCACCCTGCTGGCGCTGGAACACGGCCTGGTTCCGGGCACGCACGGTTGCCGCGATCCGGAGCCGGCGATCGCCGCGCAGCTGGCGCTGGCACCCGAATCGCGTCTGCTGCGCATCGCGCTCAGCGCCTCGTTTGGCTTCGGCGGCAACAACGCCTGTCTTGCTTTTGCTGGGGCGGAGGCGGCATGAGCGCGGCGCTGACCGTCGGTGTCCGCGGCATCGGCGTGTGGGCGCCCGCGGCGCCCTCGTGGCCGGCACTGCAGGCGCTGCTGGCGGGAATCGCGCCGGAGCCGGAAGTGGCCCCGGCCGCGCGGATGCTCGCGCCCGGCGAACGCCGCCGCGCGCCCTTGTCGGTGCGCCTGGCGGTCGAGGTGGCGGCGCAGGCGGTCCAGGCCAGCGGGCTGGCTGCGGCGACCCTGCCGACGGTATTCGCCAGCGCCTACGGCGACAGCACGATCACCGACGAGCTGGCACGCACGCTGGCCAGCGCGCCGACGCAGGTGTCGCCGACGCGCTTCACCCACTCGGTGCTCAACGCCGCCGCCGGCCACTGGAGCATGGCCACCGGCTGCCATGCCGCCAGCAGTGCCGTGTGCGCCGGCGAATCCACCTTTGCGGCCGGGCTGCTGGAAGCCGCGCTGCAGGTGGTCGACAGCGGCCATCCGCTGCTGTTCGTCGCCAGCGACATCGCCACGATCGGAGCCCTGGTCGACGTCGCGCCGGCCACCCTGAGCTTCGCCTGTGCGCTGGTGCTGGCGCCGACCGGGGCGCCCCGGCTGCGACTGCGCACGCGCTCGGCCGGCGCCCGCGAGAGCCTGCCGCGGCAGCTGCAGGCGGCGGCGTGGTACAAGCAAAATCCCTGCGCCCGCAGCCTGGCGTTGCTGGAGGCGCTGGCGCGCGGAGCGCCGCCGCGCCTGCGCCTGGCGCTGGCGCCGGCGTTGACCCTGGACATCGAGATCGAGGCATGACCGACCGCACTCCCCCGCGCTGCTGCATCCTGATTCCCGCACTCAACGAGGAGCGCGCCATCCGCGGCGTGGTCGAGTCGGCGCTGGCGGTCTGTCCGCACGTGATCGTGGTCGACGACGGCTCCGAAGACGCCACACCGGCGATCGTCGGTTCCCTGCCGGTGACGCTGATCCGCCACCCGCAGCGCAAGGGCAAGGGCGAAGCCTTGCGCGACGGCTTTCGCGCCGCGCTGCGGCTGGGTTTCGACGCGGTGGTGACGATGGACGGCGACGGCCAGCACCTGGCCAGCGACGTGCCGCGCCTGCTGGCCGCCGCGCACGCCTTTCCCGACCACATCGTGATCGGCGCGCGCCTGCGCGAGCGCGAGCGCCAGCCGAAGGCGCGCCAGCGCGCCAACGCGGTCGCCGACTGGGGCATCTCGGTGGCCTGCGCGCAGCCGGTCGCCGACACCCAGAGCGGCCAGCGCTACTACCCGCGCGCGGCGCTGGAACTGGTCGATCTGCCGGCCGAGAATTTCGTGTTCGAGGCGGCGATCCTGATCGCGGCCACGCGCGAACGCGGCCTCGGCGTGGTATCGGTGCCGATCGCCTCGCGCTACCAGGGCGAGTTCCGGCTCAGTCATTTCCGTCCGGTCCGGGACGTCACCCGCATCACCGTCTACACCGTCGGCCGCGCCCTGCACTACGGTCATCTGTGGCGCAGCATCCGCCGCGCGCGCGCGACGCCGCCCAAGGTGATCGATCCGCCGGAGCCGTCCGCGCGTTGCGCCGACGCGGCGCGGCCGGCCTGATCGCTACGCCATGCCGCCGTTGACGCCGATCACCTGGCCGTTGACGTAGCCGGCGGCGTCCGAACACAGAAAGGCGACCAGCGCCGCGACCTCTTGCGGGGTGCCGGCGCGGCCGGCCGGCACCAGCGCGCGCAGCTGGTCGGCGTCGAAGCGGCCGTCGCTCATGCGCCCGGCGATGATGCCCGGCGCGACCACGTTGACGGTGACGCCGCGGCTGGCCATCTCGCGCGCCAGCGAACGCGCCGCGCCGTGCAGGGCCGATTTGGCCGCGGCGTAGTTGACCTGGCCGCGGTTGCCGAGCTGCGCGGCGACCGACGAGATCGCGACGATGCGGCCGAAGCGCGCGCGGCCCATCGGCAGCAGCAGCGGCTGCACGACGTGGAAAAAGCCGTGCAGGGAGACGTCGATCACGCGATGCCACTGCTCCTCGCGCATGCCGGCCAGCGGGGCGTCGTCATGGATGCCCGCCGCATGCACCAGGGCGTGCAGCGGGCCGACGGCGAGCAGGCGCTCCAGCTCGGCACGGGTGCCGGCGCCGTCGGTGAGATCGAAATGCACCGCGTCGGCGATGCCGCCCGCGGCGCGAATCGCCGCCGCCACGGCCGCTGCGCGCTGATGTCCGCGCACCGCCTGCACGACGACGGCGTAGCCCTGCGCGGCCAGCGTGTGGCAGACGGCGCTGCCGATGTCGCCGCTGCCGCCGGTGATCAGGGCGCGGCGTGGGGATTGCTGCATGACGACCTCGCGGGCGGTGGCGGGTGCGGGCGGCCGCGCGGCTCAGGATCCGGCGACGGCGCCGTAAACGATGGTCGCACGCCCGCCGGCCAGCAGGCATCCGCCCCGGGCGACGCGAAAGGCGTACTGCGCGCCGTGGTCGTCGGCGAGCAGGCATTCGGCTTCGATGTCCAGTGCCGTGCCGGCCGGGTCCACGGCTTCGACGTACAGGCGCACCTCGCGCAGCGCGGCGAGCAGGCCGGCGCGCGGCGCGTCGCCGGCGGCGCGGGCGACCAGCGCGCCGTGCACGGCCGCCGCTTGCGCGCCGTATTCGCACAGATGCACGGCATGCAGCGCGCCGTCGCCGCGCAGCGGATGATCGGCGCGCGCGTGCGATGTGCTGCGTGCCCGGATGCGCGTGGCGTCCCAGTCCAGCACGGAGTCCAGCAGGCACATCGCGCCGGCGTGCGGAATCAGCGTCGCGATCGCGGCGCGGTCAAGCGCGCGGTTCACCGGTCCGCTCCCGGCGCGCGGCGGTGCGGTGCCATCAGCAGCGACAGCGCGAAGTGATAGCCGACGCCCAGCGCCACGGTCAGGCCGATCGCGCGCAGCACCGGCACGCCGGAGACGGCCAGACTGCCGAACACCAGCAGCGCGGCGGCCACGCAGACCAGGGTCGCGTGCAGGGTGCGCCGGCGCTCGGCGGGATCGTCGCTGTCGCGCTCGAAGAACAGCGCGTAGTGCAGGCCCAGTCCGGCGGCGAGGATCAGTGCCACCAGGTGGAACAGGGTCAGCGCGATGCCGGCGATGCGCAGCGTCGCCAGCGCCAGCAGGGTCGCCAGCGTCATCGGTGCCAGCACGTGCCAGGCGCGACGCGGACCGTGCAGCGCCAGGACCACCGCCAGTACCAGCAGAAGTGCGGAGCCCGCCAGCGCCTCGAGGATGCGCACCCGGTAGGCGGCCACCCACTGTTCCGAGGTGGCCTTGAGATCGAGCAGCCGGACCTGGCCGCCCTGCGCATCGGCCCAGTGCGCCAGCGCCTGCGGATCGCGCACGTCGACCAGCGCGCCGAGGCCGAACCAACGGCCGTCCTGGTGGACCAGCATCGACGCCAGCCGCGCACCCGGCGGCGTGCGTTCGAACGCGGCGGGCGTCAGCGGCGGCAGCGCGCGCGCGCGTTCGACGTCGCGGATGAAGGGCGCGAACAGGCCGGGCCGGAACGGCAGGCCGCGTCCGGCGGCGGCGAGATCGGCGGTCAGCGCCGCACGATCGGGCAGCCGCGCCTGGCGTGCGCGCTGCACGCCGAGACTCGACAGATAGCGCGAGGGCAGTTCGGCCGCGCCCAGCACGCCGCGCTGTTCCAGGTCGTGCAGCGCCGGCGTCACGCGCTCGGACAGGGTCAGCACGGCATCGGCCGTCGGCGCCTGCAGCAGCAACTGATAGCGCACGTCGGGTGCGCCCAGTGCCCGGCGCAGCGCGGCGTCGCGCGCCAGCAGCGCCGGCGGCACCGGGGTCAGCGCGCCGAGATCGTTCTGCCAGAACGGACCGGGCGCCAACGCGATCGCCGCCAGCGCCGCGAGCAGCAGCAGGATCGGCAGCGCGCGCGGGCGCGGCAGGGCGTCCAGCCGCGCCGCCAGCCACGCCAGCCCCGGGGTGTCGGCGGCGTCGCGCACGCGTGCCGGCAGCAGCGGTGGCAGCAGCCAGCGCGTGGCCAGTCCGGCTGCCAGCACGCCGGCGACGGCGAACACGGCCAGCTGCTGCAGTCCCGGCACGCCCGAAGCGTAGAACGCGGCGTAGGCGATCGCGGTGGAGGCGATCGCGGTGCGCAGCAGCGGCCACAGCGCGCGTGCGCTGGCGGTCGCCGTCTCGGCAGCCGAGCGGTGGCTGAGCAGGCGGATCGGATATTCCTGAGCCACGCCGAGCAGGGTAAAGCCGAACGCCAGCGTGATGCCGTGCGCGCCGCCGTCGAGCAGCACCAGCGCGGCCAGTCCCGCCAGTGCACCGGTGGCCACCGGCAGCGCGCCGAGCAGCAGACTGGGCACGCTGCGGTAGGCGGCCAGCAGCAGCAGCACGAAGCCCAGCGTCGTCAGCGCGCCGATGCGGTCGGCGCTGCGGCGCACGGCGCGATCGACGACCACGCTGAAGTAGCCCGGACCGCTGACCTCCAGTCGCGCCGCGCCGCGCGCCGGCAGTGCGGCAAACTGCGCCCGCAGCGCCGCCAGCGCGCCGGCCTGGGCCGCGGGATCGAAACCGGGAGCGCGCGTCTGCGCCACCAGCAGCGCGCCCTGTCGCGACGAAAGCCAGACGCCGTCGTGCAGCGCCGGCGTGTGCGGCGGCGCCCAGCGCTGCGCCAGCGCCAGCGTCTCCAGGGTGGGATCGCTCGGCAGCAGCGGCTCCAGCAGCGATGCCGCCGGCGAGCCGAGATCGGCCAGCCGCTGCTCCAGCGCGGCGTGCAGGGTGGCGGCATCGAGCGGCTGCGCGTCGAAGCGCGGCGTCAGCAGGTAGCGATAGGGCAGCAGGGCCGGATCGAGCGTGGCCAGCGCATCCTCGTCGCCATTGGCGACCAGCACGAACTGCGGATCGTGCGCCAGCGCCGCGGCCAGGCCGCGGCTGAGACGCGCCAGATCCGCGGGCGGCGCGCCGCGGATCGCCAGCAGCAGCAATCGCGAGCCCGGGCCCTTGCCGATCTGGTCGAGCAGCAGGCGCTGCACCGGCGTGCGCGGCGGCGGCAGGAAGGCGCGCAGGTCGGTTTCGACCCGCAGACCGGTGACCACGAACGCGCCCAGCGCGCCCAGCGCGGCCAGCCACAGGATCAGCAGCAGGCCGCGCGTGCGCGCCTTCACGGCAGCGCGCCGCCCGCGCACAGCGTCGCCAGCGCGGCCGGTGTCGGCGTGGCCGGCAGCGCGCTCGTCGCCAGCGCGCCGAGCAGGGTGAAGCTGGTGTCGCCGTTGCCCTGATCCATGCGCAGACAGCGCAGGGCGTGCCCGCTGCCGTCGACGCTGATGCCGGTCAGTCGCCGCGCCAGCGCGGCGTCGCGCGGCGTGAGTTGCAGCGTCCACGCGCGGGCGTCGCCGGAGGCACGGACGCTGAACGTGCCGCGCAGCAGCGCGGCGTCGCCCGACAGCAGCGCGCGAAAGCCGGTCAGCAGGCCCTTCAATTCGGGCGCGCGGCCGAGGTCGAAGTCCTGCGGCGGCTGCCCCGGGCGCACGACGCGCACCTGGTCGCCGTCGATGCGGGTGGTTTCGCGGTAGGGCGTGGCGACATCGCGCTCGAGCCGCGCGCCGCCCAGCCAGGCCAGCTCGCCGTGCAGGATCAGCGGGCGCGTCAGTACGCCGACGTAACGCACCTCGGCAAACGCCGTGCGCGCCGGTGCGTGCTGCGCCAGGCTGGCGACCAGCCGGTCAGGAGCCAGCGTGGCCGCGGGGGCCGGCGTCGGTGTCAGAAGCACCAGCGCCAGCCACGGCAGCCTCCGCGTTCGCTTGCCAGAAGTCATAGAAGTTGAACCAGTTGCGGGGATAGGTGCGGGCGATGGTTTCGAGGCGTGCCGCAAACCGCGTCATCGTCGCGTCCAGCGCCGCGGCACGCTGCGCACGCGGCATCGCGACGCGATCGGCGAAGGGTTCGAACAGCAGCCGGTAGCGATTGCCGCCAAGATACAGGCCAAAGCACAGCAGCACCGGCACGTCGAGCGCGGCGGCCAGCAGCCACGGCGAGGTCGGCAGCGGCGCCGGCGCGCCCAGGAACGGCGCCATGCGGGTCGCCTCGCCGCGCCGCGCGCGGTCGGCCAGCAGCGCCACCAGCGCGCCCTCGCGGGTGGCCTCGGCCAGCGCCAGCACGATCCCGGCCGGATCGCGCGAGGCGTCGATCACGGCGGCACCGACCTCCGGGGCCAGCGACTCCAGCAGCGCGGTCAGTGCCGGCGTCTGCGCCTTGTCCAGCAGCACCCGCAGGCGGCCCTGCGGGAAGCGGCCGGCCAGCGCGCGCAGCGCCTCGAAGCTGCCGACGTGCGCGCCCAGCAACAGCACGCCGCGGCCCTCGGCGTGGAGCGCCTCGAGTGCCTCCAGGCCCTCGACCTCGATGGCGAAGCCGCGCGTGCCGCGCGCCAGCAGGAACACGCGATCGAGGGTGGTCGCGGCGTAGCAGTGAAACTGGCACATGACCTGCCAGGCGCTGGCCGGCCGGCCCTGCAGGCGCGCGTAGAACTGGCGCGTGGCGCGCCGCTCGGCGCCGCGCCGGAAGAAGAAATACAGCGTGACCGGATACAGGATCAGACGCGCCAGCGGCCGTCCGAGGTGCAGGCCGATGCCGCGGATCAGCCACAGCGCGAAGCGTCCGCCACCCTCGCGACGCCCCTGCCAGTGCGCGTTCACGCGGCCGGATCCAGCAGGCCGCGTGCGATCAGGACGGCGTCCTGGCGGATCGCGAAGCGCACGCGCGCGCCGTCCGCGTGCAGTTCGATGGTGGCCGTCCGCCCGGGCTGCAGCGCGGCCAGGAACTTGGCCTCGATCACGCCGGTCATGGCGACCCCGCGCCACGCGCGCAACGCCCGGGCGACCTGCTCCAGCAGCAGCACGCCGGGTACCCGCGGCTGACCCGGGAAATGCCCGGGCAGTGCCGGGTGCTCGTGCGGCAGCAAAAAGTCCGCGCGCCAGACATCGCTCATGGGCGCTGTTTCGATGCGGGCCAGTGCGTGGCCAGCGCGCGTGCGAAGGCGACGAAGCCGTTGCGCGGTGCCTGCGGCAGCAGCCATCGGCGCAGGACGTATTCCAGCACCAGGGCGGCGCCCAGCACGGCGTAGGCGATGGCGCTGCTCCACAGGCCCCACCAGGCACGCGGCAGCGGCCACGGCGACGCCGCGCCGGCCATGGCCAGCAGGCCGCCCGGCACCGCCAGCGTGATCAGCAGCAGCGCGACCAGCGCCATCGCCGCCAGCAGCAGGGTCCAGGCCGCGGTCACCGCGCGCGTGTAGCGTGCCGCGGCCGCATCGGTCAGCGCGGCGGCGCCCTCGCTGATGCGCGCGAAGCGCGTGATCAGCGGTTCGCGACCGCGGCGCAGGCTGGCACCGAATGCCGTCGCGGCGAGGGCCGGCAGCAGCGCCGGCAGCAGATCCATCGGCAGCGCCGCCAGATGCAGCGGCAGCAAGGCCAGCAGCGCCAGCGTCAGCAGCAGCCACAGCAGCCAGCTGCGCCGGTGGCCGCGGCACAGGCCCGGCAGCAACAGCAGGCTGATCAGCGCCAGCGGCGGCAGCAAGGCCAGCCGCGGGTCGCTGCTGGCGGTCGCCCGGTGCGTGCCCAGCAGCCAGGCCAGGATCAGCGCGCCCGCGAGAACGGCACGTGCGCGCGCGGCCTTCACGCCGTGGAGACGCTGCGCTGCTGCTCGATGTGGGCTGCCAGCGCGCCCAGGCTGCCGAAGATGCGGCGGTTGTCCGGGTGGTCGGAACGCAGCTGGAAGCCGTAGCGCCTGGAAACGGCGAGCGCGATTTCGAGGGCATCGATCGAGTCCAGGCCCAGCGTGCCGCCGAACAAGGGGGCATCGGGCGCGATCGCCGACGCGCTGACGCCTTCGAGATTGAGGCTGCCGACGATCAGTTCGGCCAGCTCGCGTTCGGCGGGTGTCTGCACAATCATCGCAGGGCTACTCCCTTGGCCTTGCGGGCCGCCTTGTCGCGGCCTGCATCGGCGGCCATTGTAACATTGCCGTTTGCGCCGCTCGTGCCGCCGGTGATCGAAGTCCCGTTGCCCATGCCCCTTTCCGTCGATGCGGCTTGCGTGCCGCTGCGCGTGCATTACGTCGCCGCGGAGCCGGCGCAACTGCTGCCGGCGCCCGGCACGCTGGCGGCGATCGGCTTTGGCGCGGCGGCGGCCGTGGCCGTGGCCGATGATCCGCGCTGGTTGCGGCTGCCGTTGCTGCCACTGGGCGCCGACGCCGTGGTCGAGGTCTGGCAGATCGACGCCACGGTGGAACACGGCCGGGTCGGCAGCCTGCGCCATGCCGCCGGCGGCGGCTGGCTGTTCGGCGCGATCGAGCTCGACGAGGCCGCGCAGGGCGGTCTGGAACAAGCCGCCGAGACGGCTTATCGCGCACTGGCCGCGTTCCATGCATCGCGCGCGGAACGGCACGTGCTGCGCGTCTGGAACTATTTCGGCGCGATCAATCACGGCGCCGGCGACGACGAGCGCTACAAGCGTTTCTGCGCCGGCCGCGCGCGCGGCATGAGCGCGGGCTTCGCCGGCGGTTATCCGGCCGCGACCGCGATCGGCGTGCAGGGCGCGCCGCAGCGGCTGCAGATCTACTGGCTGGCCGCCGCGATCGCGGGCACGCGGGTGGAGAATCCGCGCCAGACCAGCGCCTGGCGCTATCCGCGCCACTACGGCCCGTCACCGCCCACCTTTGCCCGCGGCATGCGTCTGCCCGGCGGCGCCGGGCTGGCGATCTCGGGCACCGCCGCCATCGTCGGCCATGCCTCGCAGTCGGCCGGCGATCTCGATGCGCAGCTGGCCGAGACCTTCGCCAACCTCGGCGCCCTGCTGGCCGCCGCCGGCGTGGACGGCGGTTTCGACGCCTGCTCGCCGCTGAAGGTGTATCTGCGCGATCCGGCGCAGGCCACGCGCGTCGCGGCCTTGCTCGACGCGCACCTGCCGGCGGCGGTGCCGCGGCTGCTGCTGGCGGGTGATGTCTGTCGCGCCGAGCTGGCGGTCGAGATCGACGGCTGGCGGCTGATGCCCGGCCAGCAGCCGATGCCTGGCTAGAACATGCCGCGCGCGCAGCCGTGGAAGGTCGCGCCGGTGATCTCGAGCATGGCGCTCCAGGGAAACCGGTAGGCGCCCTGCACGCAGGTCCCGGGCGTGAGGATCAGGCTGACCCAGCCGTGGTTGGCGGTGAAGACCACGGCGCCATTGGCCAACTGCTTGCGGGTGACTCCGCGATACAGTCGCGCGTCCGTCCTGGCATCCAGTTCGGCGCGCAATTGCCGCTGCGCGCCGTTACCCAGGATCGCCGCACGCCAGTGACTGGGGCGATCGCCCTGGGCGACGAACATCTCCGTCTGATCGCTGCGGACGGCGGCGGCCGGAGCCGGCTTGCCGGCAACGATGGTGATCGGGCGCTGCAGGGACAGCGTCAGCGGCAGCGTCGCGCTCGCGGCATCGAGGGCCAGCGGCGCCGGCAGCGCCCAGAGCACGTGTCCGGCGGCATCCACGATGCGCGCCAGCAACTGATAAGGCTGCCCGGGCTGCAGGGTGCCTGCCGGCAGCCAAAGTCCGAAGACGGAGGGAGCCTTTTCTGCGGGCGCATCCGACTGCGTCAGCAGTCGCTGGCCGGCGGGGCCGGTCGCCAGCAAGGTGACCTCGGCATGGGCGCCCGGCGGCAGGGATCGGGCATCGGGCCAGTGCAGGCTGCCCGCGACGATCTGGTCCCGGCTCTCGGCGGCCGGTCGGACCACGACCCTGGGCGCGGGGGTCGAGCACGCGGCAAGGCTCAGTGCGACCGCCAGGATCGCCCAGCGACCGGCGGCGAACGGTCCCATGCGCATGTCAAGACCTCCTGTCCCCGATGCGGGCAACGGTGGTCATGATCGACCCGAAACGAAGGCCGGCACAAGGCCGGCCTTCGTCACTGCCGCGCGCGCCGGCGCGGGTTATTTCGGCGCCGGTCCCTTGACCACGGTGGCCAGATGGCCGGGCCGTACCCAGGCCTTGAACGCCGCCTGCACTTCGGGCGCGGTCAGCGCCAGATAGCGCTTCGCGGCCCGCGTCGGCTCGTCCAGCGGCAAACCCACCTGCGCGTAGTACAGCAGGCGGCCGGCGATGCTGCCGGTGCTCGATTCGCCGAGCGGGATGCTGCGGATCAGCAGCGCCTTGGCGCGGGTGAGTTCGGTCGGCGTGACCGGCTGCTCCTGCATCTGCCTGAGATCGCGCACCACCAGCGCGCGTGCCTGGCTGACCTTGTCCGGATCGCAGCCGTAGCTCACCGAGTAGCGGCTGCGCGTCAGGCCCCAGTCGAAGGCGGTGCCGACGGTGTAGACCAGCCCCGATTTCTCGCGCAGGTCGCGGTACAGGCGCGAGGCGTAGAAGCCGCCGCCCAGCACCTGGTTGCCGAGATTGAGCGCATAGCGGTCCGGGCTCTTGAGGTTCAGCCCGAGGTTCTGCACCAGCGCGACGCTGTCCTGCAGCGAGGTGGTGTCCGGCACGACCGCCTGCGAGGACGCGTTGAGCGGGATCGGCGCCAGCTCGACGACGGGCTTCGGACCCTGCGCCTTCCAGTTGCCGAAGGCCTGCGTCACCACGCGTTCGGCTTCGGCCGGCGTGACCTTGCCGATCACCACGATCGTGGTCATGTCGGGGCGATACACCGCGGCGTGATAGGCCTTGACGTCGGCGAGGGTGAGCTTCATCACGCCCTGCGGCGTGGCCTCGCGCAGCGTCGGATCGTTGGCCGGGACCAGCGCCTTGGTGATCGCGCGACCGTAGAGATAGCCCGGCGATTCGAGCTCGCCGGCCAGCGCGCGCGCGGTCTGCATCTGCACCACCGCGAACGCCTGCGGCGGCAGCGCCGGATGCAGCTCGTCATCGGCCAGCAGCGCCATGCCGCGCGCGAAGTGCGCCGCCGGCACCGCCAGCGAGAACGAGGTGCCGGCGTTGACGCTGGCGCTGATGTCGTCCAGCGCCTTCAGATAGGCCAGCCGGTCGAGCGTCTGCGTGCCGTATTCGAACAGGCCGCCCAGCACGCTGCCGACGCCTTCCTGGCCCGGCGGAGTCTGCAGGTCGGCGTTGCTGCGGATGGCGCCGTACACCTGCACGGTGTCGCTGACGCTTTCCGGCTGCACGATCAGCCGGATGCCGTTGGCCAGCGTGGTCACCGTCGGCCGCACGGTCGAGGTCGGCACTTCCAGCCGCGCCAGCGCGCGCTCGGCCCAGACCGGCAGCTTGACCGCGCCCTCGGGCGCGCCGCCGAACGACTCGGCGCCGCCGAAGCCCTTGCCGGCGATCGGCTTGCCGGAGCTCTGCGGGGTGAGGATCGCGGTGATCGCGTGTTGCGGGTCCAGCGCGGCGCGCGCGACGCGATCGACGTCGGCCACGGTCACCGCCTCGATCGCGCCCTTGATCGCGTCCGGCGAATCCAGGCCCTCGAAGGCCAGCGCCGACGACCACGCGTTGGCCAGCCCGCTGATCGAGTTCTTCTGAAACTCGAGACGGGCGATGGCGTTGCGCTTGGCGGCCGCGACCAGGTCGGCCGGCACGCCGTGCTTCAGCGTCGCCGCCAGCGTGCTGTTGATGTCGGCGAGCAGCGCCTGCGCGTCGCCGCCCTTGGGAAAGGCGCCGACCGCGAAGCCCAGTCCGGCGCCGGGAAACGCCGCGTACTGGAAGCCGGCGAACAGCGCCTTGCCCTGCGGCACCAGCGCGTACAGGCTGCCGCGCTGGCTGCCCAGCACGTCGGACAGGATCAGGCTGGCGGCGTAATCCCGGGCGGTCATGCCGGGCATGCGGTAGGACACCGCGACCAGGCCCACCGGCAGGTCGGTGGGCAGCTTCAGCGTCTGCGCCGACACCGGTTGCAGATCCACCGCCGGACGCGCCGGCAGCGGCCGGCTCGGAATGTCGCCGAACAGCGTCCTGACCCGCGCCAGCGCCGTCGCGGGATCGACGTCGCCGGCGATTACCAGGATCGCGTTGTTGGGCACGTACCAGGTTTGATGGAACTGCCTGAGCATCGCCGCGCTGGTCTTGTCGAACGACGGCCGCGTGCCCAGCGCGTCATGCGCGTAGGGCGTGCCCTTGAACATCGTCGCCAGCAACTGCGAATAGAACACGTACTGCGGACTGGACAGGTCGCGCGAGACCTCCTGCTCGATCGCACCGCGCTCCTTGGCCCACTGCGCGGGCGCGGCGTCGAGGCCGCGCATGCGCAGCGACTCGATGTGCAGGGCGACGTCGAGATCCGCCGCCGGCACGGTGAAGAAGTACTGCGTCACCGTCTGCGTGGTGTCGGCGTTGAAGCCGCCGCCCATCGCCGCGGCGATCGCCGAGAGCTGGTCCTTGCTCAGGCCCGGGCTGCCGCGAAACATCATGTGCTCCAGCGCGTGCGCGGTGCCGGGAAAGCCCGCCGGCGCCTCGTTCGAGCCGACCAGATAGTTGATCTCGGTGGTCACCACCGGCGCCAGCCGGTCGGGCACGATCACCACGCGCAGCCCGTTGGGCAGGGTGGCGCGCAGCACGTCGTCCTTCGCCGGCGCCTGCGCCGTCGCGAGCGCGGGCAGCAGCAGCAATCCCGCCAGCAGCGCCGGCAGTCCTCGCAGGATCTTCCTCATCGTCGTCTCTCCTTGGATGAAACCAGAGTCAAACCGGTGGCACACCGGATGCGCGCGGCGCTCCCCGCGCCGTACACCCACACTGCGACCGTGCGCGAGGGGTGCAGGTTCCATGCTAGCGGCAAAACCGGCAAACACCTGTCGCGGGAACAGGGTCATTCTGCGGGAGCGGTCGCTCGCACCCGTGGCGCTTGCGAAGTCGTATGACACCGGGCGCTTGTTCCGTAAGTGAGGGGGGGGGGTAAATAATCGCGCATCGCCTGTCATGCCGGATGCAATTCAGGGATGAGCGCAACGAGCACCACGATCGGCGATGGACTGTTTCGTCCTGAAGCGGTGCTTGCCAAGCGCCACGAGGCGCTGGGGCGCATCAGCATCGCGACGCCGCTGGCGCACTGGGTGCTTGCGGGCCTGGTCGCGATCTTCGCGGCCACCTTGGTCTTGTATCTCACCTTCGGCCACTACACCCGCCGCGCCACCGTGGCCGGCGAGCTGGTGCCCAGCACCGGCCTGATCACCCTCAACGCCGCCGCCGTCGGCCGCGTCACCCGGGTCATGGTCGCTCAGGGCGAACCGGTGAAACGCGGCCAGCCCCTGGTCGCGTTCGACAACCCGCTCGACAGCATGGCGCTGGGCAACACCCGGACCTTCATCGCGGCGCAGTTGCAGACCGAGCGCTCGGGGCTGTCGGCGGATCTTGCGACGCAGAAGGCCTTGGCCGCGAGTCAGGCGCAGGAGCTGCGCGAACGCATCGCGGCCCTGAGCGCGCAGCAGGTGCAGACCCGCGGCCAGCTGGCCCTGCAGCAGCAGGAAGCCACCAGCATGCAGGGGCTGCTGGACAAGATCGCGCCGCTGGCGGGCAAGGGCTACGTCTCGACCTTCGAGCTGCAGCAACAGCAGGCCAATGCCCTCGGCGCGCAGATGCAGGTCAAGGCGCTGCGCCGCCAGCAGCTGGCGACTGCACAGCAGATCGCCGATGCCGAGCAGCAACTCGCGCAGCTTCCGCTCAATCTCGCGACCGAGCAGACGGCCACGCAGAACAAGCGGGCCGAGGTCGAGCAGGCCCTGGCGCAGAACGAAGCTCAGCGCGCCTGGATCTTGCGCGCGCCGCGCTCGGGCATCGTTTCGGCGCTGTTGATCAAGCCCGGGCAGGCCGCGACCCCGGGACGTCCCCTGCTCGCGCTGCTGCCGACCGGCTCGACGCTGGAGGCGCAGCTGCTGGTGCCGAGCGCGGCGGTCGGATTTGTCCGCCCCGGCCAGCGCGTGGTGCTGCGCTATCAGGCGTTTCCCTACCAGAAGTTCGGTCAGCACTACGGCACCGTGGCCAGCGTGTCGCACAGCGCCCTGTCGCCCAGCGAGATCACAAGCCTGCTCGGCCAGCCGCAACAGACCCCGCAGCCGCTCTACCGGGTGATGGTGCGCCTGGGTCAGCAACACCTCGACGCCTACGGACGCCCCGCCGCGCTGATGCCCGGCATGGCGCTGAATGCCGACATCCTGCTGGATCGCCGCCGTCTCATCGAATGGGTAATCGAACCGGTCGTCGGCTTTGGCCGGCGCCTGCTGGGCACCCCGGCTCCGCATGGAGCGAAGGCGTGAGTGCGAGCGTTACGTTCGGTGAGCGCGTGATCGATGGCCTGCGTTTTGGCTGGCGCCGCACGCTGCCGGTAGTGCTGCAGACCGAAGCCGTCGAGTGCGGGCTGGCGTCCCTGACCATGGTCGCGCGCTACTACGGCCACGACATCGATCTGGCCGGACTGCGCCGCCGCGCCTCGATGTCGCTCAAGGGCGCGAACCTGGCCCGCATCATCGAGATCGCCGGGCGTCTGGGCTTCGACTCCCGGCCGCTGCGCCTCGAACTCGACGAGCTGCCCCAACTCAAAGTCCCCTGCATCCTGCACTGGGACCTGAACCACTTCGTGGTCCTGAAGCAGGCCAGCGCCAAGGGCCTCGTCATCCACGATCCCGCGCGCGGCGTGCAGCAGCTCAGCCTCGCCGAGGCGTCCAAGCACTTCACCGGCATCGCGCTGGAACTGACGCCGGCGGCGAACTTCAAGCCGCAGCGGGCCCGCGAGGCGATCTCGCTGCGCGCCCTGACCGGCGAGGTACACGGCCTCAAGCGGGCGATGACCCAGATCTTCCTGCTGGCGCTGGGCCTCGAGGTGGTGGCGCTGATGGGCCCGTTCTACATGCAGTGGGTGATCGACCAGGTGCTGGTCTCGGCCGACCGCAGCCTGCTGACCCTGCTCGGCCTCGGCTTCCTGCTGCTGACGGTGTTTCAGGTGGCGGTGACCGCGCTGCGCTCCTGGTCGATCACCTGGATCAGCGCCACCCTGAGCGTGCAGTGGGTGGGCAACCTGTTTGGCCACCTGCTGCGGCTGCCGCTGGACTTTTTCGAGAAGCGCCACATCGGCGACGTGGTCTCGCGCTTCGGCTCGGTGCAGACCATCCAGCGCACGCTGACCACGCAGTTCGTCGGCGCCGTGCTGGATGGCCTGATGTCGGCCCTGACCCTGGTCTTGATGGCGTTCTACAGCGTGCCGCTGACCCTGCTGGTGGTCGGCGCCTTTCTGCTGTATGCCCTGTTGCGCTGGGGCATCTTCGGCTCGCTGCGTCGGGCGACCGAGGATCACATCGTCTACGCCGCCCGTCAGCAAAGCGAGCTGCTGGAGTCCATCCGCGGCATCCAGCCGCTCAAGCTCGCCAACCAGCAGGATCAGCGGCGCGGGCGCTACGCCAATGTCCTGGTGGACACCACCAACCGCGAGCTGACCATCCAGCGCCTGGGCATCGCCTTCCAGGGCGGCAACGGCCTGATCTTCGGCATCGAGCGGGTGGCGATCATCTGGCTGGCCGCGCTGATGGTCCTCAGGGGCGCGTTCAGCGCCGGCATGCTGATCGCCTTTGTCGCCTATGCCGACCAGTTCACCCGGCGGGCGGCGGGCCTGATCGACAAGTGGAACGACTTCCGCATGCTGGGTCTGCACGCCGAGCGCGTGGCCGACATCGCCTTGACACCGGCCGAAGCCAGCCTCGAAGCCGGCTACACCGGTCCGCTTCCCGCCGCCTGCGTGGAAGTGAAGAACCTCAGCTTTCGCTACGCCGAGGGCGAGCCCTGGATCCTCAAGGACTGCAGCCTCAGGATCGAAGCGGGTGAGTGCGTGGCCATCGCCGGGCCCTCCGGCTGCGGCAAGACCACCCTGGCCAAGCTGCTGCTGGGCCTGCTGGAACCGACCGAAGGCACGATCCTGTTCGGCGGCATCGACATCCGCCGGCTGGGGCTGGCGCGCTACCGCAGCTCGGTGGCGGCCGTGATGCAGGACGATCAACTGTTCGCCGGCACCATTGCCGACAACATCGCCTTTTTCGATCCCGACGCGACCCCGCTCAGGGTCGAGGCCGCGGCCCGGCTCGCTCACATCCACGACGAGATCGTGGCCATGCCGATGGGCTATCAGAGTCTGGTCGGCGACATGGGCTCGAGCCTGTCCGGCGGCCAGAAGCAGCGCGTCCTGCTGGCCCGCGCCCTCTACCGGCGCCCCAAGCTGCTGGTGCTGGACGAGGCGACCAGCCATCTGGACATCGAACGCGAGCGGCAGGTCAACGCCACCGTGAAACGCATGAAGCTCACCCGGCTGGTGATCGCCCACCGGCCGGAAACCCTCGCCAGCGCCGATCGGGTGATCGTGCTGGAGGGAGGGCGAGCACGATCAGTCGCCCTGCGCCGCGAGGCAGAGGGCGGGTGAGCTCAATCTGCGAGGTGCGCGAGTTACCGGACATCACTGATTTAAGTGCGGGCTTGACCAAGCCGGAGGGTATCCGGATGCGAGCGGACGGAGAGTATCAAGTGAAACTACTTGCAGCAGCAACATTGGCGTTACTGCTTTGTGCTTGCGCGCCAAAAGAAGTCAAATCCACTCAACAAATCGAACCGGGGGCAGAGGCCGTCAAGAGCATGGCGG
>JAKAZT010000026.1:0-4522 GCA_021815695.1 Pseudomonadota bacterium
GGGCGACGCCCCCTGATGCCGGTTCGCGATCAAGGCGCGAAACCGGGTCGCCCGGATGCAGCGCCGCGGGATCCGGGAATGATGCTGCACCGGGAAGGATTTCAGTCCGCAAAGTGCGCGAATGATTCGTTCCAGCGGAGGATCGGGGCGCGGATTCCGCCATGATCGGGCTTTGCCCGGGCGGCTGATCGCATCGATTGAACGCGATCGGGCATGCAGGCGAGCGCCGCCGCGGGCGCCGCGGATCGGCGTGGCGCGGCCCCGCGGTCGCGGGCCGCACCCGTCGCGCCCGGCCGGGACGTGCCCGGCGCGGGCCGTTCGCTACTTCATCGGCGCGGCATGCGGCGGCAGCACGACGGCGGCCAGCCGCGGATCGGCCCGCAGCATCACCACCTCGTCGCCGAGGATGTGCGCGGCCTCCTCGAGCATGGCGTCGCGGCGCACGTCGCGGGTTTTCTCGCGTGCCAGGTCGCTCTTCAGCGGGCGCTCGTTGGCCTGCAGGCCATCATCCGCGGCCGTGCCCGCCGGCGCGGCGCCGGCACGGGCGACCGGTGCCCCCTTGGCCGCTGCATCGATCGTCTTCTCGCGCGCCTTGAAGGTCGCCTGGGTGGCCTCGAACGTCTTGCGTTCGCGGTCACGCACGGCGAAGTCCAGCGATACCGTGGTCTGGGCCTGCAACTGGCGAGCCTCGGCCAGTTCGTCGAGCATCAGCTGCCAGGCCGGCGATTTGGCCACGCGCGCGTCGTGCAGCATCAGCAGGTTGGGCAGCAGCGGCTTGAGGTTGGCCACCGGCTTGTAGTCGGCCGGCTTGATCTGCGACCACGGCAGCGCGTTGTCGTAGCTGGACTCGCCGAAATCCTTGGGGTTGATGGTCTGCGGAAAGACGATGTCCGGAGTCACGCCCTTGAGCTGGGTCGAGCCGCCGTTGACGCGGAAGAATTCGGCGATGGTCATCTTCAGTTCGCCGAGCTTGCCCTGCGGCTGCTGCGCCACCTGGTCGAGATCGACCAGGTTCTGCACCGTGCCCTTGCCGTAGGTGTTCTCGCCGATGATCAGGCCGCGGCCGTAGTCCTGGATCGCGGCGGCGAAGATCTCCGACGCCGACGCCGAACCGCGATTGACCAGCACCGCCAGCGGTCCGTCCCAGACGCGAGCGTTGTCGCTGTCCTCTTCCTCGACGCGACCGCGGTTGTCGCGCACCTGCACGATCGGGCCCTTGCCGATGAACAGTCCGGACAGCTCGGTGGCCTCGGCCAGCGAGCCGCCGCCGTTGTTGCGCAGATCGACGATGACGCCGTCGACCCGGTCCCGCTTCAGCTCGCCGAGCAGCTTGGCGACGTCGCGGGTGGCGCTGCGGTAGTTGGGATCGCCGCGGCGACGGGCCTCGAAGTCCTGGTAGAACGTCGGCAGGTCGATCACGCCGATCTTCAGCGTGCGGTCGCCGTCATGGACGTCGATGATCTTCTTCTTGGCCGCCTGTTCCTCGATGGTGACCTTCTTGCGCACCATGGTGATGATCTCGTGCTTGCCATCGAGGCCGACGTCGGCCGGCAGCACCTCGAGGCGCACCACGGTGTCCTTCTTGCCGCGGATCAGGGCGACGACGTCGTCGAGACGCCAGCCGACCACGTCCTCGATCGGGCAACCGGCGCCCTGGCCGACGCCGACGATGCGGTCGCCGACCTGCAGCTTCGAGCGCGAGGCCGGGCCGCCGGGCACGATCTCGCGGATCTGCGTGTACTCGTCGCGCCGCTCCAGCACCGCGCCGATGCCCTCCAGCGACAGCTTCATCGAGATGTCGAAATTCTCGCTGGCGCGCGGGCCGAGGTAGTTGGTGTGCGGATCATTGGCCATCGCGTACGCGTTCATGAAGGTCGAGAACGCATCCTCGCCGTCCAGTTCGCGCGCCTGCTCGACGTAGTTGGCGTAGCGCTTGTCGAGCGTCTTGCGGATCTCGGCATCCTTCTGCCCGGCCAGCTTCAGGCGCAGCCAGTCGTTCTTGACCCGCTTGCGCCAGAGGTCGTTCAGCGCCGCGGTGTCCCTGGCCCACGGCGCGTGGCGGCGGTCGAGGTCGAAGCTCTCCTCGCGGTTGAAGTCGAAGCCCTTGGCCAGCAGCGAGCGGGCATAGGCGACGCGCTCGGCGACGCGCTGTTCGTAGAGGTTGAAGATCGCGAACGGGCCGCTCATGTCGCCGGTCCAGATCGCGCTGTCGAGGCCATCGCGCAGGCTGGCGAAGTGATCGACGTCGGCCTGGGTGAAGAACAGCTTCTCGCCGTCCAGCGCGTCGAAGTAGGCCTTGAACACCCGCTGCGACATCGCGTTGTCGAGCGGCAGGGCCTCGTAGGAGTAGCGCGTCAGGAATCGCGCCGAGAGCTGCGCGACCTCCGACTGCGCCGGCGTCGGCGTCAGCGGGAACGCCGCCGCGGCACGCCGCGGCGCACTGCCGGGCGCGGCGCAACTGGGCGCCTGGGCCTGGGCAACGGGGAGGATGAGGAGCAGGGAGAGGACGAACAGCAGGCGACGCAGGATCATGGGTCAGGCCACCTCGACATAGCCGGCGGCGTGGGCCTGCGCGTCGGCGTGATAGGAAGAACGCACCAGCGGGCCGGAGGCGACGTGGCTGAAGCCCATCGTCATGCCGTGCTCGCGCAGCGCGTCGAATTCGTCCGGAGTCCAGTAGCGCAGCACCGGATGATGGTGCGGCGTGGGTTGCAGGTACTGGCCGATGGTGATCATGTCGACGTCGTGCGCGCGCAGATCGGCCAGCGCCGCGTGCACCTGCTCCGCGGTCTCGCCCAGTCCGAGCATGATGCCGGACTTGGTCGGAATGGCGGGATGCCGCGCCTTGAACTGGCGCAGCAGATCCAGCGACCAGTCGTAGTCGGCGCCCGGGCGCACCTCGCTGTAGAGCGCGCGCACGGTTTCGAGATTGTGGTTGAACACGTCCGGCGGCGCCGGCTGCAGCGCTTCCAGCGCGCGCTCCATGCGCCCCTTGCCGCGGAAGTCGGGGGTGAGGATCTCGATGCGCGTCGCCGGGCTGGCCGCGCGCACCGCGGCGATGCAGGCGGCGAAATGCGCGGCGCCGCCGTCGCGCAGGTCGTCGCGATCCACCGAGGTGATCACCACGTAGCGCAGGCGCATGTCGCGGATGGTGGCGGCCAGGCGTTGCGGTTCCTGCGCGTCGGGCGGCTTCGGACGGCCGTGGGCGACGTCGCAGAACGAGCAGCGCCGCGTGCACACCTCGCCGAGGATCATGAACGTCGCGGTGCCCTTGCTGAAACATTCGTGGATGTTCGGGCAGGACGCCTCTTCGCACACCGTCACCAGTGCGTTGTCGCGCAGGGTGGCCTTCAGTCGCTGGACCGCGTTGCCCTGCGGCAGGCGCACGCGAATCCAGCCCGGCTTGCGCAGCAGCGGCGCGGTGTCGAACGCGGCGCGATTGCGCGCGATCTTGTCCTCGCCGCTGTGGCGGGCACCGGTGACCAGCGCGGGAATGATCTTGCTTGAGGTGGTTTCGGTCATGGCACGGGAATGGGCGCGGCGGCGGCCGGCACGGGCAGGATGGGGGAGGCGGCTTCGGCGCGCAAGCCGAACTGGCGGCACAGTTGCCCGATCAGGACATCCTCGACGTCGGCAAGACGCGAAGGTCCGCCGAGGTCGCTGAGCTGGGTCACCGCGAGGCCCTGGTAGCCGCAGGGATTGATGCGCCGGAACGGTTCCAGGTCCATGGCCACGTTGAAGGCCAGGCCGTGAAAACTGCAGCCGCGGCGCACGCGCAGGCCCAGCGCGGCGATCTTGGCCGCGCCCACGTACACGCCGGGGGCGCCCGCGCGGCGCAGCGCGACCACGTTCCAGACGTCCAGCGTATCGATGATCGCCTGCTCGATCCGCTGCACCAGCTCGCGCACGCCGAGGCCGAGCCGGCGCAGATCGAGCAGCGGATAGGCCACGATCTGGCCGGGGCCGTGGTAGGTCACCTGGCCGCCGCGATCGACCGGGAGCACCGGAATCTCGCCCGCCGCCAGCACGTGCTCCCACTTGCCGGCCTGGCCGAGGGTGAACACCGGATCATGCTGCAGCAGCCAGAGTTCGTCCGTCGTCGTGGCGCCGCGGCCATCGGTGAACGCGCGCATGGCCTGCCACACCGGCAAATAAGGCTGGCGGCCGAGGCGACGAACCTGGAGGGGGCGCTGGTTGCTCATCAGGGGACCGCCCGGCGGCGCGGTGGCGGCCGGCGCGGAGCGGGCGCCTAGTGTAACGGCTGCACGCTTCCGGCGCGCGTCCGCGCGCGGCGGCGTCCGGGTTTTGTGGTCGCCCCGAGTTCGGCGAAGGGTCCGAGCAGCAGACTATCCGACGTCTGCAGTGTCATCGGCACAGCGTCCGATTCCGTCCTGCTGCCGTCGATGCCCTCAACAGCTTCCATTTGCCTGCCGCGAGCGTGTTCCTTGCTGAGCAGATCCTTCGCGTTGCTCAGGATGACAACAAAAACGGATGTCATGCCGAGCGCGGCGAAGCATCTGGG
>JAKAZT010000026.1:4622-21214 GCA_021815695.1 Pseudomonadota bacterium
GCGAAGCATCTGGGCTGCCGGGCCATCCAGGGCCTTGTCATGCCAAAGCTCTTGTCATCCTGAGCGCAGCGAAGGATCTGCGCAGCGAAGCATCTGGCCTGCCGGGCCATCCCGGCCGACCATGCGGCGGGGTGCCCGTCGCCCGGATCCTTCGGCTTTCGACCTCAGCGACAGCAGAATCCAGGTGCCGCAGACGAGTGGAAGCTTTGCTTCGGAGAGGGTCACCGCAGGCGGAGGGGCGGCATTGATCAGGCCCCGTGCGCAGCCCATGCAGCCGCGCGCCCGCTACCGCAGCCCGCTCGCCAGCGTCAGCCGAACAGGAAGTGCCGATAGCCACCGGCGACCAGCGCGGCGATGTCGGTCAGCAGCACCGGCACGTTCAGTCCGCGCGGATAGGCCAGATAGGCGCCGACCCACTGCGGGCGGAATTTCTCCTTGTAACGGCGCACGCCCTGGTAGTTGTAGTAGCGGTTGCCGTAGCGGAAGGCCAGCGCGACCAGCCGTTCGTTGAGGCGCGCGTAAGGGTTGGCGCCGACGTTGGACAGCGGCGCCATGCCCAGGCTGAAGGTGGCGTGGCCCTCGGCCCGGGACCACTGCAGGACGTGGGCGAACAGGAAATCCATCGTGCCGCGCGGGGCGTCGGGCAGGTAGCGCATCAGGTCGACACTGGCATGCCCGCGCGGTCCGTAGGGCGGCTGCAGGTTGGCGAAGGCGATCAGCTCGTCGTCGCGATAGACCAGCGCCAGCGGACCCCAGGCGAAGTAGGCGGGGTCGAAGCGGCCCAGCGAGAAGCCCTTCTCGGTCTGGCCCTTCTCGGCCAGCCAGGCGTCGGAGACGCGCTCGAGATCGGCCTGCAGCGCGGTGTCGAACGGCGGCTGCGCCATGCGGAACTCGAGCCGCTCGCGGCCGGCGCGGTTGACCGCCTGGCGCAGATCCTCCCAGCGCTTGCCGGTCAGCGAAAACTCCGCCAGCGGCACCAGCGCCAGCTCGCCGAGCTTGAACAGGTCGAAGCCGAGGTCGTGGAAGCGTGCCAGATCGGGCTCCAGCACCTCGTAGAACACCGGCACGCGGTCGTGGCTGTCGGCGAAACGGCGGAAGTCGAGCACCGCCGGTGTCAGCGCCGCCTCGTCGCCGCTGGGCGCGCCCAGCGCCACCAGCCGGTCGCGCACCGCGCCGTAGGCGATCAAGGCGCGGTGGTCGGCGGCCCAGAACAGATGCTTGTCGCCCATGAAGGTGAGGTGGGCGAACTCGCCGCCGCCGTGTTCGCGATACAGCGCGCGGGCCTGTTCCAGTTCGGTGTGGCCCGGCCGCGGCAGCTGCGGGCGGCGCACCGCGAACGCCTGCCAGATCAGATAGATCACCAGACCCAGCAGCGCCGCGCCCAGCCCGCGCGCCAGCCGCGAGGTGTGTGCCTCGGCGCCGGTGGCGAGCATGTCGAAGCTGTCGTCACCCAGCACCTCGGCGACGCCGATGGCGAAGAACACGCCGACCACGCTCAGCAGTCCCAGCAGCCAGCCCAGCGTGCGCGCCGAACTCAGGCTCATCGCCCGGCGCGAGAACGCCGCGCGGCGCGTGCGCAGCAGGCCCGACACCGCCAGCAGGAACAGCGCCTCGCCCCAGTGCAGGCCCTTGGACAGTGCCAGCAGGGCGCTCAGCCACAGCGTCCACTGCACCAGCCGGTAGGCGACGCGCACGCGGCCGTCGATGCCGCGCGCCAGACCCAGCAGCAGCACGCCGGTCAGTACCGACAGCCAGTGCGAACCCTCGAACGCCGGCAGCGCCAGCGCGCTGGAAGCGTGCAGCATGCGGTGATGCAGCGACGGCAGCAGCGCCGACACCAGCAGCAGCACGCCGGCGCCGAAGGTCAGCAGGGCGAGGATGCGCACGCCGAACTCGGCCAGCGCGCCGGCCGGCACGCCGAGCACGGCGAACAGCGGATTCTCGGCCAGCCGCACGCGCCAGCGCGCCAGTGCCGGCACCCGCTGCGCGAGCATGCCGCCGCCCAGCCACAGGCCGGCCAGCATCGGCAGCAGGTAGTAGACGATGCGAAACAGGAACAGCCCGGCGCCGACGCGCCCCTGCGGTACGCCGGCGGCGGTCAACGCCAGCAGCAGCACGCCATCCATGACCCCGAAACCGCCGGGAATCAGGCTGACCAGGCCCAGCACCGCGGCACAGCCGAATGCCGCCAGCAGCAGCAGCGGCGACACCACGGCTCCGGCCAGATGCAGGCAGAACCACAGCGTCGCCGCGGCCAGCATCCAGTCCACCAGTGACAGGCCGGCCAGATGCAGGCGCAGCGTCAGCGGCGGCTGGCCCTGCTCGGCGGGCAGCCAGGCCATCAGCCGGCGATTGCCGGTCAGGATCAGGTAGACCGGCAGATACAGGGCGGCGGCGATCAGCACCGCGATCGCCAGCCAGTGCATGGTGGCGTCGGGGGCCGGCGGCACCGCACCCATCGCCAGCGCGGCGATCACCAGCACCGACAGCCCGGTCGGCAGCGCCAGCACCTGCAGGCCGATCAGCGCGGCGCCGCGCTTGAGCGGCACCTGGTGCGCCGACAGCCCGAGCAGACGCACGCCGGAGCCGACCGCGCCGGACAGGTTGAGCGTGTTGGCCAGCGCGTTGGCGACGAACGACAGCCGCAGCAGCGCCGGCCAGGCCAGATCGATCTTCAGCCAGCGCGCGGCAGCCAGGTCGATCAGGCCGGTGTAGGCGACCGCGGCCAGCGCGAACAGCGCGACGGCCGCGGCCTCGATCGTCGGGATCGCCAGCAGGGTGCGCTCGAGCGCGGCGAGGTCGAAGCTCTCCAGCTCGCGCCCGGCCAGCAGCAGGGTGCCGACCAGGAACGCCAGCGGCAGCAGCCAGCGCAGGGCGCTCAGCAGGACGTGTCGCGGCGGTCCTGGCGCGGGTTCGGTGGCGTCCATGACGATTCGGCGGAAGCGGGAGTCCGCCTATCGTCGCATGGCTCCGGCCGGCCGGTCAGCAATGCATCGCGGCGCGAACGATCCGGCCGGCGCCAGCCGCTGCAGCGCCCGTCGATGAGGGACCGCGCGGGTGTCCCCTCACGGGGTCGGCTGGCCGGCCAGCAGCTCGTCCAGCGCCTGGCGGTACTGCGGCAGCCAGTTGCGCGGCACGCCGAAGCCGTGACCGACATGCGGCAGCAGCACGCCGCGCGCGCCGATCACGCCGGTGGCGAAGTCCGGCGTGAAGTGCGGCGCGCAGACCTCGTCGATGTTGCCCTGCAGGATTGTCCACGGCGCGGCGACATGCGGATTGCGGTTGAACGACAGCGTGTGCGGCGGCTTGGCGGCGCGCGTCCAGGTCAGATCGCCGGCGCCCGGGCAGTAGCGCTTGCGGAAGACCAGATCGGGGCAGAAGCCGAGGCTGATGCCGCCCTGGAACTCGGCCGGCTGCGCCTGCACCAGTGCCGCATAGACCACGGTGGCACCGGACGAGTAGCCGATCAGGCCGACCGGCAGCGTGCGCGGCAGGCCCAGCGTCTGCTCGAGATCGGCAGCGAGGCCCTTGAGCACGCCGGCGGCGTCGGTGCAGGGCGCGGGGTCGTGGTCGAGCGAGGCCAGCAGATGCGGCGTGCTGAAGCCGGCCACCCACATGCCCTTGGCCGCGGCCTCCTGCGCCATCTGCCAGACGCCCAGGTTCCAGCCGCCGTCGCCGGACAGGAACAGCGCAAGCCCGCGGACCGGGCCCTTGGGCGCGTAGAGCGTGATCGCACCGAACAGCGGGCGCTCGATCGTGCGCGCCGCGGCGGGATCGGTGCGCTCGGGCCTGGGCGTGCTTGCCGCATGGGCAGGCGCGGCGTGCATCGGCGCGGGCGGCACGGTCGCGGCCGGTGCGAGGCGCGGCGGCTGCGGCAGCGTCGCCGTGCTCGCGGATGGCGCCGGCGGCATGGCGACCGGCGGGAGCTGCGCAGCGGCGGTCAAAGCGACGCCACCGAGCAGCGGCAGCAGGAGCAGGCGATGGTGCGGACGATTCATGCGGAAGGGGTCGGAGGTCGGGGCGCGAAGCGTATCCGACCGCGGCATCACGGCGGGGTTCCGCAACGACTCGCGGGTGTTTCCCCGATTCGGCCTGCGGCAGGCGGCCGCAGGCCGTGCCGCGCGCGATCCGGTCGGCTACATTGCAATCCGTGAGCTTGCACCGCTGCACGAAGTTCCGGAGCGCGCGGCTGCTCACCCAGGAGTCCGACCATGATCGATGGCACCGTCGTAGAACTCTCGCGCATCCAGTTCGCCGCGACCGCGCTCTATCACTACCTGTTCGTGCCGCTGACGCTGGGCCTGAGCTTCCTGCTGGCGGCGATGGAGACGGTCTACGTCACCACCGGCAAGCCGATCTACAAGCAGATGGCGCAGTTCTGGGGCAAGTTGTTCATGATCAACTTCGCCCTCGGCGTGGCCACCGGACTGACCATGGAGTTCCAGTTCGGCACCAACTGGTCGTTCTATTCCAGCTTCGTCGGCGACATCTTCGGTGCACCGCTGGCGATCGAGGGCCTGATGGCCTTCTTCATGGAGTCCACCTTCGTCGGCCTGATGGTGTTCGGCTGGGAGCGCCTGTCGCGCGGCCAGCATCTGGCCGTCACCTGGCTGGTGGCGCTGGGTTCCAACCTCTCGGCGCTGTGGATCCTGGTCGCCAACAGCTTCATGCAGGATCCCCAGGGCGCGCACTTCAATCCGGTGACCCTGCGCATGGAGCTGACCAGCTTCCAGCAGCTGATCTTCAGTCCCGACGCGCAGTCCAAATTCGTCCACACCAGCATCGCCGGCTACGTCACCGGCGCGATCTTCGTCGCCGGCATCAGCGCCTGGTACCTGCTGAAGGGGCGGCACGTCGAACTGGCCAAGCGCTCCTTCCGCATGGCCGCGCTCTACGGCGTGCTGGCGACGGTGGGCGTGATCACGCTGGGCGATGCGCTCGGCTTCGTCGCCGCGCAGGCGCAGCCGACCAAGCTGGCGGCGATGGAGGGCCTGTGGAAGTCCGAGCCGGCGCCAATGCCGTTCAACCTGATCGCCTTCCCCGACCAGGCGCTGCAGAAGAACGCGGGTACGGTCCAGGTACCCTATCTGCTGTCGCTGCTGGTGACCCATTCGCTGGACGGCACCGTGGCCGGACTCGATACGCTCGAACGGCAGGCGGCGCGGAAGGTCGAAGACGGCATTCCCGCGGTGCTGGCGCTGAAGACGCTGTCGACGAACCCGCACGACACTGCGGCACTGGCGCAGTTCAAGGCGCACCAACAGGATCTCGGCTACGGCTTTCTGGTGCAGCGCTACGCGCCGGACCTCGAGCACGTGACGCCGCAGCAGGTGCAGCAGGCGGCGCGCGACAGCATTCCGCCCGTCGCGGCGGTGTTCTGGTCGTTCCGGCTGATGGTGGCCTTCGGCCTGCTGATGCTGGCGTACTTCGTGCTGGCGGTGATCTACACCCTGCGCAACCGCGTGCAGGACCAGCGCTGGTTCCTGCGCGTGGCGGTGTGGATGATCCCGATTCCTTTCCTCGCCAACGAACTGGGCTGGCTGACCGCGGAACTGGGGCGCCAGCCGTGGACCGTGTTCGGCGTGCTGCCGACCTGGATGAGCGCCTCGACCCACAGCGTCGGCTACATGGTCTTTTCGCTGGCCGGCTTCATGCTGCTGTACTCGATTTTCATCGCGGTCGAGATGGCACTGATGGTGCGCGCCATCCGCCACGGTCCTGACGAGTCCGGCGACGGCGCAACACCCCCGGGCCCGCGACCGGGCCTCGCGCCGCGTCCCGTGCCCGCCGCCCCGCGCCACCCCGTTCCGGAGGGCTGAGCCATGGAACTTTTCGCAACGTTGCAGATGACCTGGTGGCTGCTGCTGGGTGTCCTGCTCAGCGGCCTGGCGGTGATGGTCGGCATGGACATGGGCGTCGGCACGATCCTGCGTTACGTCGGCCGCAGCGATATCGAGCGGCGCGTCGCGCTCAACGTGATCGGCCCGCACTGGGACGGCAACCAGGTCTGGTTCGTCCTCGGCGGCGGCGCGGTGTTCGCCGCGTTCCCGCTGATCTACGCCACCGCGTTCTCGGGCTTCTACGTGGTGATGCTGCTCCTGCTGTGGACGATGATCGTGCGTCCGCTGGGCTTCGAATACCGCAGCAAGCTGCCCTCGCCGCGCTGGCGCAACGCGTGGGACTGGGCTCTGTTCGTCAGTGGCGCGGTGCCGATGGTGGTGTTCGGCGCCGCTTTCGGGAATCTGTTTCTGGGTGTGCCGTTCCATTTCGAGTGGAACCTGACCTCGTTCTACACCGGCAGCTTTCTGGCGCTGCTCAACCCGTTCGCGATCCTGTGCGGACTGCTGTCGCTGTCGCTGTCGGCGATGATGGGCGCGCTGACGCTGATGAACGGCGCCGAGGGTGCGCTGCACCAGCGCGCGCGCGGACTGGCGCAGGTGGCGGCACTCGTCGGCGTGGCGCTGTTCGCGACCGGCGGGTTGTGGGTGCACGCGCTGCCGGGCTACCAGCTCGTCAGCGGCCCCGGCGCCGGCGTGGCGCAAACGCCGCTGCAGCAGACGGTGGCCACGATCACGGGAGCCTGGCAGTCCCGCTTCGTCGCGCGGCCGATGCTGTGGGGGGTGCCGCTGCTCGGCTTCGCCGGCATGCTGGGCGCGCTGCTGGCCGCGCGCGCCGGACGCTCGCATCTCGGCTGGTGGCTGGGCGCGCTGGCCTGGATCGGCGTGATCGGCACGGCCGGTGTTTCGCTGTTTCCGTTCCTGCTGCCTTCCAGCAGCGACCCGTCGGTCAGCCTGACCGTGTGGAATTCCAGCTCCAGCCGGCTCACCCTGCTGTGGATGCTGGGCTTCGCGCTGGTGTTCGTGCCGCTGATCCTCTGGTACACCAGCTGGGCGTTCTGGGTCATGCGCGGCAAGGTCAGAGCCGGGCAGATCGCCCGTGACGAACACGCCTACTGAGGACGCCGCGATGAAGACCTTTCTCTATTTCGTGCTGTTCATGTTTCTCGCCGCGGTGGTGATCCTGCTGGCGGCCATGCTCGGTGATCTCGGTGCGTGGTACTTCGCCTGGCTGATCGGCACCGCGATGATCGTGCTGGTCGCCGCCGCCGGCGCGGCACTGCTCGATACCCAGGAGGAGCAGGCCGCCGATCGTTCCGGGCCGGCGCCGCCGCGGCCGTCGTGAACCGGCAGGACGGGTGCTGACGATGACGGGGCTGCGCGCAGCCCCGTCGCGTTTCCGCCAGCGGATGGGCCGGACGGGTGTCATCGCCGCGGCGGACGCGATGTCCGGGCGTGTCGCGCAAGAGGACGCACAAGGTGACGCAGACGCATGAGGCCGGCACCTGGTTGCGGCGCGAGGGTGCCGCGTTGCGGCGACCGTTGCGCCGCGCCGCGGCGCTGAGTGCGCTGCAGGCACTGGCGCTGGTGGCGCAGGCCTGGCTGCTGGCGTGGATACTGAATGCAGCGCTGTTCGCGCACGCGACCTTGCGTACCTGCGCGCCGGCACTGCTGGCGCTGCTGCTGCTCGCGCCGCTGCGTCTGGCCGCGCAGCTCGGTGCACGGCGTGTTGCGCACGCGGCGGCGCTGGGCTGGAGCGCCGCGATCCGCACCCGCCTGCTCGAGCGTACCCGCGCACTCGGGCCGCTGGGTCTGCGCGCCGCGGCCAGCGGCGAGCTGATCACGCGACTGGTTGACGGTGTCGATGCGTTGCTGCCCTACGCCGCGCGCTATCTGCCGCAGACGCTCACCGCGGCGCTGGTGCCGCTGCTGCTGGCGGCGGCGGTGTTGCCCGCGGACTGGATCTCGGGGTTGATCCTGCTGTTCACGGCGCCGCTGATCCCGCTGTTCATGGGCCTGGTCGGAAGCGCCGCCGAGCGCGCCAGCCGGCGCCGCTACGCCGAACTGAGTCGGCTGGGCGCGGCTTTCATCGATGCGCTGTCCGGGCTGACCACGCTGCGTGAGCTCGGCGCCGCCGAAGGCGTCGCCGCGCAGCTGGCCGATGACGGCGAGGGCTATCGCCGCGCCACCATGCAGGTGCTGCGCGTGGCGTTCCTGTCGGCGCTGGTGCTGGAGTTCTTCGCCACCGTCAGCATCGCCGTGGTGGCGGTGCTGATCGGCTTCCGCCTGCTCTGGCACGAGCTGGCCTTTCGCGACGGCCTGTTCGTGCTGCTGCTGGCACCGGAGTTCTACGCGCCGCTGCGCGCGCTGGGTGCGCTGCGGCATGCGCGCATGGATGCCCTGGCCGCGGCCGCGCCGCTCGCCGCGCTGGAGCAGGCGCCGCTGCGTTCGCCGCCGCTGGCCGGCGGTGCGGCGCCGGCGCCGGATGCGGCGCCGCGGGTGAGCCTCGTCGACCTGCGATATGCACCCGACGGACGCGGGCCGGTGCTCGACGGACTCGATCTCGAGCTGCCTGCCGGACGCGTCACCGTGCTGGTCGGCGCCACCGGCGCCGGCAAGAGCTCGCTGCTGAACCTGCTGCTGGGCTTCGCCGCGCCACAGCACGGGCATGTCCGCATCGACGGCGCCGAGCTGACGTCGCTGGACCTCGACGCCTGGCGCGCACGCATCGCCTGGGTGCCGCAGCAGGCGCACGTGTTCGCCGGCACGCTGGCCGACAACCTGCGTCTGGCGCGACCGCAGGCCGAACGTGCCGACCTCGACGCCGTGGCGATCGACGTCGGACTCGCCGCCGCGCTGACGCGCCTGCCGCGCGGCTGGGACACGGTGCTGGGCGAGCACGGCGAAGGTCTGTCCGGCGGCGAGCTGCAGCGGCTGGCCCTGGCGCGTGCGCTGCTGCGCCGCGACGCGCGCGTGCTGCTGCTGGACGAGCCGACCGCGCATCTCGATGCCGACAGCGCGCGGCGCATCGGGCAGGTCCTGCGCGCGGCGGCGTGCGGACGCACCGTGCTGTGGGTCGCGCACCGGCTCGATGCGGCGCTCGCCGCCGATCGGGTCGCGGTGCTGCAGGACGGGCGCGTCGCCGAATGCGCGCCGCCGGCGGACCTGCTGCGCGCGGGCGGCGCCTTCGCCGCCCTGCACGCGGCGGAGTGCGCGTCGTGAGCGCGTCGCCCGCGCTGCTGCGTCGCCTGCTCGGCCTGCTGCGGGCGCAGCGGACCTGGCTCTGGGCCGGGCTTGCGCTGGCGCTGCTCGCGGCGCTCGGCGCGGCCGGGTTGATGGCGACTTCGGGCGGGTTCATCGCCGCGATGGCGCTGGCGGGCGCCAGCGGCGCAGCGATCAACTACTTCACGCCCGCGGCGCTGATCCGCGGCTTTGCCATCCTGCGCAGCGGCGGGCGCTACGCCGAGCGCCTCGTCACCCACGAGGCCACGCTGCGCGCGCTGGCCGACCTGCGCGTGTGGCTGTTCGGGCGGCTGATCCCGCTGGCGCCGGCGCGGCTGGCTGCCCTGCGCAGCGCCGAGCTGTTCGCGCGCCTGCGCGCCGACATCGACGCCCTGGAACACGTTTATCTCGCCGTGTTGGTACCGACCGGAGTGGCCGCCGTCATCACCCTGCTGACGTTCGCGCTGACGCTGGCGACGCTGCCCCGGGCGGCCCTGCCGTTGCTGGCGCTGTCCGCGCTGGCCGGCGTGGCCCTGCCGGCGTGGACCCGGCGTCGCGGCGCCGCCGATGCGGCGGCGACGGTGAGCGAAGCCGCGCAGCAGCGCGACCTGCTGATGGACGCCCTGCGCGGCCATGCCGATCTGCTGGCGTTGGGCGCGGACGGCGCCCAGCGTCGGCGCATCGACGCGCTGGCGCGGCAGCTCGACGCCCGGCGCGCGCGTCTCGATCATCTGCAGGGGTCGGGTCAGGCCGCTGCCGGTCTGGCCGCGCAGGGGGCCGTGCTCGCCCTGTTGCTGTTCGGTCTGCCGGCGCTGGCCGCCCACGCGCTGGCGCCGCCGCTGCTGGTGCTGCTGGTGCTGCTGAGCCTGGCCCTGTTCGAGGTGCTGACACCGCTGCCCGAGGCGCTGGCGCAGTGGCAGGGCGCGCTGACCGCCGCCGGGCGCGTGTTCGCACTGGCCGACACGCCGCCGGCGATCGTCGAGCCCGCGCATCCGGCGGCCATGACGTTGCCGCCGGCGATCCGCTTCGAGGGCGTGCGCCTGCGCTACGCCGACGCCGCGCCGTGGGCGCTGGACGGGATCGACCTCGAACTCGCGCCGGGCGCGCGCCTCGCCGTCGTCGGGCCCTCGGGTGCCGGCAAGAGCAGCCTGATCGGCGCGCTGTTGAAGTTCCATCCCGTGCAGCAGGGCCGCATCACGTTCGGCGGCCAGCCGCTGGATGCCCTGCGCGGCGAGGACGTGCGCGCGCGGATCGCGGTGGTCGCGCAACGCACGCATCTGTTCAATCGCAGCCTGCTCGACAACCTGCTGCTGGCGCGGCCCGACGCCGATGCCGCAGCCATCGAGCGCGCGGTGCATCGCGCCCGGCTCGACGCCTTCGTTGCGCGCCTGCCGCAGGGTTACGACACCGTGCTGGGCGAAGGCGGCGCACGCGTCTCCGGCGGCGAGGCGCGGCGCATCGTCATCGCGCGCGCCCTGCTCAAGGACGCGCCGATACTGCTGCTGGACGAGCCGACCGAGGGCCTCGACGCCATCACCGCGCGCGAGCTCTGCACGGCGCTGGCCGAAGCCGCACGCGGGCGCAGCCTGCTGCTGATCACCCATCGCCTCGCCGGGCTCGAGCACCTGGTCGATGAGGTGGCGGTGCTCGAAGCCGGGCGCGTGGCACGGCGCATGCCGGTGTCCGCCTGTCGCGCAACGCCGGCGCCGGGCGATGCCGCGCGGTGAACGAACCTCGTGCCTGCTGCAGGCGGGCGGAGCCGGGGTGTGCCTGCCGGGAACGGCTCGGCTGAAAGATCCTTCACTGCGTTCGGGATGACCACGAAGCCGTCACCCTGAACGCTGCGAAGGGTCTGGTGAACGTTGCGAAGGGTCTGGCTTCAAGATGACACCGAAGGGCGCGATCCCGACGAAAGCTGTCACTCTGAGCACATGCGAAGGGTCTGTCGGGCGCGATGCCACCCGGTCGCGGTCGCCGCGACACGGCAGCAAGCCGGTTCTCCGCGGCGTCGGGTCCTTCGCGTTGCGCCCGCCGGAAGACAGGGCGGCGTTCAGCCCGGCGCCGCGAATGCCTCGCGCGTGAGATTGAGCGGTGCGCCCGCGGTGCACTGCACGTCATCCTCGATGCGGATGCCGCCGTAGGGCATGAAGGCCTCGACGCGCGTCCAGTCGACGTCGGAGCCGGCAGGCGCGGCGCGCAGTTCGTCGAGCAGCATGCCGATGAAATACAGCCCCGGTTCGATGGTCAGCACCATGCCCGGCTGGAGGGTGCGGGTCAGGCGCAGATAGGGATGACCTTCGGGGTTCTCCAGAGTGCCGCCGTCGGGCGCGGCCTGGTGGCCGCCGATGTCGTGCACCTGCAGGCCCAGCAGGTGACCGAGTCCGTGCGGGAAGAAGGTGCGGGTGATGCCGCGGTCGAAGGCGGCCTCGGCACTGCAGCGGACCAGGCCATGTCCGGCGAGCACGTCGGCGATCCGGCGATGGGCCTCGAGATGCAGCTCGGGATAGCTGCGGCCCGCGCGCACGCCGGTGCAGAGATCCTGCTGCACGGCTTCCATGCTGGCGATCAGCGCGGCGAAGTCGTCGTGGCCGGCGGCGGCATGGGTGCGCGTGATGTCGCTGGCATAGCCGGCGTGCTGGCCGCCGGCGTCGATCAGCAAGCTCTTCGGCGCGGCGGGTCGCGTGCGCACGAAGTCGGTGTAGTGCAGCACGGCGCCGTGGTGGTCGAGCGCGATGATGTTGGCGTAGGGCAGCTCGGCTTCGCTCAGGCCGCTGGCGGCGAGGTAGGCGAGATGAATCTCGAACTCGCTGGCACCGGCGCGGAACGCGGCTTCGGCAGCGCGGTGCGCGCGTGCGCCGATGCGGCTGGCAACGCGCATCAGCAGCGTTTCGTAGGGGGTCTTGATCGCACGCTCCCAGTGCAGGCGATCGAGCACCGCTTGCGGATTGTCGCAGGGCAGGCCGCCGGGGGTGTCGGCAGGGCCGATCACCGCGCAGCGTGCGGCCGCGTCCGGCAGCTGGGCGCGCGCCTCCTCGGGCGTGCGGATGGTGACGATGTCGAAGTGTTCGACCCAGGCGCCGGACGGCGCATCGGGTACCACATGCCAGTAGTCGCGCGGCTGCAGGAAGATCAGCCGCGGACGTTGCCCCGGCGTGTAGCGCAGCCAGCTGCCCGGCGCGCACGTCAGCGGCAGCCAGTGCAGGAAATGCGGGTTGGCGACGAAATGGGTCGGCCGGTCGTCGAGGAAGTAATGCGCCGGCATGCCGGCGGCGATCACCAGGTGCGTGCGTCCCGCGGCGGCGAGCGCGAGGTCGGCGCGCGCGGTCAGGGTGGCGAGGTGGTCGGCGTAGAGTCTGGCGAGCGGGTCGGACATGGCGGACATCCCTGAGGCAGACGACAAGCATGCCCCGCGGCGCGACGCGTTGCCAGCCGCGGGCCGTCCCGTCGGGCGCTTCTTCAGGCGAGCGCAGCAGGATCCGCGTTGCCGCCGCAGACGATCACGCCGACGCGCTCGCCGGGTGCCGGCCGATAGGCGCCCGACAGCAGCGCGGCCAGCGCGGTGGCGCCACCGGGTTCGGCAACCACGCGCAGATCGCGCCACAGTGCGTGCTGCGCATTGCGGATGGCGTCGTCATCCACCAGCAGACTGGTGACCGGATACCGCTGCACCAGCTGCCAGCCGAGCGCGCCGATGCGGCGTGCGCCCAGGCTGTCGGCGACCAGTCCCGACACGGCGACGTCGAGCGGGTGCCCCGCGATCAGCGCGCGGTGCAGGGTCGGGCAGCCCGCGGATTCGACCGCGATCACGCGCACGCGTTCGCCCCACCATGCCAGCAGTCCGCCCAGCAGGCCGCCACCGCCGACCGCGACCAGCACGCTGTCGAGCGCGCCGGCCTGCTGTTCGAATTCGCGCGCCAGCGTGCCGGCGCCGGCCACCACGTCGGGGTCGTCGTAGGCGTGAACCGCCAGCGCACCGCTCGTGGCGCGGCGTGCTTCGCAGGCCGCCAGCGCCTCGCTGTAGTCGGCGCCGCTCACCTGCACCACGGCGCCGAAATCACGCAGGCGCCGGATCTTGGCGGGACTGGCGATCGCCGGCACGAAGATCTCCGCCGGCAATCCGAGCCGGCGCGCGACCCAGGCCACCGCCGCGCCGTGATTGCCGCCGGAAGCCGCGATCAGGCCGGCGGCGGGCGGCATGCCGGCCGCGAGCACGCGGTTGAGCGCGCCGCGCGGCTTGAACGAGCCTGCGTGCTGCAGCGATTCGAGCTTGAGCACCAGCCCGTGATCGGCGTCAAGACCGAACGCGTCGTGCTCCAGCGCCAGGACCGGTGTGCTGCGCACGCGTCCGGCGATGCGCGCGGCGGCGGTTTCGACGGCAGCGCGGTCGGGCAAGGGACGCATGCGCAGGGACGGATCCCGCGGACTCAGAGCAGCGCGTTTTCCGGGCGCGCCAGCCAGGCCTGCAGGGCGCTGGCGTCGTCCGGGCTGAGATCGATGATGCGGAAGCCCGCCCAGTACTGGCCCGGTACCGCCGCCTGTTCGCTCCATTGCTCGTGCACGCCGATCTCCATGGTGTGCGCGCGGCCGTCACCGTGCGGCAGCTGGAAGCCCAGCTGGTACAGCGCATCCTCGCGCAGCGCCTGCTGGCTGATCAGCATCAGGCCGGAACTGGAAAGATTGCCGATCCGGCCCATGGTTTCGCCGGTGATGGCGTTGATCACCTGGATCACGCCGCTGGCGCGCTTGCGCTCGGCGCGGCGTTTGTTGGCTCCGCTGCGGCTCATGCGGGTGCTCCGGCGGGCTGCGCCAGCGGCCCGCGCCCGGAAAACTGCTTGAGCGCGCCGACGATCGCGTTCCAGGCGCGATCGATCAGCGAGTCCTGGGTGGCCGCCACCAGCCGCACCTGGCCGCGCACCACGTCGCGGGCCAGCTGTTCGAGACTGCGCTCGTCGCTGCGCTGGCCGCGCTGATTGACGAACAGGCAGCGTCCGGTCAGTGGCGAGAACCAGGCCAGCTTGCGCCGCACCACGGCACCCTGCTGGTTCTGCACGAATTCGAACCAGGTGCCGAACGGCACCGTCTTCAGCCGCTCGAGCATGCGCTGCTCCTCGGTGGTCAGCGGCACCGCCTCGCGCCGCGCCGTGGCGGCCGCGCTGGTGCTGGCCGCGGTTTCCTCGCTGCCGAGGCGCTGGCGCTGCTTGAGCTTCATCGCCAGCTCGGTCTGGGTGACCGGCTCGCCCTGGAAATCCACCACCGGCTGGTCGAGCACCTTGCGCGCGATCTGTCCGGCATCGGGCAGATGCAGGCCCACCTGGCTCAGGCCCTGCTCGACCTCCTGACGCAGCGTTTCGGTGTCGGCCTTGGGGTCGCGCCGCAGCAGCTGCTCGGCCACCGCCACCCGGCGCCGGAACACATCGCTGTGCTCGCCCTGGCGCAGCAGGGTGAGGGCCAGCACGTCGGTCCACGCCTGCTCCAGCAGGGTGCGCACCAGGCTGGTCGGGCGCGAGCCGAGCATGCGTTCGGCGATCACCGCGCCGGCCCGCTCGCGGGCGACGTCCAGGCGTTCGCGGCCCTGCGCCGCCTCGACGTGGCGCCGCTCGACCATGTCGGCCTTGCGCGCCAGCGTGCTCATGTGGCGCTCGAGATCCTCGAGCAGACTGCCGAACAGGCCGACGTCGCCGTTGAACTCGCTGCTGACGCGATCCACGAGCAGTTGCATCTTCTCGACCAGGCCGGGGTCGGCCTCGCCGTCCGCACTGTCCACCCAGTAGGCGGCGGTCTCGGTCAGCGTGCTCAGCAGCCGTCGCGCCGGGTGGCTGCGGCGGGTGAAAAATCCGGTGTCGCTCAGCGCCACCCGCAGCAGCGGCACCTGCAGCTTGGTCAGCAGCTGCTGCGCGGCACCGCCCATGCGCAGTTCCTGGCCGAGGTGATCGAACAGCATCGACACCAGTTCGACGGTGTCGCGCTGCTCGCCGGCGAGTCGCGGCGTGCGTCCGTCCGTGCTCATCTGCCGCAGTTGCGTCAGCATGTCCTGGCGCAGGTGCTGCACGCTGCGCAGCGTCGGCTTGCCGCCGACCATCACCGGCGCAAGCGGACGCGCCTGCAGGGTGGACAGCGCCGCCTGCAGCTCCTCGGGCACGGCCGCGCGGCCTTCGCCGGACTCTTCGGCCGGCAGGCCGAGCACGCTGCGGCGCTGCGCCAGCAGGTCACGCATGGTGGTGAACAGGTTGCCGTTGCCGACGTCGGGCTGATCGCCTGCGTCATCGCCGGCGTAGCCGGACCCGGTTTCCGGGCCGCTGTCGCGCCCGCCGGAGTGGCCGCCACGGCTGCCGGAACCTCTGGAGCCTCTGGAGACGCCTGAGTTGCCGGCTCTTCCGCTGTTGCCGGTGTTGCCGGAACCGCCGGAGCTGCCGCGCGGGTCCGGGGAGGTCGCGGCGTCGGACTCGTTCTCGGCCGGCTGCGTCGCGGCTTCGGCGCTGCGTCGCGCGACGTAGATGCGCAGATGCGGCAGGATGCGCCGGGTGACCAGATGCTCGTTCACCGCATCGTAGAAACCGCCGATGCTGGTCAGCACGCGGCGCTCGAACAGCCGATAGGCGAGCTGGCGATGCTCCGGCGGCAGATCAAGCTGGTCCAGCGCGCGACTCAGCGACGCGCCGAGTGCCCGCGGCCCGAGCGGCAACTGCTCGGACTCGAATACCGGTGCGCCGGCGAGCACGCCGAAGCGGTGACCGAGTTCGTACAGCGCGGTGCTTGCGCGCACCTCGGCGCGACTGGACATCTCGTTGATGGCGAGATGATCCTCCAGCTGCTGCGCCGGCAGCAGTTCCAGTTCGGCGTCGGGATCGCGCGGGGCCGCCTGTGCCGGCGCACGATCGAATCCGGCAAGGTGCTCCTCGAGACTGGCGATGAAGCGCGGCGCGAGATCGGCGCGGCCGCGCTTGACCTCGCGCAGGCTTTCGAAGCAACGCTGCTGCTCGGTGTTGTTGTGCGATTGCTCGGCGAGCTTGAACAACTGCTGCTCGAGATCGGACAGCACCGCGCGCAGCGCCGGCTCCAGCCGCGCGCTGGCCATGGCCATCAGCTCCTCCAGCAGCTGGCGCACGCGCGGCGAAAGGTCGCCGCGGTCCGCCAGCGTCGGCAGCCCCAGCGGCGGCGCCTGCCACCTTTCGCGTCCCTCGACCATCGGACAATCCCCTCGCGTCCCGTGCATTCTATGCACGCCGGGACGCGAGGGGCCAGCATGCCGGCGACTGCCCGCGGATGACGGGCCGCACGCAGACCCTTCGCTGTGCTCAGGGTGACAACTGCGTTGTCATCACCCCCCAGATCCTTCGCTGCGCTCAGGATGACAAGACCTTCGGCATGACAAGACCCTCCCGGTGTCATCCTGAGGGCGCAGGCCGAAGGATCTGGTCGTCGACAGGCACCCCGCTGCATGACCGGCCGGAATGGCCCGATGGTCGGCCGGGTGACCCGGCAGGCCAGATGCCTCGCTGCGCAGACCCTTCGCTGCGCTCAGGGTGACAACTT
>JAKAZT010000026.1:21314-23880 GCA_021815695.1 Pseudomonadota bacterium
CCCCCAGACCCTTCGCTGCGCTCAGGGTGACAACTTCGTTGTCATCCTGAGGGCGGAGCCCGAAGGATCTGGTCAGCGACCGGCGCCGATTGCACGGCAGGTCAGGTGATCGCGACCTGCGTCGGTTGCGCGGGACGCTGGATCAGCGCGGGCTCCAGCTCAGCGTCAGCCAGGCCGAGCGTCCCGGCGTGGTGTAGCCATAGGCCAGGCTGTAGCGGTGGTCGGCGAGGTTGTCCAGACGCAGGTGCAACGCGAGTGCGTCGCTGACGGTCCAGTTGAGGCGCGCATTCACCAGGCCGTAACCGCCCAGGGTGCCGCCGTAGTCCGGGCTGCGACCGGAGCCGTACAGCTCGAGGCCGGCGTTGACGCGCTCGCTGAAATAGCGGGTCAGCACCACGCTGCCGACGTGCGCGGGCCGGCGCAGCAGGCGCTGGCCGCTGTCGGCATCGCGCGCGTCCAGCCAGGTGGCGTTGGCGTGCACGCCCCAGACCGCGGCGCGCCAGTCCAGCGTCGATTCGAAGCCGTCGATGGTCGCGCGGGCGATGTTGACCGCCTGGTAGGTGGCGCCACCGCTGAAGTCGATCAGGTCACTGATCCGCGTGTGATACGCGTCGAGCTTGACCCGCAGCCCCGCCGCGGGTGTCAGCTCCAGGCCCGCCTCGCTGCTGGTCGAGCGCTCCGGGCGCAGTGCGGGATTGCCGGCGTAGTAGCCGAAATAGCCCGGCGAGAACTCCTCCGACAGGCTGGGCGCGCGGAAGCCCTGACCCCAGCTCGCGGTCAGTCGCGCCCGGTCGCTGAAGCGCCAGCCGGCCGCCAGCGAGGCGGTGTCGGCGTTGCCGAATACGCTGTTGTGGTCGCGGCGTCCGGCCAGCGACCAGTCGAAGGCGCCGCGCGTACCGTACCAACCGGCATAGAGACCGGTGTTGTCGCGACTGCCGGCATAGACGTCGCTGTTGGCGCCGGTGTCGCGGTTGACGCCGCGTTCGTGCAGCCAGTCGATGCCCAGCGCGAGGCGCTGACCGTCGCCGAGGCCGATCACGTTCTGCCAGCCGATCGACTGCCGGCGGCTGAGATACAGGCTCTGGTAGGCCGGGGTCAGCAGGTCCTCGCGGTCATTGCCGAGGCTGAGGCGTTGCGACCAGTCGCCGTGCACCGGGCCGGCCAGATCCACGCCCGCGGCCTGCTCGATCACGCGCGAGCTGCCCTGGTTGAAATCGACGTTGCTGTCGCTGCGCAGCACGCTGCCCGACAGCCATTGCGAGCCAACGCGATACGCAGCACGCGCGGCCAGGTTCTGGTTGCTGAAACCGTCGGCCTGCGGGCTGTAGGCGTAGTTCAGCGGATCGGTCGCGGCGACGCCGCGCACGTGGCGTGCGCCGACGATCACGCTGTAGCCGCCGTCCTTGCTCCAGTCGCCGATGCCGGCGCTGCCGGCGTAGTCGCCGTGGCTGCCGATGCGGGTGGCCAGGTGCGGGCCGGCGAGCTTGCGGGTGAAGATCTGGATCACGCCGCCGATCGCGTCCGAGCCCCACTGCGCGGCGCGCGGACCGCGCACGATCTCGATCCGCGCGATCGCATCCAGCGGCAGTTCCTCCCAGGCAAAGGCACCGCTGTTGGCCGAAGCCACGCGCACGCCGTCCACCAGCACCAGGATCTGGTTGGAATTGGTGCCGCGCAGGAAGACCGAGGTCTGCTGGCCCGGCCCGCCGACGCGGGCGACCTCGACGCCGGCCTGCAGGCGCAGCAGCTGCAGCAGGTCGCTGGCGCCGCTGCGGTCGATGTCGGCGCGGGTGATCACGCTGACGTCGGCGAGGGTGTCGGCGCTGGTCTGCGGAAAGCGCACCGCGGTGACGATCACCTCGGGTTGCCTGGTGGGCTGCTGCTGGCTCTGCGCGTATGCGCTTGCGCTGACGCTGGCGATGATGGCGGTCGCCAGCAGGTTGTGTTTCAGGTTCATGGTCAAGGCTCCGGTCGCTCACCCGCGGCCAGACGGCGCAGGGGGCGGTGGAGCGGACGCGGACGATCGCGGCGTCAGCCCGACCATCGCCCGCCGCGAAGTCTGGTTCACGTCGCGACGCGTGGATGAAGGCCACGTCGCGGCGTCCTCGGGCCGGTCTCCGGACTCGCAAGTGACGCCTCGCGTGCCGCCCGAGGAGTCCGCCGGACCGCCTTCCCGCGCAGCGCGCAGTGGCATCGGGACCGGCTCTACTTGCCTACCGTTGCGGGGGCAGTGCCGGCATTGGACCGGCTTCCCGTTTCACCCCGGCATGCAGTTGCAGGCCAGGGCACCTGAGGCGGGCGCAGTGTACGGGTCGCCGGTGCAGCTCACAAGGCGCTCAGTCGCCCTCGCGGCCGGCGCGCACCCAGTCGAGTGCGCCGGATGCGTCGACGCCGAACGCGATCACGATCGGTCGGCAGCAGACCGGGCAGTCTTCGATGTAGCTCTGATCGCCGGATGAAAGATCGACGGCGGTCTCGAAGGCCTCGCCGCAGTGGGGGCAGCCGAGCGTCAGCGATTCGAGCATGGCGAGGCGCCGAAGGAGAACGCATGCAGTCTGCGCGCAAG
>JAKAZT010000126.1 GCA_021815695.1 Pseudomonadota bacterium
GGCCAGGTCGCCCTGCTGCCCGCCGCCGACGGCACGCTGCAGCGGGTACTGGCCGGCGTCGATCGCGATGAGCCGCTGTGGGCGCTGGGCCACCTGCCCTCGACGCTGCCGCCGGGCACCTATGCGCTGGCCGCCGAGGGCGTGCTGGCGGATGCACGGCTGGCCGCACTGGGATTCGCGCTCGGCGCCTACCGTTACACCCGCTACAAGGCCGCGCGCCGCGCGCCGGCACGGCTGGCCGTGGACGCCGCGCTGCATGCCGGACTGGCACCACTGCTGGAAGCGACGACGCGAGTGCGCGATCTGGTCAACACGCCGACCGAGGACCTGGGCCCCGAGCAGCTGGCTGACGCGGTACGCGCGGTCGCGCAGCCGCACGCGGCAACGGTGCGCGAATGGATCGGAGCGGCGCTGCTCGAGGCCGACTTTCCGGCGATCCACGCCGTGGGCCGCGCCAGTCATCGCGCACCGCGACTGATCGAATTGCACTGGGGCAACCGCGAGCACCCGCGCCTGGTGCTGGTCGGCAAGGGCGTGTGCTTCGACACCGGCGGGCTGGACCTCAAGACCGGCGACGGCATGCGCTGGATGAAGAAGGACATGGGCGGCGCCGCGCATGCGCTGGCGCTGGCCGGCTGGGTGATGCGCGCGGACCTGCCGGTAAACCTGACCCTGCTGATTCCGGCGGTGGAAAACGCCATCGCCGCCAACGCCTATCGCCCCGGCGAGGTGATCCGCACCCGCAACGGGCTCAGCGTCGAGATCGACAACACCGACGCCGAGGGTCGCGTGATCCTCGGCGATGCGCTGGCCTACGCCGGCGAGCAGCAGCCCGATCTGATCATCGACTTCGCGACGCTGACCGGCGCCGCGCGCGTCGCGCTGGGACCGGACCTGCCGGCACTGTTCGCCAATCGCGATGCACTGGCGGACGCGGCGCTGGCGGCGGCGCAGGCCGAGCATGATCCGCTGTGGCGCCTGCCGCTGTGGCGGCCGTACCGGCGCCTGCTCGATTCGCACATCGCCGATTTCGCCAACAGCGGCGCCTCGCGCCACGCCGGCGCGATCACCGCCGCGCTCTATCTCGAACGCTTCGTGCCGGCGCAGACGCCGTGGCTGCATCTGGACACCTACGCCTGGAACGACGGTGACCGGCCAGGCCGGCCGCGCGGCGGCGAGGCGCTGGGTCTGCGCGCGATGTTCGCCCTGCTGGCACAGCGCTATCGCGGATGAGCGGCGGCCGTGCAGCCGCCGGACTTCCGGCGGGACGCGGCAAGCGGGGGAGCCGGAAAAGCTCTTGCATGGCGCGGCGGCGCCTTCAGCTTTTTCCCGACTCCCGGCTTACGATTCGCGCGGCCATCGCCGCGAGCGGTCCGCGCAGCCGGTCGATGCTCAAGCCCTCAATGCGCCACCAGCATCGGCAGCGTGCTGTCGCGAAACAGCGCGCGGGTCGTGCCGCCGAGCACCATCTCGGTGATGCGCGAATGCCCCCAGGCGCCGAGCACGATCAGGTCCGCGCCGAGGCGGGCCGCGGCCTCCAGCAGTGCCGGGCCGATCGCTCCTTGCGGCCGGAACGGCTCGATGCGCGCATGCAATTGATGGCGCTCGCACCAGTCCGGCAACGCCAGCGGCGGCAGCCAGGCCAGGCCCTCGGGATGCTGCTCGCGGCTGCCGTCGAGGACGGTGATCTGCCCGGCCTGCGCCAGCAGCGGCAGCGCACCGCGCAACGCGCGCTGGGCCTCGCGGCTGCCGTTCCAGGCCACCAGCACGCTGCGTCCGGTTTCGGTCACCGCGGTCTGCGCCGGCACCACCAGCACCGGAATGCCGGCGGCGAACACCGTGCGCGAGGTAGCGCCGAAACCCAGCGGCGCGTCCTCGGCTTCGGCTGGACGCTCCATTACCAGCAGATCGGCCGCCGCCGCACCCTGGCAGAGCACCTGGGCGAGTTCGCCTTCACCCACACGCCAGCTGCCGACGAGACCGCGCGCATCCAGCTCGGCGCGCCACCATGGCGCCTGCGCCTCGGCGTCGCGACGGCGCTGCTCGGACTCCATCACCTGCAGGGTGACCGCCTCGGGCACGCTGAACGCCGCCGCCGGCAGGGGCACGACATGCAAGCCTTCGAGGTGCGCCCGCAGGCGCGCGGCCAGTTGCAGGGCCAGCCGGACGCCGGGCGTGGATTGACCCGGATGGCGCACATGAACCGCGAGATCGGGGGCGCGCATGATCGGGCTCCGTGACCGCTATGGCGCCAGCTTACCCGGCTCGACGCGGGGCCGAGAAAACAGGCCCGCCGGGGTGGACGGCGGGCCTGGCAAGACCGCGGCGGGCGCAGGGAGGGGGATGGGCCCGCTGTCGGCCTGTGTATCATCGACGCGCCGCATGCGGATGACGTGCATGCGCGGTGAATCCGCTTTTCACGCCCGATTTCTGCGACGTTCAGCCGCAGCTGTCAGCATCGCGTGTCGTGTCCCTCGAGGAGTCGTGATCATGCGCAACACCCGGGCCCTGCTGTTGCCTTTCTGTCTGCTCGCCCTCGCGGCGATCGCACCGTCCGCACGCGCCGGCGATATCTCCTGCGACATGCGCTATTCCCTCGCCGGCTGGTCGATCTTCTACCAGACCGCCAAGGGCCAGGGCGAAATCACCTGCTCCAACGGCCAGAGCATGCACGTCGAATTGCGCACCAAGGGCGGCGGCCTGACCATCGGCAAGTCCGAGATCAAGGACGGCCGCGGGCACTTCACCGGCGTGAGCAACATCCGCGATGTGCTGGGCAGCTACGCCACCGCTCAAGTGCACGCCGGGGTGGTCAAGTCGAGCTCGGCGCAGGTGCTGACCAAGGGCAACGTGGCGCTGGCACTGGCCGGCGTCGGCGAGGGCTGGGACCTCGGCATCGCTTTCGGCAAGTTCGAGATCCTGGCGCACTGACGTGGCCGTCGCGGGCGCGCCGGTCGTCCACCGCGGCGGCTGCCATTGCGGCGCGGTCCGTTTCGAGGTCGAGGCGCCGGCACGACCGACCGTGCTCGAATGCAACTGCTCGATCTGCCGCATGACCGGCTTCCTGCACCTGATCGTGCCGGCCGCGCGTTTCCGCCTGCTGGCCGGCGGCGACTCACTGGTCGAATACCGCTTCGGCACCGGCGTCGCGCGCCACCTGTTCTGCCGCCGCTGCGGCGTGAAGTCGTTCTACGTGCCGCGCTCGCATCCCGACGGCTACGACGTCAACCTGCGCTGCCTCGATGCGGCGACGCTGACCGGCTGGGACGTCGAGGCTTTCGACGACGGCGACCGTGCTGCCGCCACCGCGGCATGGGCGCATCTGACGCACTGAGCGGGCGATGCGTCTCGCGATCGGTTCGTAAGGCGACACTCGCGGCGGGCTCTGCTAGCGTGGTGTCTCGGAAATACGCATCCATCATTCCCGCGTCTTTCGCTGCGATACCGCGTTGCGCCTGGTCTCGCAGCGAAATCCATCGGCAATCGCTGGCGTGTACTTCCGAGACACCACGCCAGCGTTCAAACCGTCGATTGCAGGATGGCAACCGCGATGCACGCCGCTCCACTGCCCGCCGCGCATGCTCTCGGTCGCGGGGACGAATTCGCCGCCAGCCTGGTCCATGGTCTCGGCATCGCGCTGAGCCTCGCCGGGCTGGTGATCCTGACCATGGTCACCGTACGCAGCGGACCGCCGCGCGCGGTGGTTGCGACGAGCGTATTCGGCGCTTCGCTGGTGCTGCTGTACACCGCCTCCACGCTCTACCACTCGATCCATCGGCCGGACGCACGGCGCGCGCTGCGGCGCTTCGACCATATCGCGATCTATCTGCTGATCGCCGGCACCTATACGCCGTTCACCCTGCTGGTATTGCACGGCAGCTGGCGCTGGGGACTTTTTACGGCGATCTGGACGCTGGCCGCGACCGGGATCGCGCTGGAATACACCGGCCTCGGGCGCCGGCGCTGGCTGGCCGCGCTGGTGTATGTCGGCATGGGCTGGACCGGCCTGCTGGCCTTCGGTCCGCTGCACGCCGCGCTGGCCGGCGGCGGCGTGGCCCTGGTGCTGGCGGGCGGCATCGCCTACACGCTGGGCGTGCCGTTCTACTTGTGGCGACGCCTGCCCTATCACCACACGGTCTGGCACCTGTTCGTGCTGGCCGGCAGCACGCTGCACTTTCTCGCCGTGCTGCTGTACGTGCTGCCGCTGGCGGCACCCGGCGCGGCGTGAGCGCCGCGGCGGCCCGCGCGCGCTGCGGATCGTCTTTCCGAGTCAGGCTCTTTGCCTCGCCGAGCACAGCGAGGCATCGGGTGTCGGCGGTGCCGTTGGCACCCTGCGGGCATCGCGCTGCCCGGGTTGTGTTGTCACCCTGAGCATGGCGAAGGGTCTGCGCAGCCAGATGCTTCGCTGCGCAGATCCTTCGCGTCGCTCAGGATGACAATAAGATGCAGTCACCGCTGGCAAGTGAAGGCTGTGGCTTGAACAGGTGCGCAGCGCAATCCCCGCCGCAGCCGAGCGGAACCAGACAGCGCAGCGGCAACGTGTCCAACAAGCCGAGGCGTGGACCCCTCACCCTCACCCTCACCCCAACGCTGTTGGGGGGAGGGAACAAAGCCCGCGCCGCGCAACCTCAGGTACCCGCGGGCGGCCTGTACTTCGGAATGAACTGGGTCGCCACCGCCTGCTCCAGCTGCGCCGGCGGCAGCAGGCCCTGGTCGACCACGAAGTCGTTGAACGCCTTGCGGTCGAAGCGTTTGCCGAGCGCGATCTCGGTGTCGGCACGCAATTGCAGCAGGCGCGTGTAACCGTAAAAGTACGCCGTCGCCTGGCCCGGCGCGCGGAAGGTGTAGCGGTCGATCTCCTGCCGCGCCATCGGCTCGGACAGCATCA
>JAKAZT010000127.1 GCA_021815695.1 Pseudomonadota bacterium
GCCTGCTCCTTGTCGTGCGTGATCTGCTGCAGGCGCAACTGCTCGGCGCGCTGGCGCTCGAAGGCGGTGTAGTCGCCGGCATACAGTCGCGCCCTGCCCTCGTGCAGGTGCAGGGTGTGGGAGATCACCGCATCGAGAAAATCGCGGTCGTGCGAGATCACCAGCAGGGTGCCGGGGTAGCGCCGCAGCCATTCCTCCAGCCACAGCACGGCATCGAGATCGAGATGGTTGGTCGGCTCGTCCAGCAGCAGCAAGTCGGACGGTGCCATCAGCGCGCGCGCGAGGTTCAGGCGCACGCGCCAGCCGCCGGAGAAGGTCGCCACCGCACGCGCATGGGTGTCGGCGGCGAAGCCGAGGCCGTGCAGCAGCCGCGCGGCGCGGGCACGCGCGTCGTAGCCGTGCAGCGCCTCGATGCGCAGATGCGCCGCCACCAGGGCCGCGTCGTCGCCGCGCGCCTGCGCATCGACCTCTGCGGACAGCGCCGCGGCGAGTTCGACGTCGCCGCCCAGCACGTAGTCGATCGCCGCATCGGGCAGCGCCGGCGTCTCCTGTGCCACCGCGGCGAGGCGCAGGCCCGCGGGCAGGTCCAGAGTGCCGGCGTCGGCCTCGAGCCGGCCCTGGATCGCCGCGAACAGGCTGGACTTGCCGCTGCCGTTGCGGCCGACCACGCCGACCCGGCTGCCGGCATGCAGCACGGCATCGACGCCGGACAGCAGCAACCTTCCGCCCTGACGCAGCGCGAAGTCGCGAAAGGCGATCACGCGTAGCGGACGCCGACGATCTCGTAGTTCTTCACGCCGTTGGGGGCGCGGAACTCGAAGCTGTCGCCCTCGCTCTTGCCGATCAGCGCGCGCGCGAACGGCGACGACACCGCGATCAGTCCCTGCTTGATGTCGGCCTCGAGGTCACCGACGATCTGGTAGGTGACGCGGTCGCCGCTGGTCTCGTCCTCGAGATCGACGGTGGCACCGAACACGATCCGCGATCCGGCACTGAGCCGCGTGATGTCGATCACCTCGGCGTACGACAGCGCCGCCTCGAGCTCCTTGATGCGGCCCTCGATGAAGCCCTGCTGGTCGCGGGCGGCGTGGTATTCGGCGTTTTCCTTGAGATCGCCGTGCGCGCGCGCCTCGGCGATGGCGTGGATCACGCGCGGGCGCTCGACGCCCTTCAGACGCTCGAGTTCGGCGCGCAGGCGTTCGGCGCCGCGCTGGGTCAACGGGGCTCGCTTCATGCGTTCAACTCCTGGTGCAGTTCCTGCAGCGCGTGCACGGCGCCGCCTTCGCGATAGTCCAGCGAGTGCAGCAGCGCGCGCGCGCCGGAAATGGTGGTCGAGTAGGTGATGCGCTGCTGCAGCGCCTCGCGGCGGATCGAGAACGAGTCGGCGATCGCCTGCTTGCCCTCGGTGGTGTTGACGATGAACACGATCTCGCCGTTCTTGATCAGGTCGACGATGTGCGGCCGCCCCTCGAGCACCTTGTTGATGCGCTCGCAGGCGACGCCATGCTGGTCGAGATACCGCTGCGTGCCGGCGGTCGCGACCAGGCTGAAGCCGCGCCGCAGCAGCTCGAACGCCACCGGCAGCAGGCGCTCCTTGTCGGCGTCGCGCACCGACAGAAAGGCCTTGCCGACCGGCGGCGCCTTGATCCCGGCCGCCTCGTGTGCGCGCGCGAACGCCGCTCCGAAGCTGCGGCCGACACCCATCACCTCGCCGGTCGAGCGCATCTCGGGGCCGAGGATCGGATCGACGTTCTGGAACTTGAGGAACGGAAAGATCGCCTCCTTGACCGAGTAGTAGGCCGGGATCACCTCGCGCGTGGCGCCCTGCGCGGCCAGCGACCGGCCGACCATGCAGCGCGCGGCGATCTTGGCCAGCGGCACGCCGGTGGCCTTGGACACGAACGGCACGGTGCGCGAGGCGCGCGGGTTGACCTCGAGGATGAACACCGTCTCGCCCTGGATCGCGAACTGCGTGTTCATCAGGCCGCAGACCCCGAGCTCGCGCGCCATCAGCGTCACCTGGCGGCGCAGCTCGTCCTGCAGCGCCGGCGCCAGCGAATACGGCGGCAGCGAGCACGACGAGTCGCCGGAATGCACGCCGGCCTCCTCGATGTGCTCCATCACGCCGCCGACCAGCACGGCGCCGTCGGCGTCGGCGATCACGTCGACGTCGACCTCCACGGCATGGTCGAGGAAGCGGTCGAGCAGCACCGGCGAATCGTTCGACACCTTCACCGCCTCGCGCACGTAGCGCGTCAGGTCGGCGTCGTCGTACACCACTTCCATCGCGCGCCCGCCGAGCACGTAGCTCGGCCGCACCACCAGCGGGTAGCCGATCTCGCGCGCCAGCGCCAGCGCCTCGTCGGCGTTGCGCGCGGTGCGGTTGGCGGGCTGATTCAGGCCCAGCTTCCGCACCATCTGCTGGAACCGTTCGCGGTCCTCGGCCAGATCGATCGAGTCGGGGCTGGTGCCGATGATCGGCACGCCGGCGGCCTCCAGCGCGCGCGCCAGCTTCAGCGGCGTCTGTCCGCCGTACTGCACGATCACGCCCCGGGGCTTCTCCAGGTCGACGATCTCGAGCACGTCCTCCAGCGTCAGCGGCTCGAAGTACAGGCGATCCGAGGTGTCGTAATCGGTGGACACCGTCTCCGGATTGCAGTTGACCATGATGGTCTCGTAGCCGTCCTCGCGCAGCGCCAGCGCGGCGTGCACGCAGCAGTAGTCGAACTCGATGCCCTGGCCGATGCGGTTGGGCCCGCCGCCGAGCACGATGATCTTGTCGCGCGCGGTCGGGTTGGCCTCGCACGCTTCCTCGTAGGTCGAATAGAGATAGGCGGTGGCGGTGGCGAACTCGGCGGCGCAGGAATCCACCCGCTTGTAGACCGGGCGCACGCCGAAGGCGCGGCGCAGATGGCGCAGCGCGGCCTCGTCGGTGCCGGCCAGCTCGGCCAGGCGCGCGTCGGAGAATCCCAGGCGCTTGAGCTCGCGCAGGCGCACCGCGTCCAGCGCCGGCAGACCCTGCACGCGCACGGTCTTCTCCTCGCCGACGAGATCCTCGATCGCGGCGAGGAACCAGCGGTCGATATGGGTCAGCGCGTAGACCTCCTCCAGCATCAGCCCGGCGCGGAAGGCGTCGGCGACGTAGAACACGCGCTCCGGTCCCGGCTCGCGCAGCTCGCGCTTCAGTCGCACGCGGCCCTCGTCGCTGGCCAGGTCGAGCCCGGTCGGGTTGAGACCGGTCTTGCCGGTCTCCAGTCCGCGCAGCGCCTTCTGCAGCGACTCGTGCATGCTGCGGCCGATCGCCATCACCTCGCCGACCGATTTCATCTGCGTGGTCAGGCGCGCATCGGCGGCGGGAAACTTCTCGAAGGCGAAACGCGGAATCTTGGTGACCACGTAGTCGATCGCCGGCTCGAACGAGGCCGGCGTCCGGCCGCCGGTGATCTCGTTGCGCAGCTCGTCCAGCGTGTAGCCGACCGCCAGCTTGGCCGCGACCTTGGCGATCGGGAAGCCGGTGGCCTTGGACGCCAGCGCGGAGGAGCGCGACACGCGCGGATTCATCTCGATCACCACCACGCGGCCATCGTCGGCGTTGACGCCGAACTGCACGTTGGAGCCGCCGGTGTCGACGCCGATCTTGCGCAGCACCGCGATCGAGGCGTCGCGCAGGCGCTGGTATTCCTTGTCGGTGAGCGTCTGCGCCGGGGCGACGGTGATCGAGTCGCCGGTGTGCACGCCCATCGGGTCGAGGTTCTCGATCGAGCAGACGATGATGCAGTTGTCCGCGCGGTCGCGGACCACCTCCATCTCGAACTCCTTCCAGCCCAGCACCGACTCCTCGATCAGCACCTCGTGCACCGGCGACAGTTCGAGGCCGCGCGCGGCGATCGCCTCGAACTCCTCGCGGTTGTAGGCGATGCCGCCGCCGCTGCCGCCCAGCGTGAAGCTGGGGCGGATGATCGTCGGATACCCGACACGCGGCTGGATCTCGAGCGCCTGCTCCAGCGAGCGCGCCATCTCGGCCCGGGGGCACTCCAGACCGATCTCCTGCATCGCCACGCGAAACAGCTCGCGGTCCTCGGCCATGCGGATCGCCTCGCGCGAGGCGCCGATCAGTTCCACGCCGTATTTTTCCAGCACGCCGTGGTCAGCCAGGTCCAGCGCACAGTTCAGCGCGGTCTGCCCGCCCATGGTCGGCAGCAACGCCTCGGGGCGCTCCTTGGCGATGATCCGCTCCACGGTCTGCCAGGTGATCGGCTCGATGTAGACCGCGTCGGCCATCTCCGGGTCGGTCATGATCGTGGCCGGGTTGGAATTGACCAGCACCACGCGATAACCCTCCTCGCGCAGCGCCTTGCACGCCTGCGCGCCGGAGTAGTCGAACTCGCAGGCCTGGCCGATCACGATCGGACCGGCGCCGATCAGCAGGATGGTTTTGAGGTCGGTGCGTTTGGGCATGCTGTTTTTGTCCGCAAAGGGCGCAAAGGACGCAAAATTTCAGATGGGGTGGACATCATCGTGGCCCCGTACCACACGCCGGACGCCGAGGCGCGGGCTCCCGAAGTTGAGCAACAAGCCAACCTGCATGCCTGATGCTTTCAGATAGTTGAGCACTTGCGCTTCATGCTCGGATGTCAGCGCACGCAACGCCTTGATCTCCACTATGAGTTTGTCGTCCACCGCGAAGTCGCATACGTAATCGCCCACCGATTCGCCGCGATACCGCACCGGCAAGGGCATTTGCTTCTGAAACGCGATGCCCGCCCGCTTCAGTTCCACCGCCAACGCGGCCTCGTACACACGTTCGAGAAAGCCATGACCGAGTTCACGGCTGACCTCGATCGCGCAACCGATGACCCGCTCGGAAAGCCG
>JAKAZT010000128.1 GCA_021815695.1 Pseudomonadota bacterium
CGATTGGGCTAGAATGGCCGATTCCATCGCTCGGCAGCGGTCCTCCGCATGATCGTCCTTGACGGGCAGAGCGCCCTTTCGCCGTTTCGCCTCGATCGTCTGAATGCGCGCCTGGAAGCCGCCCACCACGGGTTGCGCGTGCGTGCGGCGTGGTTCGTGTACATCCTCGATGCGCGCACGATCGCCGATCCGCGCACTCGAGCGGAGCTGTGCGCCATCCTCGAGGCCCACGACGCGGCACCGGCCCAGGCCACGCTGTGGGTGGTGCCGCGCCTGGGCACGGTGTCGCCGTGGTCGTCCAAGGCCAGCGACATCCTGCGCGGCGCCGGCCTCGACCTCGGCCGCGTCGAGCGCGGCGTGGCCTATCACCTCGACGCGCTGCCGGCGGCCGGCAGTCCGGAACATGCCGGAGCGCTGGCGGCGCTGCATGACCGCATGACGCAGTCGGTGCTGACGAATCTCGATCAGGCCGGCGGGCTGTTCCTGCACGGCAGCGCGGGGGCGCTGGGGCGCATCGCGCTGGGCGCCGACCCGGAGGCGGCTCTGGCCGCGGCCAATCGCGCGCTGGGCCTCGCGCTCGCGGCCGACGAGATCGCCTATCTCGCCGCGCGCTACGCCGAGCTGGGCCGTGATCCGACCGATGCCGAACTGATGATGTTCGCGCAGGCCAACTCCGAGCATTGCCGGCACAAGGTGTTCAACGCGACCTGGACCGTGGACGGCGAGCCGGCGCCGCAGACGCTGTTCCAGATGATCAAGCACACCCACGCCGCATCGCCGGCGCACACGCTGTCGGCGTACAAGGACAACGCCGCGGTGATCGCCGGCCATCGCGGCCGGCGCCTGTTCGCCGATGCCGACGGCGTCTGGCGTGCGCACGAGGAGGACATCCCCTACGCGATCAAGGTCGAGACGCACAATCATCCGACCGCGATCGCGCCGTGGGCCGGCGCCGCCACCGGCGCCGGCGGCGAGATCCGCGACGAGGGCGCGGTCGGGCGCGGCGGCAAGCCGAAGGCCGGGCTGAGCGGTTTTTCGGTGTCGCACCTGCGCATCCCGGGATTGCCGCGGGCGTGGGAAGGCGAGCGCCCGCTGCCGCAGCGTTTCGCCAGCGCGTTCGAGATCATGCGCGACGGCCCGCTGGGAGCGGCCGCCTTCAACAACGAGTTCGGCCGCCCCGTGCTCGGCGGCTACTTCCGCAGCTTCGAGCAGGAGACCGGGGAGCCCGGCGTGCGCCGCGGCTACGACAAGCCGATCATGATCGCCGGCGGCCTGGCCAATCTGCGGCGCGCGCACGTCGAAAAGCGGCATCTGCAGCCGGGCGATGCGGTGGTCGTGCTGGGCGGTCCGGCATTGCTGATCGGCCTCGGCGGCGGCGCGGCGTCATCGCTGGCCTCCGGAGCGTCGAGCACCGAACTCGACTTCGCCTCGGTGCAGCGCGACAACGCCGAGATGCAGCGGCGCTGCCAGGAAGTGATCGATGCCGCTTGCGCGCGCGGCGCGGACACTCCGATCGTCGCCGTGCATGACGTCGGCGCCGGCGGACTGTCCAACGCCATCCCCGAGCTGCTCAATGATTCCGGCGTCGGTGGCCGCATCGATCTGGCGCGGGTGCCCTGCGACGATCCTTCGCTGTCGCCGATGCAGCTGTGGTGCAACGAGGCGCAGGAGCGCTACGTGCTCGGCGTGCGCGCGGTCGATCTGCCCGCGTTCACGGCGTTGTGCGCGCGCGAGCGCTGTCCGCACGCGGTGGTCGGCGAGGCGACGGCCGAGCGCCAGCTGGTGGTCAGCGATTCGCGCAGCGGCATCACGGCGATCGATTTCGCGCTCGATCTGCTGTTCGGCAAGCCGCCGCGCATGCATCGCGACGCCGTGCGCATCAAGCCGCGTGTCGATCTGGTGCCGGATCTTTCCGGCATCGCCCTCGATGAGGCGGTGCAGCGCGTGCTGCGCCTGCCGGCGGTCGGCAGCAAATCGTTTCTGATCACCATCGGCGACCGCAGCGTCGGCGGTCTGTGCGCGCGCGATCCGATGGTCGGGCCGTGGCAGGTGCCGGTGGCCGACTGCGCGGTGACCCTGCTGGATTTCGAGGGTTGCGCGGGCGAGGCGATGGCGATCGCCGAGCGCGCGCCGCTGGCGCTGCTGGGCGGCGCCTCGGCGGCGCGCATCACCGTCGGCGAGGCGATCACCAATCTCGCCGCGGCGCCGGTGGCCGAACTCGGCGAGGTGCGGCTGTCGGCCAACTGGATGGCGGCGGTCGGCCATCCCGGCGAGGATGCCGCGCTGTACGACGCCGTGCGGGCGGTCGGCGAGCTGTGTCCCGTGCTCGGCATCTCGGTACCGGTGGGCAAGGATTCACTGTCGATGCAGGCGGTGTGGCAGGACGCCGAACAGGGCGAGCAGCGCAGCGTGGCGCCGGTGTCGCTGGTGGTCAGCGCGTTCGCGCGCGTCGCCGACGTGCGCCGCACGCTGACGCCGCGCCTGCGTCTGGACCAGGGTGACAGCGAGCTGTGGCTGCTCGACCTCGGCGGCGGCCGTGATCGTCTCGGCGAATCGGCGCTGATGCAGGTGTTCAATCGCGGCGGTGGCGTGCCGCCCGACCTCGACCAGCCGCAGCGGCTGCGTGCGTTTTTCGCGTTCATCCAGCAGGCGCGCGCGCAGGGCCTGCTGCTGGCCTATCACGACCGCTCCGACGGCGGCGTCATCGTCACCCTGCTGGAGATGGCCTTCGCCGGTCACTGCGGCCTCGAGATCCGCCTCGACGGCTGGGGCGAGGCGATGCTGCGCGCGCTGTTCAACGAGGAACTGGGCGCGGTGCTGCAGGCGCCGGTGCAACACGCCGAGCGCCTGACCGCGCTGGCCGCGGCGCACGGTCTGGGCGAGATCCTGCACCGCATCGGGCGGCCGAAGGAGAAACTCGGCATCAAGCTGTTTCTCGGCGGCGAAACGATTGCCCGCTGGAACTGGACGCAGCTGATCGGTGCCTGGCACGAGACCAGCCACGCGATGCAGCGCCTGCGCGACAATCCGGCCGCGGCCGACGCCGAGCGCGTCTGGCGCATCAGTGACGACGATCCCGGTCTGTCGCCGCGGCTGACGTTCGATCCGTCCGATGACATCGCCGCGCCGATGATCGCCAGCGGCGCGCGCCCGCGCGTGGCGATCCTGCGCGAGCAGGGCGTCAACGGCCAGGCCGAGATGGCGGCCGCGTTCGGCCGTGCCGGTTTCGAGGCGGTGGACGTGCACATGACCGACCTGCTGGCCGGGCGCACCTCGCTCGCCGATTTCCACGGCCTTGCCGCCTGCGGCGGATTCTCGTACGGCGACGTGCTCGGCGCCGGCCGCGGCTGGGCGGTGTCGATCCTGCACAACGAGCTGCTGCGCCAGCAGTTCGAGGGCTTCTTCGCCGATCCCGCGCGCTTCGCGCTGGGCGTCTGCAACGGCTGCCAGATGATGGCCGAGCTGAAGGCGATCATTCCCGGCGCCGGGCACTGGCCGCGTTTCCAGCGCAACGCCAGCGAGCAGTACGAGGCGCGCCTGGTCACCGTCGAGGTGATGGAGTCGCCGGCGATCCTGCTGAAGGGCATGCAGGGCTCGCGGCTGCCGGTGGTGGTGGCGCATGGCGAGGGTCGCGCGGTGTGGAGCGCCGACGCGCGACCATCGAAGAGCGGCGCCTGCCTGCGCTTCGTCGACAACCGCGGCCGGCCGACCGAGGACTTTCCGCTCAACTCCAACGGGTCGCCCGGCGGCCTGACCGGGTTCACCGCCGCCGACGGCCGCGTGCTGGCGTTGATGCCGCATCCGGAGCGCGTGTTCCGCAGCGTGCAGATGAGCTGGGCCGCCGATGGCTGGGGCGAGGACTCACCGTGGATGCGCCTGTTCCGCAACGCACGCGTCTGGCTGCAGTAACCGCCGCGCGGCATTGACGCCGACGCAACCCCGACGCGGGCACACTCATCGACCACCCACTGCGGAGTCATGCCATGGAATACCGCCGCCTCGGCTCGTCCGGACTGAAACTCTCGGCACTGTCGCTGGGCGCCTGGGTCACCTTCGGTCGCCAGGTCGATGTCGCTGCCGCGCGCGAGATGATCGCCTGCGCCTGGGACCACGGCGTCAATTTCTTCGACAACGCCGAGGTCTATGCCTTCGGCGAGGCCGAGCGCGTGATGGGTGCGGCGCTCAAGGCACTGAAGTTGCCGCGCGACGGTTACTGCGTGTCCAGCAAGGCCTACTTCGGCGCCGTGGACAATCCGCTGCCGACCCAGCGCGGACTGTCGCGCAAACATCTGGCCGACGCCTGCGAGCAGGCGCTGCGACGGCTGGACGTGGACTACCTCGACCTCTACTTCTGCCACCGTCCCGACGAGGACACCCCGGTCGCGGAGACGGTATGGGCGATGGACAGCCTGATCCGCCAGGGCAAGGTGCGTTACTGGGGCACCAGCGAGTGGCCGGCCGCGCTGATCCGCGAGGCGCACGCGGTGGCGCGCACGCATCATCTGCACGCGCCGCAGATGGAGCAGCCGCAATACAACCTGCTGCATCGCGAGCGCGTCGAGGTCGAGTACGCGCCGCTGTACCGCGAGCTGGGCCTGGGCACCACGATCTGGTCGCCGCTGGCCTCGGGCCTGCTGACCGGCAAGTACGCGCACGGCGTGCCCGCGGACTCGCGACTCGGCCAGCCCGACTACGCCTGGTTGCGCCAGGCGGTGCTCGAGGAGGACGGCGGCGCGCGCCGCGCCCGCGCCGCTCGCCTGCTGCCGCTGGCCGCCGGGCTGGGCGTCAGCGCGGCGCAGTTCGCGATCGCCTGGTGTCTCGCCAACCCGCACGTCTCGACGGTGATCCTCGG
>JAKAZT010000129.1 GCA_021815695.1 Pseudomonadota bacterium
CGCAATCCGCTGGCCGGGCTGCGCGGCGCGGCGCAACTGATCCGGCGCCGCGTCGGCGAGGCCGAGCTGGCCGAGCTGGCCGGCCTGATCGTGACCGAAGCCGATCGCCTGTCGGCGCTGGCCGATCGCCTGCTGCACCCGCCGGCGCCGGCGCCGCTGGCCGCGCTGAACATCCACGATCCGCTGGAGCGCGTCGCCGCGCTGGTCGAGGCCGAGGCCGGCGCGCCGCCGGTGCAGCGCGATTACGACCCCAGCCTGCCCGACGGCCACGGCGATGCCGACCGTCTGCAGCAGCTGCTGCTGAACCTGGCACGCAATGCGCTCGAAGCCGGCGCGCGGCGCCTGATCCTGCGCACCCGCGCCGAGCACGGTCTGCGCATGGGCCCGGCCGCGCGCCCGGTGCTGCGCGTCGAGGTGATCGACGACGGCGGCGGCGTGCCGGAAGCGCTGCGCGCGACGCTGTTCGAGCCGCTGGTGTCCGGCCGCGCCGACGGCAGCGGGCTGGGCCTGGCGCTGGCGCGCGAGATCGCCCGCGAGCACGGCGGCGAGCTGCATCACGAGCGCCGCGGCGAGCTGACCGTGTTCGTGCTGCGCCTGCCGATGCGCGGAGCGGACCATGGCTGAGCGTGCGATCTGGATCGCCGACGACGATCGCACCCTGCGCTTCGTGCTGGCGACGGCGCTGCGCGATGCCGGCCATGCGGTGCGCGAATTCGCCTCCGGCGCGGCGGTGCTGGCCGCGCTCGAACAGGACACGCCGCTGCTGCTGCTGACCGACCTGCGCATGCCGGACACCGACGGCGAGGCGCTGCTGGCGGCGCTGGCCGAGCGCAGCGCGCGCTTTCCGGTGCTGGTGATGAGCGCCTACACCGACATCGCCGCCACCGCCGCGGCGTATCGCGGCGGTGCGCTCGATTACCTGGCCAAGCCGTTCGATCTCGATGACGTCGTCGCCGCGGTGCGCCGCGCGCTGGCCGGACGCAGCGATCCCGAGCCCGCCGCCGCGGCGCCGGCCAGCGTCGCGCACGCGCTGCTCGGCGAAAGCGCGCCGATGCGCGAGGTGTTCCGCCGCATCGGGCGCATCGCCGCCAGCGATCTCGGCGCGCTGATCGTCGGTCCGACCGGCACCGGCAAGGAGCTGGTGGCGCGCGCCCTGCACGCCGAGAGCGCGCGCCGGCTGCGGCCGTTCGTCGCCCTGAACACCGCGGCGATCCCGGCCGAGCTGCTGGAGAGCGAGCTGTTCGGGCACGAGGCCGGCGCCTTCACCGGCGCCATGCGCCGGGTGCCGGGGCGCTTCGAGCAGGCCGCCGGCGGCACGCTGTTTCTCGACGAGATCGGCGACATGCCGCTGGCGCTGCAGACGCGCCTGCTGCGCGTGCTGGCCGGCGGCGAGTTCTACCGCGTCGGCGGCCGCGAGCTGTTGCGCGCCGACGTGCGCGTGATCGCGGCGACGCATCAGGACCTCGACGCCAAGGTCGCGGCCGGGGCGTTTCGCGCCGATCTGCTGCATCGCCTCGACGTGGTGCGCATCGTGCTGCCGCCGCTGGCCGCGCGCCGCGCCGACATCCCGCTGCTGGCGCGGCATTTCCTCGCCGCCGCTGCCGCCGAGCTGAAGCTGCCGCCCAAGCGCTTCGGCGCCGCCGCGCTGCGGGCGCTGACGGCGATGGAGTTTCCCGGCAACGTGCGCCAGCTGGAAAACCTGTGCCGGCGGCTGGCGGTGATCGCGCCGGGGCGCGACATCCAGCTCGCCGATCTGGATGGCGACGGCGACGGCAGTGCGGCGCGCGGCCCCGACTGGAGCGCCGCGCTGCGCGCCTGGGCCGATGCGGCGCTGGCCAGCGGCGAAACCGGACTGCATGCGCGCGCGCGCGCCGAACTCGACCGTGTGCTGATGGAAGCCGCGCTGGCCGCGCACCGGGGCCATCGCCAGCACGCGGCGCAGGTGCTGGGCGTCGGCCGCAACACCCTGACCCGCAAGCTCGGCACGTCGCGCCGGCGCCGCGACAAACCGTCGTCATGACCGCGCCGGCCGCGACCGGCGGCGAGCGCCGCCTGCGCCTGCGCGCCTGGTTGCGTCGCGAGCGCCTGCTGCTGCTGTTCGCAGCGCTGGCACTGGCGCTGGCGCTGATCGATCCGCGTCCGCTCGCCGACTACCGGCGCTGGCTGGACCTGCCGACGCTGGCCGGGCTGATCGCGCTGCTGGTGGTGATCGAGGGCGTGCGCGCGAGCGGCTACGTGCAGATGCTGGCGCAGCGGCTGGTGCTGCGCGTGCACGATCTGCGCACGCTGGCGCTGCTGCTGGCGCTGACGGCGGCGCTGCTGTCGATGCTGCTGACCAACGATGTCAGCCTGTTCCTGATCGTGCCGCTGACGCTGGCGCTGTCGCTGCAGGCCGAGCTGCCGCGGCTGCGGCTGGTGATCGTCGAGGCGCTGGCGGTCAACGCCGGTTCGACCCTGAGCCCGATCGGCAATCCGCAGAACCTGATCCTGTGGCAGCGCTCGGGACTGTCGATGCCGGCGTTCATGCTGGCGATGCTGCCGGCGTTCGCGCTGCTGACCCTGCTGCTGCTCGCCTTCGTGTGGTGGCTGTTTCCGGCGCGGCCGCTGCAGCGGCTGCAGGCGCCGCGATCGCCGGCGCGCCGGCCCTGGCTGGGCACGCTGGCGCTGGCGATGCTGGCGCTGACCGTGCTGCTGCTGGAGCATCACCGCAGCGGTCTCGCGGCACTGCTGGCGCTGGCCGTGTTCGCACCGGGTTTCCGCGGCGTGCTGGCGCGGGTCGACTGGGGCCTGCTGGCCACCTTCGCGGCGATGTTCCTGGCGCTGGGCCATGCCGCGCAGCTGCCGCTGGTGCAGGCGACGCTGGGACATCTGGACTGGAGCGCCGACGCCACCGTCTACTTCGGCGGCATCGCGGCGTCGCAACTGATCAGCAACGTTCCGGCCACGGTATTGCTGGCGCCGTACACCGCGCACACGATCCTGCTGGCCAGCGCGGTCAACGTCGCCGGCTCGGGCCTGGCGATCGGCTCGCTGGCCAACCTGATCGCGCTGCGCATCGACGGCAGCCGCGGCGCGCTGGGCGCCTTCCATCGCATCAGCATTCCCTACCTGCTGCTGGCCATGCCGCTGCTGTATGCGCTGCTGCGGCTGCTGCACTGACACCACCGCGCGAGGTCTCCGCATGAACGCTGCCGCTGCCATCGCCATCCGCGACGCCACGTCCGCGGATCTTGCCTTTCTGGTGTCCAGCGCGCGCGCGATGGCGCTGGAAACCGAAGCCAAACCGCTGGCCGAGGCGGTGGTGACCGCCGGCGTCGCCGGCCTGCTGGCGCGCGCCGATCGCGGCTTCTATCTGGTGGCCGAACAGGCGCGCCGATCCGTCGGCACGCTGATGGTTACCTACGAGTGGAGCGACTGGCGCAACGGCGATTTCTGGTGGATCCAGAGCGTGTACGTGACCGCCGACGCGCGCCGCGGCGGGGTGTTTCGCGCGCTGTACGCCGAGACCGCGCGCCGCGCGCGCGCCGCCGGAGCGGTCGGCTTGCGCCTGTACGTCGAGCAGGACAATGCCCGTGCGCAGGCGACCTATGCCGCGCTGGGCATGCAGCGCACGCACTACGCGCTGTACGAGACGCTGTTCTGAGTCGCGCCGGACCGCGCCGCGCGATTCAGTGCACGGCCGGCCCGGCGCTGACCGCGGGGCGGCCGTTCGCGTCGAGTTGCAGGCGCGGCTGATGCTGCGGCGTGACCGCCGCGGCATAGCGCGCGGCCAGCGCGGCGCAGGTCGCCGGCAGCGCATCGCCGCGCAGCGGCGTGGCGATCGCCAGCAGATGCGCGCCGCCCGGCCGGGCCTGCACGGCGGTGACGGCGACCACGCCCAGGCCCGGAGCCGGATGCGCGACCAGCTGCGGCACGCCCAGTTCGGCGCGCGGATCGGCGACGGTTTCGATCGCATAGCCCAGCGCCGCGTCGCCCTCGGCCGCGTCGAAGCCCAGCGTCAGGCCATGCGCGCCGGCCAGCGCCGCCGCCTGACGCAGCTCGAACACCGCGCCGGCATAGGCGTGCGCCGCATCGGTGGTGTCGGCGGGATCGCGATGCTGCATCCACGCGGCTGCTGTCTCGCTGCGCACGGCGCGGCCGTCCCAGCGCCAGTGCAGGCCGCGCGGCGACAGGGTTTCCTCGACACGCCCGGGCGTCAGCAGCGCGGCTTCGATCAGTTGCCAGAACGGCGCCAGCCCGCGGTGCTCGTACTGCACGCAGACCAGCGCCAGCAGGTCGGCCTGGGTCAGATAGCGGGCGTGCGCGAAGCGCGCGCCGAGCGCGCGCATCAGGCCGTCGGCGGCGAGCATGCCGGCTTCGCCGCGTGTGGCCAGTTCGCTTTCGAGCGCCGCACCCAGCGCGGGGGCGTGCTCGGCGCCGGTTTCGAGCACCAGCGGCAGCACCCGCAAGGCGGACTCGCGCAGCGCCGGGTCCGGCATCAGGGCGGCGATCGGCATGCGGCCCTCGTGGCTGCCGAAGGCGACCACCGCCGCGGCGCGCGGTACCCGCGCCGCCAGCTCCTCCAGCGCCGCGTGCGCCGGGAATCCGGGCCGCAGCACCTCGGCGGGATCGAGCAGTGCGCCACCGAGCAGCAGGCGCGCGTGCTGCACGCCGGGCAGCAGCGCGACCAGATCGGCGGCGACGTGCGCGGCCAGCGCCTCGGCCGCGTCGCGATCCAGCATCAGCCGTGCCGGCACGCTGCCCTCGGCCAGTTCGACGGCGAGCACGGCATGCAGGGCGATCGGGGCGGTGTTGCTCATGAGTGGACGCGGGCGTGGTCGAATCGGCAAGTCTAG
>JAKAZT010000130.1 GCA_021815695.1 Pseudomonadota bacterium
CGCACGGTGGCCTACACCGCCGACGTCAACGGCAACGAGGATGTGTTCGTGGTGCCGGCGGCGGGCGGGCAGCCGAAGCGGCTGACCTGGCATCCGGCCGCGGACGTGGCGGTGGGCTGGACGCCGGACGGCAGCGGTGTGCTGATCCGCTCGCACCGCGATGCCACCAACGACTCCAACCAGCTGTTCGTCAAGAAGCTGAGCGGCGGGATGCCGACGCCGCTGCCGCTGTCGATGGCCGAGCAGGGCGCGTACTCGCCCGACGGCACGCACCTCGCCTACAACCCGATCTTCCAGTGGGAGCCGGACTGGCGCGACTACCACGGCGGCCAGACGACGCAGATCTGGATCGCGCGGCTGTCGGATTCCAGTGTGGTCAAGGTGCCGCACGCGAACGCCAACGACCGTGATCCGATGTGGATGGGCGACACGGTCTATTTCCTGTCGGAGCGCGACGGCCCGGCCACGCTGTATGCCTACGATGTGCGCAGCGGCCGGGTCACGCGGCTGATCGACAACACCGGCTTTCCGATCGACGGCGCCGCGGCGGCCGACGGCGCGATCGTCTACACGCAGATGGGCGCGCTGCATGTCTACGATGTCGCCACGCACCGCGACGTGCGCGTGCCGGTGCGCATCGACGGGCCGCTGCCGCAGACCGTGCCGCACTTCGTCAAGGTGGCCAGGGAGATCGTGCACGCCGGGATTTCGCCGACCGGCGCCCGCGCGGTGTTCGAGGCGCACGGCGAGATCCTCACCGTGCCGGCCGATCACGGCGACATTCGCGACATCACCCGCACCTCCAACGCCGCCGAGCGCGATCCGGCGTGGTCGCCGGACGGCAAGTCGATCGCGTACTTCTCCGACGCCACCGGCGAATACGCGCTGTACATCCGCAGCCAGGACGGCCTGGGCGCGCCGCGCCGCATCGATCTCGGCCTGCCGCCGTCGTTCTTCTACCACCCGGTCTGGTCGCCGGACGGCAAGCGCATCGCCTACAGCGACAAGCGGCTGAATCTCTGGGTCGTCGATCTCGATCATCCGACGCCGGTGAAGGTCGACACCGACCGCTACGACACGCCGCTGCACGAGTTCGATGTCGACTGGTCGCCGGACGGGCGCTGGCTGACCTACACCAAGCAGCTGCCCAATCACCTGCGCGCGGTGTTCGTGTACTCGCTGGCCGACCGCAAGGCGACCCAGGTCACCGACGGCATGAGCGACTGCCTGTATCCGGTGTTCGACCGCGACGGCAAATACCTGTACTTCACCGCCAGCACCGACATGGGCCTGAGCACGGGCTGGCTGGACATGACCAGCGAGGCGCACCCGATCACCCGCAGCGTCTACGTGGCGGTGCTGCGCAAGGACCTGCCGTCACCGCTGCAGCCGCGCAGCGACGAGGACAAGGGGCCTGCCGGTGCGGGCGGCAAGCCCGGCGACAAAGCCGGAAAGCCCGCGCCGGTGCGCGTGGCGATCGACTTCGACGGCCTGCTGCAGCGCACCCTGGCGCTGCCGGTCGACGCCGCCAACTACGTCGGCATGACGGCCGGCAAGAGCGGCGTGCTCTATCTGCTGCAGGCGGCGCAGGTGCCCGGCCGCAACGCGGTCAGCACGCTGAAGCGCTTCGATCTGGCCGATCGCAAGACCGTGACCCTGGTCGGAGGCGTCAAGGACTTCGCGCTGTCCGCCGACGGCAACAAGATGCTCTACCGCAGCGGCGCGAACTGGTTCATCACCGGCGCCGACAAGCCGGTGAAGCCGGGTGCGGGCAAGCTCGAGACCGCCGACATGGAGGTGCACGTGGTGCCGCGCGAGGAGTGGGCGCAGATGTACGCCGAGGTCTGGCGCATCGAGCGCGACTTCTTCTACGACCCGCATGATCACGGCCTGGATCTGGCCGCCGCCGAGCAGCGCTTCCGCCCGTATCTGGCCGGCGTCGGCAGCCGCCAGGATCTCACCTTCCTGTTCCGCAAGATGCTCGCCTACATGTCGGTAGGCCACATGTTCGTGCGTGGCGGCGCGATGCCGGACATCACCCGGATCGACATCGGACTGCTCGGCGCCGACTACAGCGTGGATCACGACCGCTACCGCTTCAGCCACATCTACAGCGGCGAGAACTGGAACCCCGACCTGCACGCGCCGCTGACCCAGCCGGGCGTCGACGTGCACGTCGGCGACTACCTGCTGGCGGTCAACGGCCGGCCGCTGCACGCCAGCGACGACCTCTACAGCGATTTCCAGCAGACGGTCGGCCAGCAGGTGGTGCTGCGGGTCGGCCCGCACGCCGACGGCCGCGGCGCCCGCGACGTCACCGTGGTGCCGATCAGGAGCGAGTTCGGCCTGCGTCATCTCGACTGGATCGAGCACAACCGGCGCCTGGTCGATCGCCTCAGCGGCGGCAGGCTGGCCTACGTCTATCTGCCGGATACCGCGGGCGGCGGATTCGCCAGCTTCAACCGCTATTTCTTCGCGCAGACCGACAAGCAGGGCGCGGTGATCGACGAGCGCTACAACCACGGCGGCCAGCTGGCCGACTACATCGTCGACTATCTGCAGCGTCGGCCGATGAGCCGGGTGATGACGCGCGAGGGCCAGCCCTACACCGAGCCGACGCAGGCGATCTTCGGGCCCAAGGTCATGCTGATCAACCAGTTCTCGGGCTCCGGCGGCGACGCGCTGCCCTGGTACTTCAAGCGCATGCACATCGGCCCGCTGATCGGCGAACGCACCTGGGGCGGCCTGGTCGGCATCGGCGGCTATCCGACCCTGCTCGACGGCGGCACCGTCACCGCGCCGCGCTGGGCGATCTCCGGCCTGCACGGTCACTGGGAGGTCGAGAACCACGGCATCGCGCCCGACATCGAGGTCTGGCAGAACCCGGCGCTGACCCGCGAGGGCCGCGATCCGCAGCTGGAGCGCGCGGTCGAGGTGCTGATGCAGGACCTCAAGGAGCATCCGGCGCCGGTCTACCCCGTGCCGCCGTATCCCGACTACCACCCGGTGCTGCCGCCGATGAGTGACACCACCGGCGGCCGTTGATCCTGTTCCGCAACGACGGACGCCGCGGCCCGGCGACGCGGCCGATGCGGCCAGCCTCGCGGTTGGCCCTCGGTGGCATGATCGCGGCCGCGGTGCATGCCGCATCGCGCCGGCCCTGACCGGCGATGGATGGGGGAACGGAATGAACAAGATGCTGCGCGTCCTCGGCCTGCGCGACCTGGTGCTGCTCAATATCGCGGCCGTGGTCGGTCTGCGCTGGCTGCCGATCGCCGCGCAGATCGGGCCGTCGAGCCTGATCCTGTGGGCGCTGGCGCTGATCATCTTTTTCCTGCCGCTGGGCCTGTCCGTCGTGGAATTGAGCTCGCGCATTCCCGGCGAGGGAGGCCTGTATCTCTGGTCGAAGGCGGCGTTCGGCGACCGCCACGGCTTCATCGCCGGCTGGAGCTACTGGACCGCGAACATGGTGTTCTTTCCGGCGCTGCTGCTCGCCGCTGCCGGTGTCGCGGTTTACATCGCCGGCGACCGCTGGCTGCCGCTGGCCGGCAATGACCTCTACAACGGCGCATTCAGCCTGCTGGTCTTGTGGGGCGCGACCCTGCTCAACATTTTCGGGTTGCAGCGGGCGAAGTGGCTGCAGAATATCGGCGGCCTTGCCACCTGGCTGATCGCCGGCCTGGTGATCCTGTGCGGCGCGTGGGCCTGGTACCGATTCGGCGCAGCGACCCGCTTCACGGCGACGAACCTGACGCCGAATTTCGGATCGCTGGCGACGTTCGCCACGCTGGCGACGATTGCCCTGGCCTTCGACGGTCTCGAACTGGGGCCGATCCTCGGCGGCGAGATCCGCGAGCCGCGCAGGACCATTCCGCGCGCCATCCTGATCGCGGGCATCGTGACCGCGACCATCTACATCGCCGGCACCGCGGCCCTGCTGGTCACGCTGCCAACCCGGCAGATCGACGTCGTCGGCGGCATTCCACAGGCGCTGGCGAGCGTCGGCGACCGGCTCGGACTTCCGCTGTTCGGCGCATTCGGCGCGGCGCTGCTCACGCTGTCGCTGTTCGGCGGCCTCGGTGCGTGGATCACCGGCACTGCGCGCCTGCCGTTCGTCGTCGGGGTCGATCGCTATCTGCCGAAACCGCTCGCCGCGCTGCATCCCCGATACGCCACGCCCTACGTCGCGCTGCTGACCCAGGGCGTCATCGTGACGGTCATCCTGATCGCCGCCCTGTCCGGCAGCACGATCCACGAGACGTATCGGGTGCTGATCGACATGACGCTGATCCTCACCTTCATTCCGCTGCTGTATATCTTCGCGGCGCTGCCGATACTGCGCCGGCGCGGCGTGGGCTCCGATCACGCGACCATCGCGATTCCGGGCGGTACCATCGGCTGCTGGCTGACCTGCGGTCTCGGTTTCGCCACCACGCTGCTGGCCATCGTCACCTCGATGGTGCCGCCACAGGGCAGCAGCGCCGGGATGTTCTTCCTCAAGGTCGTCGTCGGCTGCGTCCTGTTCATCGGCATCGGGCTGGTCTTCCACGCGCGCGGCGAGCACCCGTGAAAGCGTGCAGCTCCGGACGGCAGGGCCCGCGCGGGCCCGGGATTCGCCGTCGGCCTCAGGCCGGCGACCACGTGGTTTCGAGCCGGATCGCCTGATCGCGCGCCTCCTCGGGTTTGAGGAGGCCCTGCGCCACCGCGCGCACGAAGGCCTGGCTTTCGCGCGCGCGCAGCGCGAACAGCGCGGC
>JAKAZT010000131.1 GCA_021815695.1 Pseudomonadota bacterium
ACGAAGGCTCCTCCCACCCTATCTTTGTCATCCTGAGGGCGCAGCCCGAAGGACCTTCCCGGCGATGAGGCGCGGATGCCCGCACGGCAGAGGGCGTCGCGCATCCTGCGGCATGGCTGTTCCGGGCAGCTTGGCAGGCCAGATCCTTCGCTGCGCTCAGGATGACAAGACTTTGGGCATGACGAGACCTTCGGCATGACAAGACTTTGGGCATGACCAGACCTTCGGCACGACAAGACCGTGGTCGAGCGCAGCGCAGGGTCTCGTGTCTGCAGCGCGAGCACTGCGGCGCGCGCCATGGCCGCGGCGGGTTGAACGCCGGGCGCGAGGACCGCTAGTCTCCGTCCACGCCGTGCGCGGCAGCGGTCGTCGAGGGAACGGGAATGAAGCGAAGCACGCGCGTCGCGCTGGGGTTGGGGGTCGCGGCGCTGATCCTCGGCGGCCAGTGGCTGGTCGAGCACATCCATGAACCCGGCGCGACCGGCAGCGCATCCGTCGTGCCGGTTTATCGCCTCGGCGCGCTGGACTTCACGCCCTGTGATCTCAAGCAGCCGCTGTCGGGCGAAACCACCGCGGCCTGGTGCGCGCCGTTCCGTGTGCCGGAAAACCGCGCCGCGCCGGGTGGCCGCCGCATCGCGCTGCGGCTGGCGCTGATCCGCAGCAAGGCGGCGCAGCCGGCGCCCGATCCGGTGGTGTTCATCGCCGGCGGACCGGGGCAGTCGGCGATCGACAGCTATCCGCAGGTGGCGCCGGCGCTGGCGCCCTTGCTGCAGCATCGCAACATCATCCTGCTCGACCAGCGCGGCACCGGCGGCTCCAACGCGCTGGCGTGTCCGCAGGCCGACAAGGCCGCCGAGGCGCGCGCGCCGTCGCCCGGTTTCGACGCCGCGCAGGTCGAGGCCGACACCCGCGCCTGTCTGGCCGAGGTCGAGCAAAAGGCCGATCCGCGCTACTACACGACGACCGATGCGGTGTACGACCTGATCGCGCTGCGCAAGGCGTTGGGTGATCCGCGGTTCGACCTGATCGGCGTGTCCTACGGCACCCGCGTCGCCCAGCAGGTCGCGCTGCGCGACCCCGCCGGCGTGCGCAGCCTCGTGCTCGACAGCGTGGTCCCCGACACCCTGGTATTGGGCCAGGACTTCGCGCGCAACCTCGACGACGCGCTCAAGGCCGACTTCGCGCTGTGCACCGGCACGCCGGCCTGCGCCAAGGCGTTCGGCGATCCCTGGACCGCCTTGCTGCAACTGCGCGACAAGCTGAAGGCGGCGCCGCCGACGGCGAGCTTTCCCGATCCGGCGACGTTCGCGCCGACCACGCGCGCGCTGACCGCCGATCGCCTGGTCGGCACCGTGCGCCTGTTCGCCTACTCGCCGGTGACCGCCGCGCTGCTGCCGCTGACCATCCATGCCGCGCTGGCCGGCGACTACGCGCCGCTGCTGGGGCAGAGCGCGCTGATCCGGCGCGAGGTGGGGGGATCGATCAACGGCGCGATGGAGTTGTCGGTGGTGTGCAGCGAGGACGCCGCCCTGCTCAGGCCCGATCCGCGTGACACCGGCACCCTGCTCGGCGCGCAGTTCCAGCAGCAGCTGGGCGCGCAGTGCGCGGTGTGGCCGCACGGCGCGATGCCGGCCGATTTCCACGCGCCGCTGAAGACGGCGACGCCGGTGCTGATCCTCGAGGGCCAGTACGACCCGGTGACGCCGCCGCGCTACGGCGAGGCGGTGCTCGCGGATCTGTCCGACGGCCGCCTGCTGATCGCCAGGGGGCAGGGCCACAACGTCATCGGCGCCGGCTGCATGCCGCGGCTGGTGGCGCGCTTCGTGAAAGACCTCAAGCCGAAGACGCTGGACGCGCGGTGCCTGGATGCGCTGGGTCCGACGCCGCCGTTCGTCAACTTCAGCGGGGCCACGCCATGATCGAGGTGCAGAACCTGCACAAGAGCTTCGGCGCGGTGAAGGCGGTCGAGGACGTCAGCTTCAGTGCGCGCGACGGCGAGATCACCGGCCTGCTCGGACCCAACGGCGCCGGCAAGACCACCACGCTGCGCATGCTCTACACGCTGATGCGGCCGGAGCGCGGACGCGTGCTGGTGGACGGCCGCGATGCCGCCCTCGATCCGCTCGGCGTGCGCCGCGCGCTGGGCGTGCTGCCGGACGCGCGCGGCCTGTACAAGCGCCTGACCGCGCGCGAGAACATCGAATACTTCGGCCGCCTGCACGGTCTCGACGAGACGACGCTGCGCCGGCGTTGCGATGCCCTGATCGCCGCGCTGGACATGGCCGCGATCGCCGATCGCCGTACCGAGGGGTTTTCGCAGGGCGAGCGCGTCAAGACCGCGATCGCGCGCGCGCTGGTGCACGACCCGGGGAACCTGATCCTCGACGAGCCGACCAACGGCCTCGACGTGATGGCGACGCGGGCGATGCGCGAGTTCCTGTTCGGGCTGCGCGCCGAGGGCCGCTGCGTGCTGTTCTCCAGCCACATCATGCAGGAGGTGGTGGCGCTGTGCGATCGGGTGGTGGTGATCGCGCACGGCCGCGTGGTCGCCGACGCCGCGCCGCAGACGCTGCGCGAGCAGACCGGCGCGGCCAGCCTCGAGGACGCCTTCGTGCAGATCATCCGCCGCAGCGAAACCCGCGCGGCCTGACCGCAACGCTTCCGGAGCAACGCATGCACGCCGCCCTGACCGTGTTCCTCAAGGAAGTGCGCGAGAACCTGCGCGACCGTCGCACCCTGATCAACGCGCTGCTGACCGGACCGCTGCTGGCGCCGGCGCTGTTCGTGGTGCTGATCAACGTGCAGTTGCACATCGAGCTGGACAAGGCCGGCAAGCCGCTGCCGGTGCCGGTGGTCGGCGCCGCCAACGCACCCAACCTGATCGCGGCGCTGGTGCAGATGGGCATGGTGGTCAAGCCGGCGCCGCGCGATCCCGAGGCCGCGGTGCGCGAGCAGAAGGCCGACGTGGTGCTGCGCATCCCGGCCGCCTACGCCGCGCACTGGCGCAAGGGCGAGCCGGCCGAAGTGGAGCTGATCTACGACTCCTCGCGCCGCGACACCCACGAGGACGTCAGCCGGCTGCGCGACATGGTCAAGCGCTATGCGCGGATCGTCGGCGCGCAGCGCCTGCTGGTGCGCGGGCTGTCGCCGGCCCTGGCGCGGCCGCTGGTCGCCGCCGATCGCGACCAGGCCACGCCGCAGGCGCGCGGCGCGCTGATCTTCTCGATGCTGCCCTACTTTTTCGTGCTGACCGCGTTTCTCGGCGGCATGTATCTGGCCATCGACACCACCGCCGGCGAGCGCGAGCGGCAGTCGCTGGAGCCGCTGTTCGCCAACCCGGTGCCGCGCCGGCGCATCCTGCTGGGCAAGCTGGCCGCGACCACCGCGTTCGCGCTGGTCAGCCTGGCGCTGAGCGTCGTCGCCTTCGCCATCGCCGGCCGCTTCATCGATACCAGCCGGCTGGACATGGTGCTGGACCTCGGCGCGCACTTCGCGACCTTCGTGCTGCTGCTGATGCTGCCGCTGGTGCTGCTGCTGGCGGCGCTGCAGACCCTGGTCGCGGCCTTCGCCAAGAGCTACCGCGAGGCGCAGACCTACCTCTCGCTGCTGATGTTCGTGCCGGTGCTGCCGTCGGTCCTGCTGATCGTGGTGCCGGTCAAGGCGCAGCTGTGGATGTATGCCGTGCCGCTGCTCGGCCAGCAGCTCGGCATCATGCAACTGGTGCGCGGCGAGGCGCTGGGCGCGGCGCCGGTCGCGGCCTGTCTGGCCGGCACCGCGCTGGCGGCGCTGCTGGCGATCCTGGCCACGATGCGCGTGTACGCCTCGGAGCGGCTGGCGATCTCGGGCTGAGCCTTCTCCGGGGCGTTCTGCTCGCCTCTCGCAGGGCGCGCCAATTTGTAGCGGCAAATTTGCCGTCAAACTTCACCTGAGCGTCTACTTGCGGACGGCGTGATAGGCGCTAGCCTGACATTTACGAAAATGTAATAAGATAAATGCAGATTTATTGACCTAGATCACGATTGTTCTTTTATGCTCCCCTCAGGGACGGGGGTCTGCCAGTCAGTGCCGATTCAGCGCACTGCATCGCAGCAGAACTGATTGATCTCCGGGCCAGCGCCCTGACGCGCGGTCGCCCTGGCTTGTCGCAGGGGTCCGGAGTGCCGGTCCACGGACAGCCTTACCCATCACCGCTCTGCGCGCGCAGGGCGGGCCTGTAGCGTTGTTCTCATAAACTCGAGGAGTTTCGTCATGAAGAGCTTCAATCGCAGCGGTCGGCGCCAGTTCGGCCAGGGAATGACCGAGTACATCATCATCGTCGCGCTGGTCGCGATCGCCGCCATCGCCGTTTACTCGTTCTTCGGCAGGGCGGTACGCGGCCAGATGGCCTCGATTACCAGCCAGCTGGCAGGCGCCACCGGCACCACCGGCTACAACCAGGCCGTGATCGCACAGGGCAAGGCCAATACCGAGGCCACCAACCAGTACGCGCTGAACAACTACAAGACCAACGCGACCAACGCCGGTCAGTGATAGCCCTCGGGGGAGCGGACGAGGCCTGTCATGGCGCGAAGTACTCTGCAGCCGTTGCCCGCGATCGCATCGCGGCTGGGGCGCCGGCGTGCTCGCGGGCAGGCCTCGTTTTTTGTGATGATCACCGCCGTGATCCTGGTGATCGCCGCTCTGCTGGTCTACAACGTGG
>JAKAZT010000132.1 GCA_021815695.1 Pseudomonadota bacterium
TGTCCTACACCACGGTGTTCGCGCTGGTGCCGCTGCTGGCGGCGGCGTTCGGCATCCTGTCGATGTTTCCGGTGTTCGCCCTGTGGACGCAGAAGATTTCAGGCTTCGTGTTCAGCAACTTCGTGCCGTCCGCCGGCGCCACCGTGCAGGATTATCTGCAACGCTTCGCTGCCAACGCCAGCCGGATGACCGTGGTCGGCATCGCCGCCCTGCTGGTCAGCGCGATCCTGATGATGACCAGCATCGAGGGCCGCTTCAATCGCATCTGGCGGGTGGCGGCGCAGCGCCGCAGCACGGCGCGCTTCCTGATGTACTGGACCGCGCTGACGCTGGGCCCGCTGCTGGTGGTCGGCGGCCTGGCGCTGACCTCGTACCTGTTCGCGCTGCCGCTGCTGCATCACGCCGATGCGCAGTTCGCGCTGCGCGCGCGTCTGCTCGGCCTGCTGCCGTTCCTGATCACCTGGGTCGGCCTGTTCGGCATGTACATCCTGATCCCCAACCGCGTCGTCGCCTGGCGCCATGCCGCGACGGGTGCGCTGGTCGCGGCGCTGCTGTTCGAACTGGCCCGGTTCGGTTTCGGCCTCTACGTGACCTACGCCGCGTACGGACAGATCTATGGCGCGCTGGCGGTATTGCCGATCTTCCTGGTCTGGGTCTACCTGTCGTGGGTGATCGTGCTGCTGGGGGCTTCGCTGACGGCCTCGCTGGCGGCGTATCGCTATTGCCCGCAGGCGGCGCGGCTGCCGCCAGGCTGCGAGTTCATCGGCCTGTTGCGTGTGCTGGCGCGTTTCGCCGCGGCGCAGCGCCAGGGCGCGGCGCTGTCGGCGGCGACGCTGCTGGCGGTCGAGCCGTTTCTCGACGACGATCTGTTGCAGCGCTATCTGCTCGACCTGCAGCGCACGGCCGTCGTGCGCCGCACCGAGCGCGGCGACTGGATGCTGGCGCGAGCGCTGGACAGCATCACGCTGGCCGAGCTGTACGAGACGGGGCATTACCGCCTGAGCACCAGCGCCGAAGCCGTTGCCAGTGCGGCGCACGGTCTGCCGCCCGGGCTGACCGCGACCCTCGCGCAACATGCACGCGGCCTGCGCGAGAATCTGCAGCTGACGCTGGCGGTGTTGAGCCCCGGCGCGCCGCCTGCACCTTCCGCCCCGGAGTCCCCGTGATGAAACCGATCCGCATCCTGCTGGTACTGCTGCTGCTCGCCGCTCTGCCGGCCCATGCCGGCGACGTGACGCAGCCGGTGCTGCGCGTCACCACTCTCGACGGCAAGCCGTTCAGTCTCGCGGCCGAGCGCGGCAAGTGGGTGATCGTCAATTTCTGGGCGACGTGGTGCACGCCATGCCTGGGCGAGATGCCGGCGCTGTCGGCCTATGTCGCCGCGCACCGCAAGGACATCGCCGCGATCGGGCTGGCTTACGACGATGTGACCCCCGCCGAGCTGCGCGTCTTCCTGAAAAAGCATCCGGTGACGTATCCGGTCAGCATCGTCGACGTCGATCATCCGCCGAGGGACTTCGCCACGCCGCAGGGTCTGCCGACGACTTACCTGATCGCACCGGACGGCCGCGTCGCCAGGAAGTTCGTCGGTCCGGTGACCCCGGCCACCCTGCAGGCCATCATCGGCGCCGGGATGGCCAAGGGCGCCTGAATGGCGGCCGTGCGCTTCCTGATCCGCGGACGGGTGCAGGGCGTGGGCTTTCGCGCCCACACCCGTCACGAGGCGCAGCGACTGGGCCTCGCCGGCTACGCGAAGAACCTCCCCGATGGCCGTGTCGAGGTGCTGGCCGTCGGCGAACCGGCAGCGCTGGGTGCGCTCGAACGCTGGCTGCACAGCGGACCGCCCGCGGCGCGGGTGGAGGGGGTGAGTCGTGCCGACGTCGAGGCAGACGAGCGCGAGGGTTTCGGGGTCTGCTGAGGTGCCGGTCCGCACCGGTGCGGACCGACGGGCCGGATTCAATACCGCTCCCCGATCCAGTACGACCCGTCCGCCAGCCGCTCGCGCCGGAGTTTCCCGCCCAGCGGCGGCAGCGCGATGGATGGCTGCAGCGGGCGCGTGTGCGGCAGCTGATCGATCAGGTGCGCGATCAGGTTCAGGCGGCCGCGCTTCTGGTCGTTGTAGTCGACCGCGAACCAGGGCGCGTGCTTTGCATGAGTCTTCTCCAGCATCGTGTCGCGCAGGCGGCCGAACTCGGCGTACTGGCGCCGCGAGGCGATGTCCACCGGCGACAGCTTCCAGCGCTTGAGCGGATCATCGGCGCGGGCGCGGAAGCGCTGCTCCTGCTCCTTCTGGTCGACCGCCAGCCAGTACTTGAACAGCAGGATGCCGTCGTCGGTCAGCAGCTTCTCGAAGCGCGGACAGTCGTGCAGGAACTGCCGGTGCTGTGCCTTGCTGCAGAAGCCAAGCGCCGGCTCGACCACCGCGCGGTTGTACCAGCTGCGGTCGAACAGGACGATTTCGCCGGCGGCCGGCAGGTGCGCGACGTAGCGCTGGAAATACCACTGCCCGGCCTCGTGCTCGCCGGGCTTGGGCAGCGCGACGATGCGGTAGCCGCGGGTGTTGAGGTGCTCGGTGATCGCCTTGATGGTGCCGCCCTTGCCGGCGGCGTCGCGACCCTCGAACAGCACCAGCAGGCGCCGGCCTGTCTCCATCACCCAGCGCTGCACGCGCAGCAGCTCGGCCTGCAGCTTTTCGAGATGTTCGGCGTAGTGCGGCTCGCTCATCGGACCAGCCCCGACAGGAATCCGACCGGAGCATAACGTCCGGCATCAGCCGCGTGCGGCTTCTTGCGCGTCGGCTGCGTGCCGCTGCCAGGCGGCACGGGTGGAGACTCTCGCCTCGATGCGCGCGTCCACCGTCAAAGCGTAACTGTCACGCGCAAGAACGTCGCGGGAATGGAGGTCATGCCCTTGCGTGCGCTCTCGTTCTGCGTTTCGAATAGGTCCTCCAGTTGCCCCTGCAGATCGGCGACGCGCCCGCTCTTGTCTGCGGCTTCGAAGGCATTCATGGTCGGCCCGTAGTAGCTCTTGAATCGGTCGACGAACTCCGCCGGTGTTCCGGGGCAGTTGAAGGTAAACGTGTCACGCGCGAAGGCCAATTTCTCGGCCGGAACTCCCGCAGCGACAAAGCGCTCGGTGACACTGCTCTCGACGCCCCAGGTCATCGGACTGACGAAGCCTTCTGGCGGCGGCGGCGTGAACGCCGAGCTGATCTTCAGGATCTGCGCGACCAGCGTCGGATCGTTGGGGATCCAGTTGCCCATGATGATGCGTCCCCCGGGCCGGGTGACCCGGACCATCTCTTTCGCCACGTCGAACGGCCTGGGCGCGAACATCGCGCCGAAAATACTTACGAGCAGGTCGAAGCTCCGATCCCGCACTCCCTGCATGCCGGAGGCATCGCCTTCCTGAAACCTGCAGTTGGCGAGACCCAGCTCCTTTGCGCGTTTGTTGCCCGCGGCGACGAGGTTGCCCGCGATGTCGACGCCCAGTACGTCGGCGCCGCGTTTCGCCTCAGGGATAGCGGTGGTTCCGTCACCGCATCCGAGATCGAGCACCTTGAGGCCTTTCGTGATGCCGAACTTCTCCACGAGCGCTTCTCCGCTTTCGCGCATGGTCTCCGCGATGCGCGTGAAGTCGCCCTTTTCCCATAACGCCTTGTTCGGATTCATCTGACCGCTCCTTCTGATGTGGCTCACGGTTGATGACGGCATCCACGTTAGCGCTGCTGCCGCGTGCGCCCCAGGTTGACGCCTGACGTTTGAATTTACCGGCTGGCCGCGCTTTTCGGCCAGTCCGGTGGAATGATGGGTTGGGCCAAGGGCCAAATGCACAGCAACCGACACTACCCTTTGACCTTCTTTATCATGTGGTTGATGACATGGCTGTGCTCGTGCTGGGGGCTGAACATGATAATTTCCACGTCCGCGTCGACCTTTACATTATGCCCGGGCGGCCAGTAAAAAAGATCATCTGCTTTAACGGTTTCTTGTGTGCCTTCCGCGTCGGTTGTGGTGAGTTGGCCGCGCAAGACGAAGCCCCAGTGAGGGCACTGGCACAAATTACCTTCCAACCCTTGAAATAGCGGGGTCGTATCAACGCCCGCCGAGAGAGTGAAATATTCGCCGCTGATTTTTCCAAGTCCAGTTGCATCGCCGAAATCCGTTCGCTGACGGATCACCGCACCTGGGATTTCCATCTTGACATCCACATCTTCCTTTGCTATCCGCATGATCGATTCTCCTCTGTGCGAATGGATGCTTTGTGGCAAGTGTTCTGTCAATCACCGCGCCCGTTTAGGTGATTGAGAGAAGCCCAATTCAGAGTTCACCAGTGCGCCGCTTTTGCGCGTCCGGTGGAACGACGTGTTGCACAGATTTCTATAGCCAAAACTTCCTCCGCCAGTTGAAGTGTTTTTAACAATCCGCATGGTTAATCAATCGACAGCTTCCATTGAACAGAAACCTGAACCCGCATCAAGTTTAACGCCCTCTCCCAATCTGCTTCTGCATAGCGCTGTCGCCGACGTCGGGATCGCGGCGGCCAGCGACATGAGTCGATGGCCGCCGCTGTGCACTGCAGCGTCTTACCGCATCTCGATCTTCTGGTAGCTGAGCGATACCGCCTGCTGGCCATCCGCCATCGCGCACGACGACACCATCACGTCGCTCAGC
>JAKAZT010000027.1 GCA_021815695.1 Pseudomonadota bacterium
GAGCACTACTCCGGCTCGCAGTACGTCAACGAGTACAACGCCGGAGTGCCAACGGCCGAGACCATTCCGAGTTATGCGGTGATGAACTTCACCCTGCGCGACACGCTGCACATCGGCGACGGCATGCTCAAGGACGTGCAGCTTGCCTTGCACGTCGACAATGTCTTCGACCGTCACTACTACACGTTCGGTTACGGCGACACGACCTACGCCGGCAACCCGTTCGTGCGGGCGATCTACGAGGAGCCGCGCGCGTACTTCGGTTCGGCGACGATCGATTTCTGATCCTTCGATGACGCTGCCGGCCGGCTCTTGCATGAGCCGGTCGGCAGCGTACGCCGCCGCCGGGTTCCTGCGGCGGCCGGGTCACGCTGCGCGCAGCGGCAGTTCGATCAGCACCTCGAGCCCGCCGTCCGCGGCGTTGCGGGCGACGATGCGGCCGCCGGCGCGCGTGATCGCGCGCCGCGCGATGGCCAGGCCGATGCCGCTGCCGTCGCTGCCTTGCTGGCGTGCGTCGGCGGTACGGAAGAACGGTTCGAACAGGCGCGGCAGATCGGCCTCGGCGACGCCGGGGCCGCGGTCGCGGATGCGCAACCGCGCCCTGGTTCCGTCGTCCTCGCGACGCAGCTCGACGTCGATCACGCTGGCCTCGGGCGCATGGCGCACGGCGTTGCGCAGGACGTTCTCGATCGCGCTGGCCAGCAGATCCAGTTCGGCGCGGATCGGCAGGACATCGGCGCATTGCAGACGTATCTCGATGCGCCGCGGCGTTGCCTCGAAGCGGGCATCGGCCACCCGTGAATCGATCAGGGCCGCCAGATCGCCGTTTTCCACCGGCCCGCGCGTGCCGCTTTCCAGCCGCGACAGGTCCAGCGCCTGCGCGATCAGGCGGTTCATGCGCTCGACCTCGCGGCCGATGCGCTCGTGGGCACTCTCGATCTCCTCGCTGCTGCCGCCGCGGCCGAGTTCCAGCGCCACGCGCAGGCGCGCCAGCGGCGAGCGCAACTCATGGGCGACGTCGCCGATCAGGCGCCGATGGTCGAGGATCAGCCGGCCGATGTGGTCGGCCATGGCGTCAAATTCGCGCGCCAGTGCCACCAGCTCGCGCGAGCGGCCGGTGCGCAGGGTGCCCACGCGCGCATCCAGGTCGCCGTCGGCGAAGCGGCGCGCGCGGTCGCGGATCTGCGCCAGCGGCAGCGCGACATAGCGCGCCAGCAGCAGGCTGACCAGCATGCTGGCCAGCAGGGCCGCACCGGCCAGCACGGTGCGAAACAGCAGCCGGTGCGGCGGCGGATGCGGTGCCGGCGGTGGCCCCCAGCGCACGGTGACGGTGTACGGTGCCTGGTCCGCGGCCAGCACATGCCGCGTCGTGATGATCTCGCGCTCGCGCTGCCAGCCGGATGCCGGCAGTGGCATGGCGGGCGCAGCGCGGCCCGGCAGGATGCTGACGCGCAGCGGTCCGCTGCTGCGCAACCGCGCCCAGCGTCGGGCCTGTGCCAGCGGGTGCTGGCTGAGCTGGCGCATCGCCTCGTCGGCGACATCGTCGACCACGGCGTGCTGCCATTCGGGCGGCGGCGGCGCCTGCGACCGATCGCGTTCGATCAGCAGCGAGGTGACGCCGATGCTGGCCGCGATCATCACCACCAGCGCCACCCAGAACAGCGCCATCACCCGCCAGTACAGGCTGCCCATGTCAGTCGTCCATGCGCCGGAACATGTAGCCGCCGCCGTGGATGGTGGCGATGCGTGACTGGCCGTCGGCGCCGTTGCCGAGCTTGCGCCGCAGTCGCGAGATGTGCACGTCGATGCTGCGATCGAAGGGCGTCAGCGCGCGGCCCAGCGCGCTCTCGGCGAGGATTCCCTTGTCCACCCCGCGGCCGGCCTCGCGCATCAGCACCGCCAGCAGGTTGAACTCGGAGGTCGTCAGCGCCAGTGACTGGCCATCGAGCAGCGCGGTGCGTGAGCCGATGCGCAGTTCGACCGGGCCGATGCGCATGTCGCTGAAGCGCGCCGCCTCGCTCTCGTCACGCTGCGCGCGGCGCAGCACTGCGCGGATGCGTGCGGCCAGTTCGTGCGGGTTGCATGGCTTGGTCAGATAATCGTCGGCGCCGATCTCGAGGCCGAGGATGCGATCGACGTCGTCGCCCAGCGCGGTCAGCATCAGCACCGGCAGGGTGGTGCTGCGACGCAGTTCACGCAGCACCTCCAGCCCGGAACGTACCGGCATCATGATGTCCAGCACCAGTGCGTCGTAGCGCTCGCTGAGCACGCGCCGCAGCACCGCATCGCCGTCGTGCACCTGCTCGACACTGAAGCCCTCGCGCACCAGGAACCGCGCCAGCAGCTCGCCCAGTTCGTGGTCGTCGTCGGCCAGCAGGATGCGCGCGTGGGCCATGCAGGGGTTGCTCCGGGGCAGCACGGTGGAATGGGTCATGTCATGGTGCCGCGCGCGCGGCGGCGGCGCCAGCGCATGCGCGGTCGCCGTCGTCGCCGCCGCGCGCGCAGGCTCGTTTGGCATGTCGGCGTCCGGTCGGTATCGAGATGCGCCGTGGCGCGGGCGATACCTCCGGACCGTTGCAGCCGTACACGCCGGTTCGGTCCGTGCCGCGGCGCCGTCCGGGCGTCGCAGCGCGCATGGGGTCGGGTTGCTCAGCGCCGGACCGGCGTCCCCGATGCCGGCAGCGCCGCGACCGCTTTCAGGTTCTCGTCCAGCGCCTGGCGCAGGGTCAGGATCGCGGCACCGGTATTGCGCGGTGCCAGTTCGGCACGCGCCAGTCGCGCGTAGGCGAAGTTGCGCAGCAGCGGATCCCGGCTGCGGGCGAGGACGTCGCGGTACAGGGTGGCGACCGCATCGACGTGGCCCTGCGCGCGGTACAGGTGTTCCAGCGCCAGCATGTCGCGGATCGCGGCGCCGCGCGGACCCATCATCGGCCCGTGCATGGCGTGCCGCATGCCCGGGCGCATGCCGCCATGGTCGGGGTGATGCATCCAGGACTGCGCGGGTGGCGGCGACGCCATGCCGGGTGCCGGTGGTTCGGCGGCGCCGGCGACCACCAGACCCAGCGCCAGCGCCAGGCCGCCGAGCGCGGGGATTGCAAGGGTGCGCTTCATCGTCGATCTCCGTGGGGGAAAGGTATCGCCGGCGCGCGCGGGATCAGGGGCGGGGAATCGGCGCAGCCGCGCCGGCGACAGCGTCATCCTGGACCGTGCGCGCCGCCGCGGGTGGCGCATGGCGTATCCGCATGTAACGCCGGGTTACGCCGCGGCGGCGCGCGAACCCGGGTTTGATCGGCGGTCGCCATCCTGTAACGTGGAACGTCCGTTTGAATCCGGATTCGCCATGCCCGCCCCGCCGCATTTCGTCCTCGATTTCGACAGCACCCTGGTGCGGGTCGAAACCCTCGATCTGCTGGCCGAACTCGCTCTGCGCGATGCATCCGGCGCAGCGGAAACCCGCGCGCGCATCCGCGCGCTGACCGATGCGGCGATGGAGGGACGGCTGGCGTTTCGCGAGGCGCTGGCGCAGCGCCTGGAGCTGTTGCGTGCGCATCGCGACATCCTGCCGCAGGTGGCGCAGCGCCTGCTGCAGGCAGTCACGCCTTCGTTTGCGCGCAACCGCAGCTTTCTGGCCGCCCATGCGGCGCACATCCACATCGTCAGCAGCGGCTTTCGCGAGCTGATCGTGCCGGTGGCCGAAAGCCTGGGCCTGCGTGCCGATCACGTCCACGCCAACGCGTTCACGTTCGACGCCGAAGGACGCATCGACGGCTGCGACTGGAGCAACCCGCTCAGTGCCGACGGCGGCAAGGTGCATGCGGTCGCGGCGCTGAATCTCGAGGGCGACGTGGTCGCGGTCGGCGACGGCATCGGCGATTACGAGCTGTTCGCCGCCGGGGTCGCGCAGCGCTTTTACGCCTTCAGCGAGAACGTGCAGCGCGCCGCGGTGCTGGCCTGTGCCGGCGCGCGGCCGGCGCCCAGCTTCGACGAGGTGCTGTACGACTGCGGCCTGCGCGGCGCGGTGTCGTATCCGAAAAATCGCCTCAAGGTGCTGCTGCTGGAGAATGTCCACGCCGAGGCGGTGGCCGCGTTCGAGCGCGAGGGTTACGCGGTGGAGACGCACGCCGGCGCGCTCGACGAGGCCGCGCTGGCGGCGCGCCTCGGCGACGTCGCCATCCTCGGCATCCGCTCCAAGACCCAGCTTGGCACGCGCGTGCTGGCCGAGGCGCGGCGCCTGCTGGCGGTAGGCGCGTTCTGCATCGGCACCAACCAGATCGACCTCGCCGGTTGTCAGCGCCGCGGCGTGGCCGCCTTCAACGCGCCCTACAGCAACACGCGTTCGGTGGTCGAGCTGGCGCTGGCCGAAATCATCCTGATGATGCGCAACCTGCCGGCCAAGCTGCGTCAGATGGACGCCGGTGTGTGGGACAAGTCCGCGAAGGGCGCACACGAGGTACGCGGCAAGCGGCTGGGCATCGTCGGCTACGGCAACATCGGCATGCAGCTTTCGGTGCTGGCCGAATCGATCGGCATGCAGGTGTGCTTCTACGATCTGGCCGAACGGCTGGCGCTGGGCACGGCGCGCAAGTGCGCCACGCTGGACGAACTGCTGGCGCAGTCCGACGCGGTCAGCGTCCACGTCGATGGACGCCGCGAGAACCGCCACCTGATCGGCGCCGCCGAGTTCGCGCGCATGCGGCCCGGCGCGCTGTTCCTCAACCTCAGCCGCGGTCACGTGGTCGATCTCGATGCGCTGCACGCGGCGCTGGCCAGCGGCCACCTGCGCGGCGCCGCGCTGGACGTGTTCCCGGTCGAGCCGGCCGCCAATGGCGACGCCTTCGGGCATCCGCTGCGCGCCCTGCCCAACGTGCTGCTGACGCCACACATCGGCGGCAGCACGCTGGAGGCGCAGCAGGACATCGGCCGTTTCGTCAGCAGCCGCATCATCGACTACGTCAACACCGGCAGCAGCGAGGGCAGCGTCAACCTGCCGGGGCTGAAGCTGCCGCCGCAGGCCGGTGCGCACCGGCTGATGCACCTGCACGAGAACGTGCCGGGCATCCTCGCGCGCATCAACCAGGCGCTGGCCGAGCACGGCGCCAACATCCTCGGCCAGTACCTCAAGACCGACGAGCGCCTGGGCTACGTGATCACCGACATCGACAGCCGCTATTCGGCCGCGCTGACCCGCGCCATCCGCGCCATCCCGCACACCTTGCGCTTTCGCGTGCTGTATTGAGAGTCGAAGCCGGGACTCTCAGCCGGCATCCACCGGATCGACATCCAGCGACCAGCGCACGCGCCGCGCCGCGGGCAGGCCGCCCAGTGCCGCGTGCCACGGCGCCAGTGCGCCGTGCAGGGTCGATCGCGACGCGCAGATCACCAGCAGCTGGCCGCGTTCGAGACCGGCGCGGCGCGGCAGCGGTGCCGGCCACGGGCCGGCGATTTCCAGCCCGGCGTCGCGCGGCAGGGTGGCGGCGGCCGCGGCGAGGAAGGCGTCGACTTGCGTGCGCTGCGGCGCCTGTGCGCGCAACAGCGCCTGGTGTGCATAGGGCGGCAGGGACGCGGCGCGGCGTTCCGCCAGCAACTCGGTGGCGAGTGCGGTGTAGCCACCGGCCAGCAATCGTTGCAGCAGCGGGTGATCGGGATGATGGGTCTGCAGCAGCACGCGACCCGGCCTGGCGGCGCGACCGGCGCGGCCGGCGACCTGCACGATCAGCTGCGCCAGTCGCTCGGGTGCGCGGAAGTCCGCGCTGTAGAGGCCGGCATCGACACCGACGATCGCGACCAGGGTGAGGTTGGGCAGATCGTGGCCCTTGGCCAGCATCTGGGTGCCGACCAGGATCGCCGCGCCGCCCGCGGCGAGCGGCGCGAGCAGGGCGGCGAAACCGTCGCGGCCGCGCGTGGTTTCGCGATCGACGCGCAACACCGGCAGCTCGGGATAGCGCGCCTGCAGCGCCTGCTCCAGGCGTTCGGTGCCGTGTCCCTGCGGCTGCAGCGGGCCGCCGGCGCAGGCGGGACACTGCGCGGGGATCGGCTGGGCGTGGCCGCAGTGGTGGCAGAGCAGGGCGGCACGCGCCGCGTGCAGGGTCAGCGGGCGCTCGCAGCGCGGGCATTCGGCATGCCAGCCGCAGGCATGACAGAGCAGCACCGGCGCGTAGCCGCGACGGTTCCGGAACACCAGCGCCTGCTCGCCGCGCGCCAGCGTTTCGTCCAGCGCCTGCAGCAGCGGCGGCGACAGGCCGTGCTCGGCGCGCTGACGACGCAGATCCAGCACCTGCACGCGTGGCATCGAGCGGCCTGCGGGCCGCGTGAGCAGGCGCAGCAGCGCGTAACGGCCCGACTCGACGTTGGCCAGGCTCTCCAGCGACGGCGTGGCGCTGCCCAGCAGCACCGGCACGCCAAGCGTGCGGGCGCGCATCACCGCAAGGTCGCGGGCGTGGTAACGGAAGCCCTCCTGCTGCTTGTAGGAGCTGTCATGCTCCTCGTCGACGATGATCAGTCCGGCTCGCGGCAGCGGCGTGAACACCGCGGAGCGGGTACCGACGATGACGCGGGCGCTGCCGGCGCGCGCGGCCAGCCAGGCGCGCGCGCGCGCGCCCTCGGCGAGGTTGGAGTGCAGCACCGCGATCGCCACCCCCAGCCGCTCGCGCAGCCGGCGCAGGGTTTGCGGTGCGAGGCCGATTTCCGGCACCAGCAGCAGTGCCTGCTCGCCGCGTGCCAGCGCCTGCTCGATCAGTGCGAGATAGACCTCGGTCTTGCCGCTGCCGGTGACGCCCTGCAGCAGGAATGGCTGAAAGTGGCCGTGCGCAGCGGCGACGGCAGTCACCGCGGCCTGCTGCTCGGTGCTCAGTGAGGGCGCCGGAAGCGCCGCACAGCCTGCCGCGTCGGCGGCACGGTCGGCGCGGGCGACCAGACCCGCGCGCTGCAGCCGTCGTGCCGCCGCGCGCCAGCCGGGCAGGGTGAAATCCAGCGTTGCCGCGTCCAGCGTGCCTGCGGCGAGCAGGTCCAGCAGTGCGGCGCTGCCGCCGCGCCGCCGGCTGGCAGCCTGTGCCGCCCGGCCCGCGGCCGTCAGCGCCCAGCCCTCGTGGCCCGGGTCCGGCAGCGGACGCGCCGCGCGCAGTGCCAGCGGCAGCGCGGCGGCATAGGCTTCGCCCAGCGGCGCCAGCCAGTAGCCTGCCGCCCAGGCGATGGCGCCACCCAGCTCGGCGTCGAACAGCGGCTCGGGATCGAGGGCCTGCAGGATCTCTTTCAGGCGCTCGGGGGCAACCTCCGTCGTGTCACTGACCGCCACCACCACGCCCACCCGCCGCCCGCGCCCGAACGGCACCAGGACCCGGGTGCCGGGAGCGGGTGGCGGCGTCGGCGCGGCAGGGGCGCGGTAGTCGAACAACTGCCCGAGAGGCACCGGCAGGGCAATGCGCAGGATCGGGCTCATCGGTCGCGGCACTGCGCCGACCCGGCCGGGACGCGGGTTGCCGGCTGTTGCTGTTGTGCTGCCGAGCAAGCGTCGGCAACTGCCGGTTTCGACGATGATTTCACGCTTATCCACAGTTGCTGTGGATAAGTATGTGGACCAGCGCTTGCAAAAGTCCGCGCGGAGCCTGTCCGGCCATAGCCCGGCACGCGCTGGCGAATCTTTAACCAGTTCGACATAAATAAATGAAATCAGTCAGTTGAACAATAATTGCGGGGCCGGATCGGGAGCTGATCCGGGCCGGCCTGGCCATCCGCCGCGCGATCATGATGCTGTGCACAACCGGCGGCCGCGATCCCGGCGGCGGCCTCAATGCGACCACAGACTGAGCACGAACACGGCGCCGAGTGCCAGCGCCAGCAACAGGCTGTAGATCAGGCCGATTCCGAGGTAGGCGACGATGGCGCCGCCCCAGCGCTGGCCGTAAACGCGTTTCTGCATCAGCAGCGGATAGATCAGCAGCCACCAGCCGGCCAGTGTCGCGATCCCGCCCGGGATGGTGGCCAGCACCGGCCAATGCGGCCGTGCCAGCGCCTGCAGGGCGTCCAGCGCCACCAGCACGATCAGGTCCAGAAACACGAACGCGTGGCTGTGCAGGGCAACCAGCAGATGTTCCATGTACAGCCGGCGCTTGTCGTACAGGACCAGCTTCAGCACCAGCGCAAACAGCGGCAACAGCACCAGCATCGTCTGCGGCAGCAGATGCAGCACGCCGAGCAGCCACTGGCGCGGATCGTTGAGCCCGGCTTGCAGTCGCGTGCGCAGATGCTCCAGCAGCCAGGCGGCACGGGGATCGCCGGGCGCCGACAGCGGGCCGAGGCGCGCCTGCGCCACGCTCGAACGGGTGCTTGCGCTGCTTGCGGCAGATTCCGGCGCGCCCAGCTCGGCCAGGCGCCGATCGGCGGCCGCGTCGTCCTGCCAGCGCGCCGTTTGCAGCAGGACCTGCGCCGGTGCGGGCAGGCCCGGCTTGCGCAGGGCGGCATCGATGCGTGCGCGCTCGCTCTGGTGCAGGCGCTCGACGCCGGCCACGCTGTGCGCGGCGGCATAGCGTCCGGTGTCCGCGGCCCCGGTCTGCAGCGGGTTGGATTCGACATTCAACCGCAGCACGAAGAACGCAATCACGGCCAGGAAGAACATCAGCCGCAGCGGCGCCACATAGCGCACGCGACGACCGGCGAGATAGTCGCGGGTGAGGAAGCCGGGGCGGAAGTACAGCGGCAGCAGGGTGTGCCAGAGGCGGCCGTCGAAATGCAGCACGTGCTCGAACAGGTCGCGCAGCGCGCCGCGAAACCGCTGCATCGGATCGTGCGCTTCCTGGCCGCAGCGGTGGCACCACGGACCCTTGAGCAAGCTGCCGCAGTTGCCGCAGGCGGCGGGAGCGGGATCGATCCCGTTCATGCCGGGAGCAAGCCTGCGCCGCGCAGCCAGGCGACGCTGTCATCGGCGAGTGTGGCCAGTGGCGTATGGGTGTAGCCGAGTTCGCGTCGCGCCTTGCGGTCATCGACGCGCATGCGGTGGCAGGCGAGGGCTACGCCTTCGCGGGTGAGCGCCGGCTCGCGGCCGGTCAGCGCGGCGCGCGCCTCGTCGATCAGGGCATTGAGCGTCAGCAGCGCGTGCGGCACGCGCCGGCGCGGCGCGGGCACGCCGATCGCGGCAGCCAGCGCCTGCACCAGCTCGGCGAACGGCGCCTCGACGCCGCCCAGCAGCCAGCATTCGCCGCGGCGCGGATCGAGCGCCGCGCGCACATGCGCGCGCGCCACCGCGCGCACGTCGGCGAAACAGCCGATGCCGGGCGGCGAACCGGGCAGGCGGTGCATCGCCAGCAGCCGTGCCAGACGCGACCAGTTGTGGCGGTCGCCGGGGCCGAGGATGTGGCTGGGCTGCAGCACCACCGCGCCGATGCGGCCGGCCTGATCGGCGGCCAGCACCTGCGCTTCGGCCAGTGCCTTGGTGTGCGCGTAGTGGATCGGACCGTCGATGCCCAGCCGCGGCAGCGACTCGTCGATCGGGCGGTCCTCGACCAGCCCGTACACGGCGACACTGGAGGTGTGCACGAAGCGCGGCACGCCGGCGGCGATCGCTGCCGCCAGCACCGCCGCGGTGCCGTCGACGTTGACCGCGTACTGGCGTGCGCGCAGGCGGCGCCACGGCGTGGTATCGGCGGCGACGTGGAAGACGGCATCGGCAGCCGGCGTCAGCGCCCGCGCCAGCGCGGCCGTGTCGCCGAGGTCGCCCTCGACCACCGTCACGCCGCGGACGCGCAGGCGCGCGGCGCTGTCCGGCGAGTGCGCCAGTGCGCGCACGCTCACGCCGCCGGCCTGCAGCGCCGCGACCAGATGCATGCCGAGAAAGCCGCCGGCGCCGGTGACGAACGCGGATTGCATGGTCAGCCCTTATCATCGGGCGCCCGAACGAGCTCCCCTTCGATGATTGTAGGTCCGGACCGCGCCCGCACGCTCAGCGAAACCGGCGCCACCCTGCGGCTGGCGCTGCCGCTGATCGCCGGCCAGCTCTCCGCGGTCGGCTCCAGCGCGGTCGACGCGCTGTTCGCCGGCCACTATTCGGCGCACGTGCTGGCGGCGGTGGCAGTGGGCGCGAGTCTGTGGTCGCTGGCGATCGTGACCGCGATCGGCGTGCTGATGGCGCTGCCGGCGTCGGTGGCGCATCTGGACGGCGCCGGTCGGCGTGCCGAGATCGGGCCGCTGTTCCGCCAGGCGCTGTGGCTGGCGGCGATGCTCGGTCTGACCCTGCTGCTGATGGTGCGCTTCGGCGCGCCGCTGCTGATGCGCCGGATCGGCGTCGATCCGCGGTTATGGACGGACGTCACCGCGTTCCTGCACGCAGTCAGCTGGGGTGCGCCGGCGCTGGTCCTGTACTTTTCGCTGCGCGGCCTGTCGGAGGGGCTGTCGCTGACGCGGCCGACGATGTATTTCGGCTTCCTCGGGCTGCTGGTGCTGGCGCCGCTGGACTACGTGCTGATCTACGGCCGGCTCGGCCTGCCGGCGCTGGGCGCGCACGGCAGCGGCATCGCCACTGCGAGCGCGCTCTGGCTGCAGCTGGGCGCATTCGCGACGTACCTGCGCTGGAGCCGGCATTACCGCGATCTGCATCTGGCCGCGCGGCTGGAGCGTCCCGATCCGCGCGCCATCGGCGCGCTGCTGCGCCTGGGCGTGCCGATGGGCGTCAGCCTGCTGATGGAGGCGGGCCTGTTCGTGGCCGCCGCGCTGCTGATCGCGCGTCTCGGCCAGGACGCCGTCGCCGGTCACCAGATCGCGCTCAACGTTGCCACGGTCGCCTTCATGGTGCCGCTGGGTCTGGCGATGGCGATCACCGTGCGTGTCGGCCACGCCGCCGGTCGCGGCGACGACCGCGGCGTGCGTTATGCCGGCTACTGCGGCATCGCCCTGACCCTGCTGACGCAGAGCGTGTCGACGACGCTGATGCTGACCCTGCCGCATGCGATCGCCGCGCTCTACACCGGCGATGCGCGGGTGATCGCCATGGCCGCCCCGCTGCTGGTCCTGGCCGGGCTGTTCCAGTTCGCCGACGGTATCCAGGTGGCGTCCAACGGCGCCCTGCGCGGGCTCAAGGACACGCGGGTGCCGATGCTGATCACCAGCATCGCCTACTGGGGCATCGGCATGCCGGTCGGCGCGTGGCTGGCGTTCGGTCGCGGCCTTGGCGCGCGCGGCATCTGGATGGGCCTGATCGCCGGGCTGTCGGCGGCGGCGCTGCTGCTGTTCACGCGTTTTGCCCGACTGGCGCGGCGGTCCCGTCAGGCATGACCATCTGCGGATGACGCCCGCGCCGCGCTCGGTTAGGCTCGCCCGATCCAGGCAGGGGAACGCGACATGGCCGACGGCAGGCGCAACGGATTTCTGGGCTTTCTCGGCGTGCTCTGGCGCGGGCTGGACTTCACCCGCCGTGCGTTCCTGAATCTGGTGTTCTTCGCCATCGTCGCGATCATCGTGGTCGCCGCGATGAAGGGCGCGCCCAAGGTGGAGCCCGACAGCGTGCTGGTGCTGCATCCCGAGGGCACCCTGGTCGAGCAATACAGCGTCGATCCCGCCTCGCGCGCGCTGGCCGCGCTTTCGGGCAGCACCAGCAGGCAGGTGCAGTTGCGCGACCTGCTGCGGGTGATCGACGTCGCGCGCACCGACCCGCGCATCAAGATGATCCTGCTCGAGCCGCAGGATCTGTCCGCCGGCGGCTTTGCCGCGCTGCACGAGGTGGGCGCGGCACTGGACCGCTTTCGCGCCAGCGGCAAGAAGGTGATCGTCTGGGCGCCCGATTTCGATCAGTTGCAGTACTTCCTGGCGGTGCACGCCGACCGCGTGCTGATGGATCCGCAGGGCAGCCTGATGATCACCGGGCTGTCCAGCTACCGCCTGTACTACAAGGATCTGCTCGACAAGCTCGGCGTGGTCGTGCATCTGTTCCGCGTCGGCCAGTTCAAGTCGGCCGCCGAGCCGTACATCCTGGACGGGCCTTCGCCCGCCGCGCAGCAAGCCGACGGCTCCTGGCTGGGCGGGTTGTGGAGCGAGTGGATCGCCGAGGTCGCCGAGGCGCGGCATCTCGACCCGGCGCTGCTGACGCAGCAGATCAACACCATGCCGCAGCAGGTGGCGGCGGCCCGTGGCGACCTCGCGCGCATGGCGCTCAACGAGCATCTGGTGGATGGCCTGGTCACGCGTGGCGAACTGGTCGCCGAGCTGCGCAAGGACGGCGTGCCGGCGGGCGACAAGGGTCACGGCATTCGCGGCATCGGCTTCGCGCCTTACCTGGCCGCGATCAACCGCACCGATGCCGTGCCCAGCGGCGGTCCGGGCGTGGCGGTGGTGGTGGCCGAGGGCGATATCGTGCCCGGGCGCCAGCAGCCCGGCACCATCGGCGGCGATGCCACCGCGCGATTGATCCGCGAGGCGCGCGAGAACCCCGACGTCAAGGCCCTGGTGCTGCGCGTGAACTCGCCCGGTGGCGCGGTATTCCCCGCCGAGCTGATCCGCCGCGAGGTGCAGTTGACGCGCGCGGCGGGCAAGCCGGTGATCGTGTCGATGGGCGACGTCGCCGCCAGCGGCGGCTACTGGATCTCGATGGATGCCAACCGCATCCTCGCCGAGCCCGACACCATCACCGGTTCGATCGGCATCTTCGGGCTGTTCTTCAACGTGCCCGACACGCTTGCCAAGATCGGCGTGCACGCCGGCGGCGTCGGGACCACGCCGTGGGCGGGCGCGTTCGATGTCACCCGGCCGCTCGATCCGCAGGTCGGACAGATGATCCAGGCCAGCATCGACAAGGGCTACCGCGATTTCGTCGGCGGCGTCGCGCGCGCCCGCGGCAAGAGCTTCGCCGACATCGACGCCATTGCCCAAGGCCGGGTCTGGACCGGTCAGCAGGCGCTGAAACGCGGACTGGTCGATCAGCTGGGTGGCTTGCAGGCGGCGATCCGCATCGCCGCCGCCGATGCCAGGCTGGGCGACCATTACAGCGTGCGCTACATGGAAAAGCCGCCCGGTGCGTTTGGCCGCTTCCTGCTCGACATGAGCAGCAGCGCGATGGCGCAGTTCGCCCTCGCACACGGCGTGCGGCTGCCGGCGTGGGTCGCCGCCCTGGCGCCGCAAGCCAATGCCGATCTCGGTCTGCTCGCCCACGCCAGCGCCGGCAAGCCCAACGTTTATGCGTACTGTTTCTGCACGCCGCACTGAAGGCGCGCGAATCCGGCGCTGCCGTGTTCCTTGTTCCCCGGCTTTGCCGGGGCGCTGAGGTCGGGTCGAGACTGAGGACCCGGGCGCGCCGGGCCCGTGACGCGGGCGCTCAGCTCGCCGGCGAGGAGCCGCCGCGCTCGGTGGCGCGGCGGGCCAGCAAGGTCTGGTCGGCGCGATGCACGGTCGTCTCCAGTACCTCGTCGCCTTCGCGCAGGGCCACGCCCACCGAAAAGCCGATGCCGATTTCGCTCAGCGCATCCGCGCCGAGGCGCGAGGCGACTTCGCGCAGCACTTCACCGCTGGTTTCGGGGAGCAGCAGCATGAATTCGTCGCCGCCGAGGCGCACGACCGCGTCGCCCTGACGCGAGTGCCGGCGCAGGAAGCGCGCCAGGTCCACCAGTATCTCGTCGCCGCGCTGATGGCCGTAGGTATCGTTGAAGTGCTTGAAGCGGTCGATGTCGACCACCACGCAGCCCCAGACCTGGTCGGGCCGGGCGTGCGCGGCGAAGTCGTCCAGGTAACGCCGGTTGTACGACTGCGTCAGCGGGTCGCGCAGCAACTGCTCGCGCAGATGCGTCTCGTAGGCCTGGCGCAGGGTGATGTCCTGCGCGGCGACCAGCGCATAGGGCCTGGGGTCGGCATCCGGGTAGTACAGGCTGCGGTACTGCCAGACGCGGCGTTCGCCGCTGCGCGTGGCGAAGTGCAGCATGCCCGCGTCGCGGCGCTGGCGGCGCAGGCGATCGAGCTGGGTCGCGACCATTTCCTGGGCGTCCTCCGGCACCAGATCGACCAGGCGCCGGCCGACCAGTTCGTCGGGCTCGACGCCGAGCGCGCCGGCCATGGCGGCATTGACGCTCAGCAGGCGGCCGTCGACGTCCTGTGTCCATACCAGGCCGAGACCGGCGTCGAACAGGTCGCGGTAGCGGCGTGCCAGATCCTCGAGTTCGCGCACGCGCATCTGCTCGACGCCGCTGGCGCAAACCACCAGTACTCGCGCCGGGCGCCCGCCGTAGAGCGCCTCGGTGGCATGCACCTCGACGTCGAAGGTGTCGCCGAGTTTGTGCCGATGGCGCCGCGCGCGCTCCAGCACGCCGTCGGCCTCGGGGTCGGCGGCGAGCACGTTGGCCGGCAAGCCGACGATCTCGTCGCGGCCGAAACCGTAGGCTGCCTGCGCGGCGGGATTGGCGGCCAGCAGCGCGTGGGTGTCGCTGTCGACCACCAGCAGCGGCAGCGGGTGCTGCTCGAACAGCATGCGGTACTCGCTGTCGCGCTGCTCGCGCACGCGCCGCGCCAGCACTTCGGCGCTGACATCGCGACCGAGACCGAGGATGCCGTACAGGCGCCCGCGACTGTCGTACAGCGGCAGCTTGCTGATCAGGAATTCGCGCTCGCGGCCGTCGCTGCCGCGCAGACGCTCGCGGAACACCATCGCACCGCGGCGATCGAGGGCGGCGGCGGTATGCGCCGCGAAGGCGCGCGCGGTCTCGGCGTCGACCAGATCCTCGTCGCGACGGCCGATCATCGCCGCCGGGGTGGTCTTGAGCAGATCGCCGGCGGCGCTGCTGGCGAGCAGATAGCGCCCCTCGAGGTCCTTGGCGAACACCGCGTCGCGCAGTTCGCCGGCCAGGGCGGTCAGCAGGCCCTCGGCGCGCATCAGTCGCCGCTGCACGCGCCGCGCTGCCAGCAGCGCGGCGCCCAGCAGCAGCACGCCGAGACTGGCGCTAAGCCAGCTCAACAGCGACTCCGAGCCGAAACCCGGACTCAACGGGCTGGGCGCCAGATACAGCGCGAGTCCGGCCAGCGGCAGCAGCGGCAGCAGGCAGGCCGGCAGTCGCCGCGCCCATGCGCCGGCGGCCGAATCCGGCGCGTGGCCCTCGAGATCCAGGCGGTCTGATGTGCGTTCCAAGCCCTGCCCCATCGCCGCGCTTCGTGCGCCGCGCCACGCCACCCCAAGGCGGCTGTCGTTCCGGATCAAGCAATTCCCGTGCAGATCGGCGTTGACGCTGAGGTTGTGGCACGTTTGTTTACGCCTGTGTCACCGTTGTCACAAGGCCGCCGCGAGCTCAATCGCGCATCAGGGTCGATTTGCCGAACAGGCTTTCGACCAGATCCACGGCCAGTTGCGCGGTGCGATTGCGGGTATCGAAGGCGGGATTGAGCTCCATGATGTCGAGCGAGCCCAGGCGGCCGCTGTCGGCGATCATCTCCATGCACAGCTGTGCCTCGCGGTAGTTCGGTCCTCCCGGCACGGTGGTGCCGACACCGGGAGCGATCTCGGGGTCGAGGAAATCGACGTCGAAGCTGACATGCAGATGGGTGTCGGCATCGATGCCGGCGAGCGCGCGCTCGAGTACCCGCTTCATGCCGATCTCGTCGATCGTGCGCATGTCGTAGATGTCCAGGCCGATGTCGTGCACCAGCCGCTTCTCGCCGGGATCGACCGAACGGATGCCGATCTGGCGGATCGCCGCCGGGTCCAGAGCCGGCACGTGGCCGCCCAGTCCGGTCAGTGCCTGCGGGCCGTTGCCGCACAGGCAGGCCACCGGCATGCCGTGGAGGTTGCCCGAGGGCGTGATCGTCGAGGTGTTGAAATCGGCGTGCGCATCCAGCCACAGCACGCGCAGGCGCTTGCCGCGCGCCCGGCAGTGCCGCGCGACCGCGGTGATCGAGCCGACCGCGAGGCAGTGATCGCCGCCGAGCAGGATCGGCAGCCGGCCGGCGTCGAGTTCGGCGCCGACGGCGTCCAGCACGGCGCGGTTCCAGGCGACCACGGCATCGAGGTGGCGATAGCCATCCCGTGGCGGCAGCCAGGGATTGACCGGGCCGGTCAGGTTGCCGCGATCGCTGACCTGCAGGCCGCGTGCGGTCAGCGCCTCGGCCAGTCCGGCCACGCGCAGGGCCTCGGGTCCCATCGACGCGCCGCGGTGCCCGGCGCCGATGTCGGTCGGCGCGCCGATCAGCGCGACGGGCGGGAAGGTTCGCATCGGCACCTCGTTCGAGCGGCGACAGCGCGGGCGGCAGACCATCCGCGCAATCGCCAAGCCTAGCGCAACAGCGCCGTCGACTTCATCCCGTGGGCGTGGCCGCCGCCAACGCCTCGTGCAGGGCCGCCACCAGCGGTGCCAGCAGCGCGCGGTCGCGGCAAGGCGGCTTGCCGCCGAGGCGGGTGTCGAGCGCACGCGCGGCATCGCCCAGCGCATCGAAGCCATAGTTCGGCGCCGAGCCGCTCAGCCGGTGCGCCAACGTGCGCAACGCCTGCCACGTCTCGTCCGCGGCCGCGTCGGCACAGGCGGTCCACAGACGTTCCAGGTCGGCCTGCTTGTCCGGCAGTGCGGCGACGTAGACGCGCGTCAGCTCGGCCAGCCGCGCCTCGTAGTCGAACTCGTCCGCTGGCGGCATGGTGATGGCGGAACCCCGGCGCGGCGCGATCAGTGAGGCGGTGGTGCCGGCAGCCCGAATCGAACGGGCGACCTACCGCTTACAAGGCGGTTGCTCTACCGACTGAGCTATGCCGGCACGGATGGCGGATTCTAGCAGCCGCGCGCGTGGCGCTCCGAACAGTCGAGGCCATCGCCGCACAGCGCACGGATGCGCGATCCTCAGCCGAAATCGGCGTCCAGCACGACCCGATAGCGGGCCTTGCCGGCGGCGAGGTGCGCCAGCGCCTCGTTGATCCGCGACATCGGAAAACGCTCGACGGTCGGTGCGATGCGGTGACGCGCGGCGAAGTCGAGCATGCGGGCGAGGTTGCGCGGCGAGCCGGTGGGCGAGCCCGACACCTGCTTCTGGCCGCCGATCAGGGCGAAGGCGGGGATCGGCATCGGCTCCAGCACGCCGCCGACCACGTGCAGGCGTCCGCGCGGCGCCAGCGCGGCGAGCAGCGCCGGCCAGTCCAGCGCCACGTTGGCGGTCACCAGGATCAGGTCGAAACGCCCGGCCAGGGCCTTGAGCGCATTGCCATCGCGGGAGCTGGCGACATGGTGCGCGCCCAGCGCCAGCGCCGCGTCACGCTTGGACGCGCTGGAGGTGAATGCGGTGACCTCGCAGCCCCAGGCGCGGGCGAACTTCAGCGCCAGATGGCCGAGTCCGCCGATGCCGACCACGCCGACGCGGTCGGTGGCGCGGATGCCGAATTCGATCAGCGGGCTGAACACGGTGATGCCGCCGCACAGCAGCGGGCCGGCGCCGGACGCGTCGATTCCGTCCGGCAACGGGATCGTCCACGCCCAGTGCGCGCGCACGCGCTCGGCGAAACCGCCGTGGTGGCCGATGATGGTGGCCTGGCTGGTCCGGCACAGATGCTGGTCGCCGCCGATGCAACTGCCGCAGTGCATGCAGCTGCCGGCGTACCAGCCGACGCCGACGCGCTCGCCGACACGCAATCCCTTGGCGGCGCTGCCCAGGGCGACGACGCGCCCGGCGACCTCGTGGCCGGCCACCAGCGGATACGCGCTGCGGCCCCACTCGTTGTGCAGCATCGACAGGTCGGAATGACAGACGCCGCAGGACTCGACCGCCACCTCGACGTCCTCGGCGCCGAGCGGGCCGGGGTCGTAGGCGAAAGGCACCAGCGGCGCAGCAGCGGCCGTGGCGGCCCAGGCGCGAATCAGGCTCATGGCGGGTCTCCTTGCGGGCGGGGAACGGATCAGAAGCAGGCGCTGGCGTGTTCGCCGATCGTGCTGGCGTTGGCGACCAGGGTGCGCCAGTCGAAGCCGGGTGCGGTCGGCTCCACGAAATCGACGAAATACTGCGGCACCTGTTCGATGCGCTGGCTGAGGGCCGGCTTGAAGCCCAGCGCTGCGATCTGGGCCTGGCGCCGCCCGGCATTGGCCTGGTCGCGGAACAGGCCCAGCGAGATGGTGTTCTGGCGGTCACCGGCGGTGACCACGTAATAGTCGCGCACGCCGCGGGCGGCCAGCGCACGCGCGGCGGTCAGCGCCTGTTCGCGCGTCGCCATCGCCGGCAGGTAGACCCACCAGCCGCGCGCGGTCGCGGCCTGCTCCTCGCGATACTGGATGCGCGGCACGCGCGGATTGAGCGCGTCCAGTGCGGCGCGCATGTCGGCTTCGGTGTCGAACGGACCCAGGGTCATGCAGCGATCGCCGGGTTGCGCCGCGCGCGGCGCCTGCGCCAGTTCGGCGGAGGGATTGGCCGCGGGCGGCGGCGGCCGCTCGCTGAGCAGACGCAACTCGGCCACGCCGGGGTCGGTCGCCGGCGGCCGCGGCGGCGGTCGCTCGCCGAACACGATCCACGAGGCCACCGTGAGGTTGAGCGCAAGCAGCAGCAGGAAGGTCAGGCGCAGCAGCATGATCGTGCGAGTTTATCCGTGCGCCGCGGTGCCCGGCGCGGCATCGGCGTAAGTCGCCAGGCCGCGCAACACCAGATCCGCGACCACCCGCGATGGTGTTTCCAGCAGCATCGCGACGCGCGCCGCGTCACCGCCGGCCAGCAGCAGCCGCGCCTTGCCGCCCAGTCGCGGCGCCATGCGTGCGCTGAAGCGCTCGACCAGTGCCGCGGTGGCCTGCCAGGTGCCGCCGGCCAGCGCGTCGGCGGTATGGGTGGCCGCGTCGACCACGCGTCCGGCGCCGGCCTCGCGCAGCGGCGCCGCGAGGGTGTCCAGCGCGCTGCGCATCAGTGCCGGGCCCGGCGCGATCAGGCCGCCGAGATGGCGGCCGTCGCCGGTCAGGGCGTCGAGCGTCAGCGCGGTGCCGCAGCTGGCGATCACGCACGGTGCCTCGTTCTGCGCGTGCGCGGCGATCAGGCCGAGCCAGCGGTCCACGCCCAGTTGCGCGGGATCGTCGTAGGCATTGCGTACCCCGCAGGCACTGGCGCTGGCGACGGCCCAGCGCGGCGCGCGGCTCCAGCGGGCCGCGACCGCGGCGATCACCGCGGCGCGGCGCGCGGGATCGGTCACCGTGGCCGCCCATGCCGATCCGATCGCGGGCAGGTCGCGCCACGCCGCGGCGAGCGCGGCGTCGAAGTCGGGTGTGTCCCAGGCCAACGCGCCGGCATGGCCGAATTCGCCCGCGGCGCTGAAGGTCCACTTCAGGCGCGTGTTGCCGAGATCGAGCAGCAGCTTCATGCGGCGCGCACCGTGATCTCGGCGCTGTCGAGGCACGCGATGTCGCCGCTGTCGCGGCGCACACGCAGCGCGCCGCGCGCGTCGACCCCCGCGCCGACGGCGGCGAACGTGTCGCCGTGGCCGCTGACCGTCAATGCGCGGTCGCGCAGGGCATCGAGGGCGGCATAGCGTGCGGCGAACGGCGCGAAGCCGTGCGCGGCGAACTGCTCCAGCGCCCGCGCCAGGGCGACGGTCAGGCGCGCCGCCAGATCATTGCGCGCGGGCGGCGTGCCGCCGCACAGCGCGGCGAGATCGGTCACCGGCTGTCCCGCCGCCGCGGCCAGCGCCGGCGGCAGACGCAGGTTGATGCCGACGCCGATCACCGCGTGGCAGGGGCCGAGAAACTCGCCGCCCAGCTCGATCAGGATGCCGCCCAGCTTGCGTCCGTCCGCCTGCAGGTCGTTGGGCCACTTCAGCGCCAGCCGCGGCACGCCGGCCGTGGCCAGCGTCTCGGCCATGGCGACGCCGATCGCCAGCGACAATCCCGACAGCGCGGCGAATCCGCGCTCGAAGCGCTTGAGTACCGAGAAGGTCAGGTTCAGCGCCGGCGGCGCCAGCCAGACGCGCCCGCGGCGTCCGCGACCCGCGCTCTGCAGCTCGGCGAACACGAAAGTCTGATCCGCGGCCCGATCCGCGCGCCGCAGCAGTTCGCTGGAGGTGGAGTCGAGTGCCGCGTGCACCTCGATGAGCGCTCCCGGAGCGGCCGCCGCGCGGATCGCCGCGGCGTCCAGCAGTTCGAGCGGATACGGCAGGGCGTAGCCCTGCCCGGCGCGCGCCGCGACCGGCAGGCCGCGCGCACGCAGTTGCTCGATCTGCTTCCACACCGCCGCGCGGCTGATCCCGAGCTGCGTCGCCAGCATGGCGCCGGATACCGGCACGCCGGTCGCCAGCGCCTGCAGCAGGGCGCGCGTCGTCATGACCGGGCCCGTTGCCGGCGGCGGCCCAGGATGCGGGCGCGATCGAAGCGCGACTCGGTGCCGGCGCGCAGGCGCCGCAGGTTGCCGCGGTGCGCCCACAGCACCAGCAGGCCGGCAGCGGTTCCGAAGATCGCGAAGGCCAGGCGCTCGCCCGGCGGCGCCAGCCAGGCGGCCAGCGGCAGCGCGAGCCCGGCCGTGACGGTCGACAGGCCGACGTAGCCGGTGGCACCCAGCATCAGCAGCCAGAGCGCGAACAGCGGTGCCAGCGCCAGCGGCAGCAGGGCGCCGACGACACCCGCCAGGGTGGCGCCGCCCTTGCCGCCTCTGAAGCCGAAGTACAGCGGATACAGGTGCCCCAGGGTCGCCGCGTAACCGGCCGCCAGCGCCTGCGCGAACGGCGGCAAGGCCAGGCTGCGGTCGGCGAGATGCAGCGCCAGCAGCGCGGCGAGCACGCCCTTGCCGACATCGATCAGCACCACGCCCAGCGCGAAGCGCCAGCCTTGCGTGCGCAACGCGTTGGTACCGCCGGCGTTGCCGGAACCCTGGGTGCGGATGTCGATGCCGCGCAGGCGCCCGAGGATCAGGCTGCCGGAGAGCGAGCCGAGCAGGTAGGCCAGCAGCAGCAGGAGCGGGAAACGCATGGGTGCAGTGTAGCCGGGCGTGATCGTCCTTCCGGTCGCGTGCCGATCGCGGCGCCCGGGCGCATCGATCCCGGTGCGCCTCAGGGTGGCGCCAGCACCCAGACGCTCCAGGCCGGCAGCGTTCCGTTGAGGCAGGCACCGCTGCCGCAGGCGGTCAGGCTCAGCGGCGACGCACTGCTGCCGAGCAGGTTGGTCGTCGTGCCGGCGCTGGCGCCGGTCACCGGAATGCCGGCGCTCTGGCTGGGCAGCCCGGCCAGGGTCACCGCGCTGCCGGTCGCGTTGATCGCCACCAGCACGCCCTGCGCGCCGCTGCCGCGTTCGTAGAGGTAGACGTTGGGCGTGCTGCTCGCCGGCGGCACGTACAACGGCAGGTAGCCGCCGGTCTGCAGTGCGGCCTGCTGCTGGTGCACGGCGGCCAGCGTCTGCAGCCACGCGTAGTAGCCCTGCACGCCCGCGGCTTGCCGCTGCGCGGCGGTCCACAGCGTCATCGGCTGGCGGATGTTGTCGGCGGGGGTGCCGTTGGCGACCGCCTGATAGGGATCGAAGGTGCCGGTCATGCCGGCCTCGTCGCCGTAATAGATCATCGGGATGCCGGGCAGGGTGAAGCTGAGCACTTCGGCGATCTGCCAGCGTGCGAGCACATCGCTCGCGGCCACCCCGTTGTTGGCGAGCAGGCTGGTGAAGCGCGGCATGTCCTGGTTGTCGATGAAGTTGATCATCAGGTCGGGCCGGGCGTCATCCTTCAGGTTCTGCTGCACGGCGTAGTCGACCGCGGCCATGTTGCCGTAGCCGTAGTAGGTGGGCTGGCCCGGCACCAGCCCGGACTGGGTGATGGCGAAGTACAGCGGGTAGTTCTGCGCGCTGGAAAAGCCCACCGCCGGCTGCGTGTAGCTGCCGACAAAATCCGGCCGGCCGTCGAGGATCTCGCCGTAGGCGAATGGCGTGTAGCCCTGCGCGTGGAGATAGGCGAAGTACTGCCACCAGAAGCTGTTCGGCACGTACATCGCGGCATCGAGGCGCATGCCGTCGAGCCCGTAGGTGTCGAGCCAGCCGGCCGTCGCCTGATCCAGCATGGCCTGCACCGCGGTGTTGTCGGAATTGAAATCCGGCAGGCTGTCCAGCGGGCAGTCCCAGGTGGGGTTGTAGGCGCCGAGGTAGGGCTCGCACTGGCCAGTGGCCGGATCGAAGTGGTGGAACAGGAAGGTCTGCACCGCCTGCGCGCTGTTGTCCAGCGTGAGCTGGCCGCCGGCGATGGCGTTGGTCTCGGCCACATAGGGCGGATAGCCGATGCCGGCGTCGTTGACGATCTGTCCCAGGATCACCGCCAGGCGGTTGCCGTGCGCGGCCTGCACCAGCGCCTGCAGGTCGCCGATGCTGCCGAAGTGCGGATCGGGGGCGTCGAAGTTCCACGGCGCGTAGCCGTGGTAGGGAAAGCTCTGCCAGCCGTTGGGATTGTTGGTGCTGGGCCCCGACTGCGCGGGCCCCTGCAGGTAGGCCGGCGTCATCCAGATCGCAGTGGCGCCGAGCTGATTGAAGTACCCGGCCTGGATGCGGTCGGTCACGCCCTGGAAGTCGCCGCCGTACCAGCCCATCGGGTTTTGCGGCTGCGCGGCGGCGGCATCGCCCGGCCCGCCGTTGTCGTTGGCGGTGTTGCCGTTGTCGAAGCGGTCGGGCATCAGGAAATAGATCACCTGCGCCGGCC
>JAKAZT010000133.1 GCA_021815695.1 Pseudomonadota bacterium
GATACGTTGCTGCGCGACAGCGGTGATATCGTGGCCGACACGACCAGCGACGACTCGGCGGCGGACTGAGCCAGGCGCTGTCGAGCGTCCGCTTTTCTCGTTTGCTCGCCTCACTCGGCGCCGGGCCGGTCCGGCCAGCACCCGGATCCCGGGCCGGGCTGCCCGAGGATTCTGCTTTTTCCCGAGTCCCGAGTCCGATGCGAACCTTTCATTCCCGGTGCATGGCGCCCGCCCGGCCTTCCTTGGCTAGGTGCTCGTCGGCGCGTGCGGCCCTTCAAGGCCGCGCGCGTCACCTCACGGCCTGCCCCGAATCCCGAACCATCGATCAACATGCCCCGTAGCGCCACCCGCGATGTTCACGGCATCCTCCTGCTCGACAAGGCGCGCGGGCCGAGTTCGAATCGCGCCCTGCAGCAGGTCCGCGAGTTGTTTCGCGCGACGCGCGCCGGACACACCGGCAGCCTGGACCCCCTCGCCAGCGGCTTGCTGCCGATCTGCCTGGGCGAGGCGACCAAGATCGCCGGACTGCTGCTGGGGGCACGCAAGGCCTATGCCGCCGAGATCCGCCTTGGCCTGACCACGACCACCGACGACGCCGAGGGGGACGTGCTGGTCGAGCGGGCAGTGCCGGCGCTGCAACTCGACACCGTGCGTGCCGCGGCGGCGACCTTCGTCGGCCGCATCCGCCAGGTACCGCCGATCTACGCGGCGATCAAGCGCGACGGCGTGCCGTTGTACCGTCGCGCCCGCCGTGGCGAGGCGGTCGTGGCTCCGCCGCGCGAGGTCGAGATCCATGCGCTGCGGATCGACGCCTGTGACGGCAACCGCATCACGCTGCAGGTCGAATGCGGTTCGGGAACCTACATCCGCAGTCTGGCGCGCGATCTCGGCGAGCGTCTGGGCTGTGGCGGCCATCTGATCGCACTGCGGCGGCTGTGGGCGGCCCCGTTCCGGACGCCGGCGATGCAGACCCTCGACGATCTCGTGGCATTGCACGAGCGCGCGGGTCTGTCCGCCCTGGACGCCTGCCTGCTGCCGCTCGAAGCCGGTCTGGCCGATTGGCCGCAGGTCGTGCTGGACGCGGCCGCAGCGAACGCGCTGGGCAACGGCCTGCGGCTGGCCGCACCGCCCGGCCTGCGGCCTGGCCCATGCCTTGCGCTGGAGGCGGGCGGGCGCCCGCTGGCGCTGGCCGAGGTGGGCACCGACGGACGCCTTCACACCCGCCGCGGATTCCACTGGTCGTCCTGAGCCGGCTCGGGCCGGCCGATTTAGCTTGTTGGAAGGTCATGGCTGCCGCTAAAATGCCCGGCTTGACACCAAGGCTTGTATCCACCCGGCGGGGTTTGCGACGCGTCATCCGAGCGGTGACCCGTGGCAAGCCTCGCACCTGCTTCGAGGCTCAGTACTCCCATGTCGCTTACCGTTGAACAGACCAGCAAGATCATCACCGACTACCGGCGCGCGCCGGCTGACACCGGCTCGCCGGAGGTGCAGGTGGCCCTGCTTTCCGCGCGCATCGAGCACCTCTCCGGGCACTTCAAGACGCATGCGCACGATCACCATTCGCGCCGCGGCCTGCTGAAGCTCGTCAATCAGCGCAAGCGCCTGCTCGGCTATCTGAAGGGCAAGGACAGCGAGCGCTATCAAACCCTGATCCAGCGCCTCGGCCTGCGTCGCTGAGCCCGGCCAAAAGGACATCATTCGTGGCGAAAGTAACCAAGTCATTCCAGTACGGTCAGCATCAAGTCACTCTGGAGACGGGCGAAATCGCCCGCCAGGCCTCCGGCTCGGTGATGGTCAGCATGGGCGGCACCGTGGTGCTGGTCGCGGCGGTTGCCGCGCCCAGGGCCCGTGACGGCCAGGATTTCTTCCCGCTGACGGTGGACTATCTCGAGAAGTTCTACTCGGCCGGCCGCATTCCCGGCGGCTTCTTCAAGCGCGAAGGGCGCCTGACCGAGAAGGAAACGCTGACCTCGCGCCTGATCGACCGGCCGATCCGTCCGCTGTTTCCCGAGGAGTTCAAGAACGAGGTGCAGATCGTCGCCACCGTGGTGTCGATGAATCCCGAGATCGATGGCGACATTCCGGCGCTGATCGGCGCCTCGGCCGCGCTGTGTCTGGCCGGCGTCCCGTTCAAGGGGCCGATCGCCGCCGCGCGCGTCGGCTATGCCGGCGGCCAGTACCTGCTCAATCCCAGCGCCACCGAGCTGAAGACCTCCGATCTGGATCTGGTCGTCGCCGGCACCGCCAACGCCGTGCTGATGGTCGAGTCCGAGGCCAAGCTGCTCAGCGAGGAAGTGATGCTGGGCGCGGTGATGTTCGGCCATCGGCACATGCAGGCCGCGATCACCGCGATCAACGAGTTGGTCGCCGAGGCCGGTCGCAAGCCGTTCACCTGGCAGGCGCCGGCCCGAAACGATGCGCTATTCGCCGCGCTCGAGGCCGCTCTGGGCAACCGTCTGCACGATGCGTTCAAGGTGCGCGACAAGCTGGAACGCCGTGATGCCATCGCCGCGCTCAAGCGCGAGGTCAGGACGGCGGTCGCCGCGCAGGCCGCGGAGAAGGGCTGGAGCGACGGCGAGATCGGCGCCGCGCTGGGCGAGATCGAGTACCGCACCCTGCGCGACGGCGTGCTGAAGACCAAGCTGCGCATCGACGGCCGCAAGCTCGACGACATTCGTGCGATCACCGCGCGCGTCGGCGTGCTGCCGCGCACCCATGGCTCGGCGCTGTTTACCCGCGGCGAGACGCAGGCGCTGGTCACCGTCACCCTCGGCACGACCCGCGACGCGCAGATCATCGACGCGCCCGAGGGCGAGTCCAAGGATCCGTTCCTGTTTCACTACAACTTCCCGCCGTACTCGGTCGGAGAAGCCGGCCGCATGATGGGCCCCAAGCGTCGCGAGATCGGCCACGGCCGCCTCGCCAAGCGCGGCGTGCAGGCGGTCAAGCCGACCATCGAGTCGTTCCCGTACGTGCTGCGCGTGGTCAGCGAGATCACCGAGTCCAACGGCTCGTCGTCGATGGCCTCGGTGTGCGGCGCATCGCTGGCGCTGATGGATGCCGGTGTGCCGCTGCAGGCGCCGGTGGCCGGCATCGCCATGGGCCTGGTCAAGGAGGGCGACGCGTTCGTCGTGCTGTCGGACATCCTCGGTGACGAGGACCATCTCGGCGACATGGACTTCAAGGTGGCGGGCACCGCCGCCGGCGTGTCCGCGCTGCAGATGGACATCAAGATCGACGGCATCACCGAGCAGATCATGCACACGGCGCTGGAGCAGGCCAAGCGCGGCCGTCTGCACATCCTCGGCGAGATGGCCAAGTCGATCAGCGCGGCACGCAGCGAGATGAGTGAATACGCGCCGCGCCTGCTGACCATGCGCATTCACCCGGACAAGATCCGCGAGGTGATCGGCAAGGGCGGCTCGGTGATCCGCTCGATCACCGACGAGACCGGCGCCACCATCGACATCCAGGACGACGGCACCATCATCATCGCCTCGGTCAATCGCGCGGCGGCCGAAGAGGCCAAGAAGCGCATCGAGATGATCGTCTCCGACGTCGAACCGGGCCGCATCTACGAGGGCCGCGTGGCGAAGCTGATGGACTTCGGCGCATTCGTCACGATCATGCCGGGCAAGGATGGCCTGGTGCACGTGTCGCAGATCTCCAGCGAGCGCGTCGAGAAGGTGTCCGACAAGCTCAAGGAAGGCGACATGGTCAAGGTCAAGGTGCTGGAAGTGGACAAGCAGGGCCGTATCCGCCTCTCGATCAAGGCGGTGCTGGAGGATGCGCAGGCCTGAGCCTGGCGTTCCCTCGCGGCTTGCCCGACGCCCGGTCTCGCAAGAGCCGGGCGTCATCGTTTGCGATCCGGGATGGTGCGGTGCACAATAGACGCTTGCGCTCAGGAGACCGACATGGCCCAGGCAGACTCTGTAATCGGCGGCGACTTTGAACGGCTGACCCGGCAGTCGTGGGATGCCTGGCAAGGCTGGATGAAGGGCGGCGCCACGGCAGGTCCCGTACCCGCGGCGGCGGCCTCCTCTGAAGCGGCCGAACGCGCCCTGGCCGGTCTGAAAGGTTATTTCACCCTGCTCGAGTCGCTGTGGGCGGGCGCCCCGGACGCCGCGTCCGCAGGCGATTGGCGCGGCTGGCTGAACGGCGTGTTCTCGGGACCGGGGCAGCCTTTTGCCCAGGCGTTCGCGGACACCAGCGGCATCGCCGGCGGGGGTCCCGACGCGTGGCTGCTCGAAGCCCGGCGCGTCGCCGAGCCGCTGCTCGCAGGCCTGCGCAAGGACATGAACCTGCCGGCCTTCGGTCTTGCCCGCGAGCATCAGGAACGCGGCCAGCACCTGCTGCAGGCATTGGCCGACCTTCAGCAGACGCTGGCGCAATACCACGCGCTGCTGGCGCGCGCCGGTCGCCTGGCCGCCGAACGTCTCGAAACCCGACTTGCCGAGCACTCCGAGCCCGGGCGGCAGGTCGACTCGCTGCGCGCTCTCTACGACCTGTGGGTGGACGCCGCCGAGGACGCCTTCCAGGAAATCGCGCTGTCACCCGAGTACCGCAGCATCTATGGCGCCCTGGTCAACGCGCAGTCGCGAGATCGGA
>JAKAZT010000134.1 GCA_021815695.1 Pseudomonadota bacterium
CTCATCTGGTGCAGGCGCGCGACGCCGGCCTCGCGGCAGGCGGCGACCAGGGTCGCGGTCAGCTCGACGTGGGCGCGGCGGAATCGCGCGCCGCCGGTCTCGTTGAGGATGCCGACCAGGTTGATCGCGGCATCGGCGTCGCGCAGGTGCGCCGTCAGCGTCGCGCGATCGTGGGGATCGGCGTTGAGGATGCGCACTTGCGGCAGCACCGCCAGATCGCGGTGCCGTTCGCGGTTGCGCGACAGCAGGGTGACGGCGTGGCCGGCGGCGGCCAGTCGCGGCACCAGATGGCTGCCGACGAAGCCGGTGCCGCCGAGGATCAGCAGACGCTGCGGGCGAACGGAATGATCGGTCATGGCGCAGGTCCGGAGTGCGGGATCAGGAGGCGTCGCTGCGCACGCGCAGGACGATCTTGCCGATGTGGCGGCCGGCTTCCAGGGCGCGGTGCGCGGCGGCGGCTTCGGCCAGCGCGAACACGGCGTGGATCTGCGGACGCACGCGGCCGGCATTGAGCAGCGGCCAGACCTTCTCGCGCAACGCCGCGGCGATCGCGGCCTTGGCCGCCGGGCTTTGCGGACGCAGGGTCGAGCCGGTCAGGGTCAGGCGCTTGCTCATCATCAGCGCCAGATCCAGCGGTGCCTCGCGGCCGCGCTGGGTGGCGATCTGCACCAGTCGCCCGTCGGTCGCCAGCGCCTGCAGATTGCGCGGCAGGTAATCGCCGCCGACCATGTCCAGGATCACGTCGGCGCCGCGGCCGGCGGTGGCGGCGCGCAGGCCGGCGACGAAATCCTCGTTGCGATAGTCGAAGCAGCGCTCGGCGCCGAGGCGCACGCAGGCGGCGCACTTGTCGGCGTCGCCGGCGCTGGCGAACACGCGCGCGCCGAAGGTGCAGGCGAGCTGGATCGCGGTGGTGCCGATGCCGCTGGCGCCGCCGTGGACGAGAAAGGTTTCGCCGATGACCAGGCGACCGCGCTCGAACACGTTGGACCAGACCGTGAACAGGGTTTCCGGCAGCGCCGCCGCCTGGATGAAGTCCAGCCCGCGCGGCCGCGGCAGGCACTGGCCGGCGGGCACCGCCACGAACTCGGCGTAGCCACCGCCGTTGCACAGCGCGCACACCTCGTCGCCGACGCGCCAGCCGGCGGTGCCGGGTCCGAGCGCGACGACGCGACCGGACACCTCGAGTCCGGGCAGATCGGACGCGCCCGGCGGCGGCGGATACAGCCCCGCGCGCTGCGCCAGATCCGGGCGATTGACGCCGGCGGCGCGCACCGCGATCAGCACCTCGCCGGCACGCGGCTGCGGACGCGGGCGCTCGGCCACGCGCAGCACCTCGGGTCCGCCGGGCACGCTGATCTCGACCGCGCGCATCGTCGGCGTGCCCATCGCCGGCGCGCTCATCGCGGCGCGCCGCGCGTCTTCGGCACCGGCTGCGCCGAGGCCGCGGCGGCTGGCGCCTCGTCGGCGATCGCGACCGGGCACAGCACCGCGCGCCGCGCGGCGCTGCCGGCGGGCGGCGCGAACACCGCTCCGATGCGCGGCATGCGCGCCGACAGCGCCAGCGGCGTGCCGTGCAGGCGCCAGTCGTAGATCAGGCTGAAGGCCAGCACACTCTCGACGTAACCGCGCGTCTCGCGATAGGGGATGGTGGCGATGAACAGGTCCGGTGCCAGCGCGCCGCGCGCGTCCAGCCAGCGCGCCACCGGCTGTGCTCCGGCGTTGTAGGCGGCGCTGGCCAGCCAGGGCGAACCGTTGAACCGCGCCGCCATGCGCGCCAGATAGCGGGTGCCGAGGGTGATGTTGGTACCGGCGTGATCGAGATCGTCCGCCCCGCCGTAGGGCAGATCGTCCGCGCGCGCCAGCCGCGCCGCGGTACCCGGCAGCAGTTGCATCAGGCCGCGTGCGTCGGCATCCGACCGGGCATTGCTGACCCAGGCGCTCTCGGTGCGGATGATGGCGTAGGTCCAGGCCGGATCGATGCCCGCCGCTTGCGACTGCTGCACGACCAGGTGCCTGCGGCCGAGCGGAAAGCGCTGGTCGTAGTAGCGCAGCGCGCGCCCGTCACTGAAGGCGAAGATCGCGCGGTCGTACCAGCCGCGGCGGTAGGCGAGATCGGCCGCGCGCAGTCGCTGCGCGGCGTCGAGCTGCGGCCACGCCGCGTTCCACTCGCGCCGCGCCAGCGTCGGCTGGTCGAGCGCGAACCACTCGAACGCGCGCGCCAGACCGGGATCGTCCAGCGCCGACTCGGCCTGCGCGTCGTCGACGCCCGGCTGCAGCGGACACAACGCGTAGGGTTGATCCAGCCGGTCGGCGGCGAGAAAGCCGTAGAACGTCGGCCTGCGCGCCAGTGCCGCGAACTGCGCCTGCGCCTGCTGCGGATGATCCAGCTTGGCCAGCGCGCGCGCACGCCAGTACTGCCACTCGGCCTGTTGCTGCTGGTCGGGAGCGAGCGCGTCCAGCGCCGCCAGCACCGCGGGCCAGTCCTCGCGCGCCAGGGCCACCCGCACCCGCCATTCGCGCGTCACCGGCGTCTGCGCCGAGTCCGGCAGGGCGGTCAGCGCGGCCAGCGCACCGTCCTCGTAGTCGGTGGCGCGGTACAGCGCCAGCACGGCTGCGACCTGATCGCGCTGCGCGGCATCGAAGGCGAAGCGTGCGGCCAGCTGTTTCCAGGCTGCCTGCGCGGCATCGTCGTCACGGATCGCCAGCCGGCGCACGGCCAGCACCACGGCGGCGCGCGCGCGCGGTCCGTCGGGCCAGTCCTGCGCCTGATCCAGAGCGGACTGCGGATCGTCGAGCGCCCGTTGCAGCCGCGCTGCGGCAGCGCGGTCGGCGTCATTGGTCAGATACGTCGCCGTCGCGGCCAGCGTCGCGGCGTAACCCGTCGCCGCCGCGCGATCGATGCGCTGCCACAGCCGCGTCGGTGTCAGCAGGCCGGCCTGCGCGGCCAGGTCGAGTGCGCTGTCGCACGCGGCCGGCAGGCTCGGCTGATCCCACAGCGCCGCGAGGTCGCGCTCGAAATCGAGCCTGGTCCCGGCCGCCCAGCGCGCCTCGATGTCGCGACAGGCCAGGGCGTCGCCCAGCCCCGGCTGGTAGAACGCGCGGAAGGTGGTCCAGTCATGGCGCTGCGCCAGCAGCAGCAGATAGTCGCGGCGCAGGTCGTGCGCCGGGATCAGCCCCGGATAGCGATCGAGGTACGCCTGCACCTGTGCCGCGCTGGCATCGGCGAGATCGTGCTCGAGCGCCGCCGCCGGCAGGTAGGGGTACAGCGGATCGTCGTCGAGCCCCTGCGCCAGCTTCTTCCAGCCGGGATCACCCTGCTGCGCGGCGGCCCAGGCGCCGCGGAAGACCGCGCGCTGATCGTCGGGATCCCCGGCGTGAGCCACGCTCCGCCACGCCAGCAGCGCGATGGCGAGAACGACGAGCGCCGCGTGACCCCGGCGCAACGCGTGGCTTGGCATACTTCGACTCCTTTGCGTTCCCATTCTAGTGGGGTGCGCCCCCGGAGACCGCATGCTGTTCGACTTTGCGCTGTACCTGGCCGTGGGCACCGTGGCCGGGCTGCTGGCCGGACTGCTCGGCATCGGCGGCGGTCTGCTGGTGGTGGCCGCGTTGAGTTTCACCCTGCCGACTCTCGGCGTGCCCGCGGCGCAGGTGATGCACGTGGCCGTGGCCACGTCGCTGGCCAGTATCGTGCTGACCGCGCTTGCCTCGACGCGCGCGCACTGGCGGCACGGATCGGTGCTGCCGCGCACCCTGGCCTGGCTGGCGCCGGGCCTGGTGGCCGGCGGCCTGACCGGTGCCGCGCTCGCCAGCCGGCTGCCGGGCACCGCGTTGCGCGTCGGCGTGGCGCTGTTTTGCGTGTTCAGTGCCTGGCGGATGGCGTTCGGCGCCGGTGCCGCCGGCGACCGCGATCAGGAGGAGCCGCGCTCGCCCTGGCTGCTGGCGGCGGGCGCCGGCATCGGCGCAGTGTCGGCACTGGTCGGCATTGGCGGCGGCACGCTGACGGTGCCGCTGCTGGTGGCGCTGAAGGCGCGCCCGGTGCGCGCGGTTGGCACCAGCGCTGCCTGCGGACTGGTGATCGCACTGGCCGGCGCGGCGGGCTACGTGCGTGGCGGCCACGGCGCCCATGGCCTGCCGGCGGGCAGCATCGGCTACATCTACCTGCCGGCGGCGCTGGCGGTCGCGCTGGCCTCGATGCTGATGGCACCGGTTGGCGTGCGTCTGGCGCACCGGCTGCACGCGACCCAGCTCAAACGCGTGTTCGCCGCGTTCCTGCTGGTCGTTGGCGCGCTGATCGCGAGCGGCCGCTGAACATGACGGGACCCGCTGCACGCCAGCGGATGGTGGTGGCGCTGCTGCTGATCGCGGTCGCGGGCGGTCTGCTGCGGCTGGCGCTGCGCGCCGAGCCGGTGGCGCTGCCGGACGCGCCGCCCGGGCGCATCGCCTGCGTCTCCTACACGCCGTTCTACCGGCCGGGCGAAAGCCCGCTCGATCCGCACGCGCACATCAGTGCCGCGCGCATCGAGACCGATCTGGCGGTGCTGTCGCGGCGCTTCGACTGCGTGCGCACCTACTCGGTCGGCCAGGGCATGGATCGGGT
>JAKAZT010000135.1 GCA_021815695.1 Pseudomonadota bacterium
AGACCGCGCTCGCGCGCGATGTCGGCGGTGAGGTCGACCGGGAACCCGAAGGTGTCATAGAGACGGAAGGCATCGATGCCCGCGATCCGGCCCTGCCCGGCGCCTGCGGCGACCTCCTCGAACACCTTCATGCCGTGCTCGAGGGTTTCGCCGAAACGCTGCTCCTCGGCGCGCAGGGCCTGCTCGACCGCGGCCTGTTTCTGCGCCAGTTCCGGGTAGGCACTGCCCATCTCGACGACCAGCGGGGCGACCATCTTCCAGAAAAACTCGCCGCGCACACCCAGCATCCAGCCGTGGCGCAGGGCGCGGCGGATGATCCGGCGCAGCACATAGCCGCGTCCCTCGTTGGACGGCAGCACGCCGTCGACGATCAGAAACGCGCAGGCGCGAATGTGGTCGGCGATCACGCGCAGCGACTTGTTGGCCGGATCCTGCACGCCGGTCAGTTCACCGGCGACGCGAATCAGGTGTGCAAAGAGGTCGATCTCGTAGTTGGAGTGCTTGTGCTGCAGCACCGCGGCCAGGCGCTCGAGGCCCATGCCGGTGTCCACGCAGGGCGCCGGCAGCGGCGACAGCGTGCCGTCAGCGGCGCGGTCGAACTGCATGAACACCAGGTTCCAGATCTCGATGTAGCGGTCGCCGTCGGCGTCGGGCGAACCCGGTGGGCCGCCGGCCACGCCGGGACCGTGGTCGTAGAAGATCTCGGTGCAGGGACCGCAGGGGCCGGTATCGGCCATCTGCCAGAAGTTGTCCGACGCGTAGGGCGCACCCTTGTTGTCGCCGATGCGCACGATGCGTTCGGCGGGCACGCCGATGACGTCTTTCCAGAGGCCATAGGCCTGGTCATCGGTGTGATAGACCGTCACCCACAACCGTTCGGGCGGTAGCTTGAATTCGACCGTCAGCAGTTCCCACGCCCAGGCGATGGCCTCGCGCTTGAAGTAGTCACCGAACGACCAGTTGCCGAGCATCTCGAAGAAGGTGTGGTGGCGCGCGGTGTAGCCGACCTGGTCGAGGTCATTGTGCTTGCCGCCGGCGCGCAGGCAGCGCTGGACGTCGGCCGCACGCACGTAACCGGGCTTTTCGCTGCCCAGGAACACGTTCTTGAACTGCACCATGCCCGAGTTGGTGAACAGCAGGGTCGGGTCGCTGGCCGGCACCAGCGTGGCGGACGGCACGATGCTGTGGCCGCGGGCGCGAAAGAAGTCGAGGAAGCGGGAGCGGATTTCGGCTGTTTTCATGGACGGACATGGGCGGATCGAGGGGCGCAGCTCGGGGCAGGGGCGCGAGTGCGCGATCAGTCCGCGTCGTCGGTCGCCTCGTCCAGCTCTGCGTGAGTGACTGATCTTACCGTGGAAGCATCGAACCCGCGCCGCAGCAGGTACTGGGCGCGCCGCGCGCGCTCGGCCGGGATGCGGGAGCCGGCGACGCCGAACTGCCGGCGCAGCTGTGCCGTCGCCAGGGTCTGCCAGTCGGTCGCGGCGACGGCGAGCAGCCGCCGGATGGTCGCCGCCGGCATGCCGTGTGTCGCCAGCTCGGCGCGGATGCGGCACGGGCCATAGCCCCTGGCGATCCGGCTGCGCAGCAGCATTTCGGCAAAGCGCTCGTCGCTCTGATAGTGCTGGTCCTGCAGGCGCGCGAGTGCCGCGTCGGCATCCGCTTCGTCATAGCCGCTGCGGTCGAGCCGCGCCCGCAGCTCGCGTTGCGAATGTTCGCGGCGCGAGAGCATTTCCAGTGCGCGGTCGTAGGCGCTGCGACGCGGGGCATCGTCTTCGGTGCGGTTGCGGCGGCGGGTCATGCGCAATCAGGGCCCTCCGGAACCCCCGCCCGGCACGCCGCGACGGTCGTCGTCGTGCCGGATGCGGTTGCCGCTCAGGCCTCTTCCACTTCCGTGGCGTCCGTGGCGGCGGTGGCCGGCAGCTTGGCGGTCAGCAGGCGCGCGCGCAACTGCGCCTCGATCTCGGCGGCGATCTCCGGGTGTTCCTTGAGGTACTGGCGGGCGTTCTCCTTGCCTTGGCCGATGCGCTCGCCCTTGTAGCTGTACCAGGCACCGGATTTCTCGATCAGCTCGTTGTTGACGCCCATCTCGATCACTTCGCCGAGGCGCGAGATGCCCTCGCCGTAGAGGATCTCGAATTCAGCCTGGCGGAATGGCGGCGCGACCTTGTTCTTGACCACCTTGACGCGGGTCTCCGAACCGATGATCTCCTCGCCCTTCTTGACCGCGCCGATGCGGCGGATGTCCAGACGCACCGAGGCGTAGAACTTCAGCGCGTTGCCGCCGGTGGTGGTCTCGGGGCTGCCGAACATCACGCCGATCTTCATGCGGATCTGGTTGATGAAGATCACCAGACAGCCGGATTTCTTGATGTTGGCGGTGAGCTTGCGCAGCGCCTGGCTCATCAGCCGCGCATGCAGGCCGACGTGCGAATCGCCCATCTCGCCCTCGATCTCGGCCTTGGGTGTCAGCGCCGCGACCGAATCGATCACGACGATGTCGACGGCATTGGAGCGCACCAGCATGTCGGCAATCTCCAGCGCCTGCTCGCCGGTGTCGGGCTGCGACACCAGCAGGTCGTCGACGTTCACGCCCAGCTTCTCGGCGTAGGACGGATCGAGCGCGTGCTCGGCGTCGATGAAGGCCGCGGCGCCGCCGTTGCGCTGGCAGTTGGCGATCACCTGCAGGGTCAGCGTGGTCTTGCCGGAGGATTCGGGGCCGTAAATCTCGACCACGCGACCACGCGGCAGACCGCCGACGCCGAGGGCGACGTCGAGGCCCAGCGAGCCGGTGGAGATCGCCTCGATGACGTCGTCGGTGCGGTCGCCCATGCGCATGACCGCCCCCTTGCCGAACTGCTTTTCGATCTGGCTGAGCGCGGAGGTCAGCGCGCGGCGCTTGTTCTCATCCATCGTGATTCCCTTTGGGTCGTCAGGTTGAAGCAAGAGTGCCGCGACGCTGTCGCAAAAGCCGCGACGCTGCTGGACGCCGATTATCCCACAGCGTCGACGACGGAACGCCGGGACTCACCGCCGGATTCGGTAAGGATTTTCCGCACGCCGGCGAGGGCCGCGGCCACCGTGTGGCGGCGCACGGCCTCGCGATCACCGGCGTACTGGAACAGCCGCGCGCGCGCGTAGCCGCCACGCCGTTTCCAGGCGATCCATACCGTACCCACCGGCTTTTCCGGCGTACCTCCCGACGGCCCGGCGATGCCGGTGACCGCCACCGCGATGCCGGCTCCGAAACGGGCCAGGGCACCCGAAACCATCTCGAGCACCGCCTCCTCGCTGACTGCGCCATGGCGCTCCAGCGTATGCGGATGCACGCCCAGCAGCGCTTCCTTGGCCTCGTAGCTGTACGCCACGACGCCGCACTCGAACCAGGCCGAACTGCCGGCCAGGTCGGTCAGCGTCTTGGCGATCCAGCCGCCGGTGCACGATTCCGCGGCGACGATGGTCAGACCGTGGGCGCGCAAGGCATCGGCCGCGGCTTCGGCCAGCGCGTGCAGGTCGGCGTCGGTGGGAACGGGGCTCGCGCCCATGCGACACTCCGGAATCCGAAAGCCCCCCTTCTACTCCCGCGCCGCGCCCGCGCCAACCCCATCCTGCCGCTGATGACCCGCGACGATCCCGCGCAGCACACGCCGTTGATGCGCCAGTACTTTGCCGCCAAGGCCGAGTATCCGGACACCCTGCTGCTGTTTCGCATGGGCGATTTTTATGAGCTGTTTCACGACGATGCGCGCAAGGCGGCGCGGCTGCTCGACATCACCCTCACCCAGCGCGGGCAGTCGGCGGGCGCACCGATCCCGATGGCCGGCGTGCCGGTGCATGCGGTCGAGAGCTACCTCGGCAAGCTGGTGCGCGCCGGCGAAGCGGTGGCGATCTGCGAACAGATCGGTGATCCGGCGCTGGCCAAGGGCCCTTCGGCGGGGCTCAGGACAGGCCTGGTCGAGCGCAAGGTGGTGCGGGTCGTCACCCCGGGCACGGTCACCGACGAGGCGCTGCTGGAAGAACGCCGCGACACCCTGCTGCTGGCAATCGCCGCCGACCGCAACGGGTACGGACTGGCCTGGGTCGATCTCGCGGCGGGCCGTTTCCTTCTTTCCGAAGTGGCCGATGCGGATGCGCTCGCAGCCGAGCTGGCGCGGCTGGCACCGGCCGAAACCCTGATTGCCGAGGACGTCGCCTGGCCCGCGGCGGTCACCGCCCTGCCCGGCCTGCGCCGGCGCCTGCCCTGGCATTTCGACGCGGGCAGCGCGCAGCGCGAACTGTGCCGCTTCTTCGGCACCCGTGATCTGTCCGGCTTCGGCTGCACGGCGATGACGCGTGCGCTCGGCGCCGCCGGAGCACTGCTGAGCTATCTGCAGGAGACGCAGAAGAGCGCGCTGCCGCACCTTGCCGGCCTGGCCATCGAAAATGCCGCCGAGACCGTCGCGCTGGACGCGGCCACGCGCCGGCATCTCGAACTCGACACGCATCCCGGCGGTCGCAGTGAACACACCCTGCTCGGCGTGCTCGACCGCAGCGTCACACCGATGGGTGCGCGCC
>JAKAZT010000136.1 GCA_021815695.1 Pseudomonadota bacterium
GGGCAAGGCGTCAGCACCGAGGATCAGGGCCCGTGCCGGACATACTCGTACGTCACATCGACGCAGCCATGGCCGAGCGCATCATGGATCTGGCGCGCGAGCGCAAGTGGTCGATCAATGACGTGATCCTGCACGTGCTGCGGCACGGGCTGGGTCTGGTGCCCGAGGACATGACGCCGCGCGAACCGCGCGACATCGCGCATCTGCGCGGCACCTGGAACGCCAACGAGGCGGCGGCGTTCCACGAGGCGCTGAGCGCCTTTGAAGAGACGCCGGGGTCGCCGCTGTTCAGCGGGGCGGCACCCAAGGACGCGGGCTGAGCCGGAGCGTCAGCCGCGCGGCGGCGCGTGGATTGCGCCCAGCAGGCGCGGCCCGCGGGCGCCGGTGACAGCGGGGCGATTGCCGGGGCGGCCGGCCAGCCGCTCGCGCGCCAGCCAGGCGAACGCCATCGCCTCGACGAAATCGGGATCGACACCAACCGCCGCGGTCGAGCGCAGTCCGGCGGGTGCCAGCGCGCGCGCCAGCGCCGCCATCAGCACCGGATTGTGCACGCCGCCGCCGCAGGCCAGCACTTCGCGCGTGCCGGGGGCGTGCGCGACGACGGCGTCGGCGACACTGCATGCGGTCAGCTCGACCAGCGTCGCCTGCACGTCGGCGGGATCGCGCGGACGGTCCGTCAGACGGGCATCCAGCCAGCCGAGATGGAACGACTCGCGGCCGGTGCTCTTGGGTGGTGCCAGGGCGAACCACGGATCGGCCCGCAGCGTCGCCAGCAGTCCGGCATCCGTGCGTCCGCTGGCCGCGAACGCGCCGTCGCGATCGTAGGTGCTGCCGCGATGGCGCTGGCACCAGGCATCGAGCAGGGCGCTGGCAGGGCCGGTGTCGAAGCCGTGCACGCCGCCGTCGGCGGCCAGCACGGTGAGGTTGGCGATGCCGCCCAGGTTGAGCACCGCGCGCGTCGTTCCCGGCTGTGCCATCAGCTCGGCGTGGAATGCGGGCAGCAGCGGCGCGCCCTGGCCGCCGGCGGCGACGTCGGCGCGACGGAAGTCGGCGACCACGGTCAGGCCGGTGCGCTCGGCGATCACACTGGGATCGCCGACCTGCAGCGTGAACGGATGCGCGCCGTGCGGGCGATGGCGCACGGTCTGGCCGTGCGAGCCCAGCGCATGCACGCGATCGGGTGCGATGCCGGTCGAATCCAGCAGGCTGATTGCCGCCGCCGCGAAGGCCTCGCCGATACGGACGTCCAGACGTCCATAGGCATCGAGATCGAACGCCGCTTCGGACTGCGCCAGGGCGAGGATCTCGGCGCGCAGCGCCGGATCGTAGGGCAGCGTGCGTGCCGCCAGCAGCCGCGGCGCGGGGTCGAACCCGGCGAGTGCGACATCGATGCCGTCCGCGCTGGTCCCCGAAATGAGGCCGAGATACAGCGCCGCTGCGCTCACTTGGTGCTGGCGAGGTGGTTGCCGCCGTCGGCCTGCTGCAGCTGCGCCAGCATCGGCGTGATCACCCGCCTGAATGCGAGCAACTGCGCCCGCGGCAGCGGCTCGGGCTTGGGCAGGGTGACGGTCAGCGGATTGCGCGCCTTGCCGTCGACGCGGAATTCGTAGTGCAGGTGCGGGCCGGTGGCGATGCCGGTCATGCCGACGTAGCCGATCACCTCGCCCTGATGCACGCGCGAGCCGACATGCAGGCCCTTGGCAAAGCGCGACATGTGGCCGTAGGCGGTGCTGATGTCGCGATTGTGCTGGATGACGATGAAGTTGCCGTAGCCGCTCTCCCAGCCGTGATAGCGGATGACGCCGTCACCGGCGGCGAAGATCGGCGTGCCGCTGGGCGCGGCATAGTCGACGCCGTCATGCGGCCGCACGATGTGCAGCACCGGGTTCATGCGTGCGGCGGCGAAGTAGGACGAAATGCGGGTGAAATCGACCGGTGTGCGCAGGAACGACTTGCGCAGCGGGCGGCCGTCCTCGTCGAAATAGCCGGTCGTACCGTCGGGCAGCTCGTAGCGGAAAGCGGTGTAGCGCTTGCCCCGGTTGACGAACTCGGCGGCCAGTACGCGTCCGGCGCGCAGGAACCGGCCGTCGCGGTACACATCGTCATAGACCACCGAGAAGTGGTCGCCGGCGCGCAGCTCCTGGGCGAAGTCGATGTCGTAGCCGAATACCTTGGCCAGCTCGAAGACGGTTGCGTTGCTCAGGCCCGCCTTGCTGCCGGCGGCGAACAGCGAGCCTTCGATCACGCCGCGGGCGGCATGCGTGACCCGCTGCAGTGCACGCTTCTGCACGCTCGCTGTCGTCGTCGTGCCGAGAAAGTCGAGGGTGACGCGGGTGGCCTCGTCGCGATCGAAGCGCAGGGCCTGCAGTTCACCCTGCGGGCCGATCAGGAAACCGAACTGCTCGCCCGGCTTGATATGCGCCAGGTCCGACTGGCCCCCGTCGGCATCCAGCGCGCGTTGCAGATCGCCGGGTGTCAGGTTCTCCGCGGCAAATACCTGCGACAGCGTCTGGCCGGGCTGCACCGCCACCTCGTGCCATTGCGCCGGCGGCGGGGCGGCATCCTTGACGGCTTCCGGCAGCGGCGGCACGGCCAGTGGCAGCGCATGCAGCGGCGGCGGAGCGGCATCAAGATGCAGCACGCTGGCCCAGCCGGGAATCACGATCAGGGTCAGGATCAGCAGCAGCAGCGCGGTGCCGGTCAGCAAGAGCCTTTCACGGCCCCATGCCAGGGGCGACCGGGCACTGCGCAGCACGCTGGCGTGTGCGGAGCGCAGGTAATAACGCAGGTGACGCCGCTGGACATTGCGACGCAGGACCGCGCGGTGGACGCCGTGCGCAGCGTCCGGGGTGTGCTCGCTCATCCGATCCGATCGCCATGCCGGTCAACGGCGCGTACCATAGAGGCATCGTCGAAACCGCGTCAACGCCAAGCGGAACAAGGCTTTGCGCCGGGTCACGCAATTAACTCACAATTAACGAAGCCGGGCCGTGCGGTTGGCTGCCCGCGCCGATCACTTCGCCGTCGCATTCGGGAATCTGCATGAGTCAGCTGGCTGACGCCTTCGCGCTGATCGCGCGTGGTGCGGATGAAATCATCAAGCGCGATGAACTCGAGGCACGTCTGGCATCAGGGCGCCCGCTGCGCATCAAGGCGGGCTTCGATCCGACGGCGCCCGACCTGCATCTTGGCCATACCGTGCTGCTCAACAAGATGCGCCAGTTCCAGGAACTCGGGCATCAGGTGATCTTTCTGATCGGCGACTTCACCGGGCTGATCGGCGACCCCACCGGCAAGAACGTCACCCGCAAGCCGCTGACCCGCGAGGATGTCGTCGCCAATGCCGCCACCTACGCCGAGCAGGTGTTCAAGGTGCTCGACCGCGAGCGCACCGAGGTGCGCTTCAACTCCGAGTGGTTCGGTGCGATGACCGCCGCCGACATGATCCGCCTCGCGGCGCAGCACACCGTCGCGCGCATGCTCGAGCGCGACGACTTCGCCAAGCGCTATGCCGCGCAGCAGTCGATCGCGATCCACGAGTTCCTGTATCCCCTGGTGCAGGGCTACGACTCGGTGGCGCTGAAGGCGGACGTCGAACTCGGCGGCACCGACCAGAAGTTCAACCTGCTGATGGGGCGCGCGCTGCAGGAGCATCACGGTCAGCCGCCGCAGATCGTGCTGACGATGCCGCTGCTGGAAGGCATCGACGGCGTCGCCAAGATGTCCAAGTCGCTCGGCAACTACATCGGCATCAACGAGCCGCCGATCGACATCGTGACCAAGACGATGAAGATCGACGATGCGCTGATGTGGCGCTGGATCGAGCTGCTGAGTTTCGAGATCCCGCTCAGCGAGATCGGCGTTCTGCGGCGCGATATCGAGGCCGGCACGCTGCATCCGCGCGATCTCAAGCTGCGTCTGGCGCGGGAGCTGGCCGCGCGCTTCCACGGCGCGAGCGCGGCGGAGCAGGCGGTCACGGGCTGGAACGCCGCCGTGCGCGGCGAAGGCGATACCGCTGCGCTGCCGCTGACCGAGATCGTCGTGCCGGCCGCAGGCCTGCGTGTTGCGGCACTGCTGACGGCCGCGCGTCTCACGACGAGCAATTCCGAGGCGAACCGCAAGCTCCAGGAGCGCGCCGTGCGCATCGATGGTGCGGTAGTCGAGGATCGCGAACGCCTGCTGCTGCCGGGCGCCGAGCATCTGCTGCAACTGGGCAAGCGCGGCTTCGCCCGCGTGCGGTTGCGCGTCGCTGACGACGGCGCCTGAGCGATCCCGACGCGTTCGACACGCGTTCGGCTGGACTCCACGGATGGAGCCAGCGCATTTCGCCGTGCGGCCGGCGATCACCGCGGTCAGGCGAACGCGCCTCGCGCTCGCCGAGGTGTTGACGATGCAGGAAACGGATGTAGAATGTGCGGCTCGGCGGAGCGAAAGGCTCAGCGGAAGGGCGCGGTGAGGCCCGGTGTGAAGACGATCTTTGACAGTGTGCGCAGGTGACTTGTGTGGGCGCCTTGCGGGTGG
>JAKAZT010000028.1 GCA_021815695.1 Pseudomonadota bacterium
GAGTGGCTGGACGGCGGCCTGCGCGACTGGGACATCTCGCGCGACGCGCCCTACTTCGGCTTCGCCATTCCCGACGCGCCGGGCAAGTATTTCTACGTCTGGCTGGACGCGCCGATCGGCTATCTCGCCAGCTTCAGGGCGCTGTGCGGCAGCGGGCACGGCGAGTCGATCGGCCTTGAGCCCGCGAGCTTCGACGAGTTTCTGGGCGCCGCCAGCACGACCGAGCTGCACCACTTCCTCGGCAAGGACATCATCAACTTCCACGGCCTGTTCTGGCCGGCGATGCTGCACGGCGCCGGCTTCCGCGTACCGACCGAACTGCACGTCAATGGGTACCTGACCGTCAACGGCGCCAAGATGTCGAAGTCGCGCGGCACCTTCATCCAGGCGCGCACCTATCTCGACGCCGGGCTGAATCCGGAATGCCTGCGCTACTACTTCGCCGGCATGCTGGGCGCGGCACCGACCGACATCGATCTCGATCTGGTCGCCTTCGAGGAGCGCGTCAACTCGCACCTCGTAGGCAAGTGGGTGAACATCGCCAGCCGCACCGCGGGCTTGCTGCACAAGCACTTCGACGGTCTGCTTTCGCCGACCCTCGACTCAGACGCCCTTGCTTATTACACGCGCAAATCCGAGGAGGTCGTCGACAGCTGTGCGGCCTTGTATCAAGTCGGCGAATTCGCGGGCGCGATGCGCGTCGTCATGCAGGCCGCTGATGAAATCAATGCCCGCATCGCCCAAGCCGCTCCATGGCTGCTCGCCAGAAACGAAAGCCGGCACCGCGAGCTGCATCAGATATGTTCACTGGCTATCAACGTATTTCGCCTGCTCACGGTCGTTCTCAAACCGGTGCTTCCCGCGACTGCGGCCGCTGCCGAGAGCTTTCTCGGAGTTGCCGATCAAAGCTTTGAAGGCGCCAGGCAACCGTTGCTGGGCCACCGCATCAACGCCTTCACGCCGCTGCTCGGCCGCATCGACCGCAAGCAGGTCGAGGCGATGGTCGCGGCCTCCACCGAATCCCTGCAGCCGGCAGCCCCCGTCACCGAACCGAAGACACGACCGATGAGCTCACCTCCCGCGTCCACATCTCCGAACTCCGGCTCCGCGGGACCCGGGTCCCGGATCACCGGCCCCGATGCGGCTTCTCCGGGTCCCGGATCCCGGGTCCCCGGTCCCGGCTCTTTCATCTCCATCGACGACTTCGCCAGGCTCGACCTGCGCATCGCCACCGTGCTGGCCTGCGAATTCGTCGACGGCTCGGACAAGCTGCTGCGCTTCGAACTGGACGCCGGCGAACTGGGCACACGGCAGATCTTCTCGGGCATCCGCGCCGCCTACGCCGAGCCGGAGAAGCTGATCGGCCGCAAGGTCGTTTTCATCGCCAATCTCGCACCGCGCAAGATGCGTTTCGGCGTGTCGGAAGGGATGATCCTGTCCGCCGGCAGCGGCGGCAGCGACCTGTTTCTGCTGGATGCCGACATCGGCGCTCAGGCCGGCATGCCGGTGAAGTAGGCGCAAGACCCGCGGCGCGCAGCCGCCGCGCCTGCGCGATCGCCCGCGCCACGGCCTGCGCCACCACCCGGGCCGTCTTCCTGAAGCCGCAGGCTGAAGGATCTTTCGCGCGCAACCGTTGATCCCGCCGTGCAACCGCTGACCCCGGCGCGCCTGAGTGCGCGGCGGCCTGCCGCATCCGGCCGGACGATGGGAGAATGCGCGCAGGCGCACTACAGCAGGCATCCCGTTCCGCATGTCCACCCTCGCCCAACGCATCGACGCCCTGCTGCCGCAGACGCAATGCGGCAAGTGCGGCTACGGGGGCTGCATGCCTTACGCCGAGGCCATTGCCGATGCGGATGCGCCGATCAACCGCTGCCCGCCGGGCGGCGCGGCCGGGATCGCCGATCTCGCGCTGTTGCTCGATCGCGCGCCGCTGCCGCTCGATCCGGCCTGCGGCGTCGAAAAGCCGCCGCGGGTCGCGCTGATCGTCGAGGCCGACTGCATCGGCTGCACCAAATGCATCCAGGCCTGCCCGGTGGACGCCATTGTCGGCGCGCCCGGACTCATGCACAGCGTGCTGGCCGATCGCTGCACCGGCTGCGAGTTGTGCCTGGCACCCTGCCCGGTGGATTGCATCGCGATGGCAGACGCCGGGCGCGCGGCGGAGTCCGCGGCACGGCGCCGGCAGCTTGCCGACGCGGCACGCGCGCGCTTCGTGTCACGCAACGCGCGCCTGCTGCGCGAGCGGGAGCGCGAACAGCGCCAGGCGGCAGCCGATCGGATCAACGCCAGCCACGCCGCCGTGCTCGCCGCGATTGCCCGCGCCAAGTCGCGGCGTCAGGGCGACCCGGGCCCGGACTGAAGCGAGCATCCGCGGCCGACGCGGCGCGGCCGAACGCGGATGCACGCTGCGGCAATCCGGCGTTCCGCGACGCCCCGCACGCGTGCGAGAATCCGCGCGCCGCCGAAGGGGATGCCGTGTCCGCGCCGCGCAACGTCGAGATCCGCGAAGGAGAGCTGCTGGCCGGGATCGATCTCGGCTCCAACAGCTTCCACATGGTGGTGGCGCGCTATCAGCACGGCGAGCCGCGGGTGATCGACCGCCTGCGCGACAGCGTGCGACTGGCCGCGGGCCTGCGCCAGGACGGCGCCCTGGATGCCGAGCACCGCGCCCGCGCGCTGGCCTGCCTGGCGCGTTTCGGCCAGCGTCTGACCGGACTGGCGCCACAGCACGTGCGCGCCGTCGCCACCAACACCGTGCGCCAGCTGCGCTCGCCGCAGGCTTTCCTGCTGCCGGCCGAGACCGCGCTGGGGCATCCGGTCGAGATCGTCTCCGGGCGCGAGGAGGGCCGCCTGATCTTTCTCGGCGTCGCCCACGGCCTGCCCGGCTCCAGGCACCGCCGGCTGGTGATCGACATCGGCGGCGGCAGCACCGAGTTCATCATCGGTCGCGAACTGGCGCCGCTGCATGCCGAGAGCGTGCAGGTCGGCTGCGTGGCCTCGACCCTGCGCTTTTTTCCCGGCGGCAAGCTGACGCGCAAGCGCTGGCAGCGCGCGCGCGAGGAGATCGGCGTGCTGTTGCAGCAGTTCGTCGAGAACTACCGCGAGGCCGGATGGGACGAGGTCTACGGTTCCTCGGGTACCGCCAAGGCGATCGAGTCGGTCGTGCTGGCGATGGGTCTGAGCGAGTTCGGCGTGACCCGCGCCGCGCTGGCCGGCCTGCGCGAGGCCCTGCTGACGTTCGGCGACATCGGGCGCCTGAATCTGCCGGGCCTGGTCGAGGAGCGCGCCCCGGTGCTGGCCGGCGGCGTGGTGATTCTCGAAGCGGCCTTCGAGGCCCTCGGCATCGAGCGCCTGGTCGCGGTCGAGTCGGCGATGCGCGAGGGCATGCTCTGGGATCTGATCGGCCGCGCCGAGGGCCGCGATCCGCGCGCCGCCAGCATTGCCGCCCTCGCCCGCCGCTACGGCGTCGATGACGGCCATGCCGCGCGCGTCGAGGCCACGGCCCTGGCGCTGTTCGACCAGGTAGCGCCCGACTGGTCGCTCGACAGCGAGGCGCGCGAATGGCTGTCATGGGCCGCGCGCGTGCACGAGATCGGCCTGGCGATCGCGCACAGCCAGCATCATCGCCACGGCGCCTACATCCTGCGCAATTCGGACCTGGCCGGATTCTCGCGCCAGGACCAGCAACTGCTGGCGGTGACGGTCGAATGCCATCGGCGCAAACCCGACAAGACGGTACTGGCGACCCTGCCGGTGCGGCACAAGCTGCTGGCGCGGCGCATCACCGCGCTGCTGCGCCTGGCCGTCCTGTTCCATCGCGCCCGCCGCCCCGAGCCGCTGCCGCCACTGGGTCTGGACGCGCACGACCACCGCGTGCGTCTGGCGCTGCCGCCCGACTGGCTGGAGCACCACCCGCTGACGGTGGCCGATCTCGAGGTCGAACGCACACAGATCGGCGAACTGGGGCTGCGGCTGGAGCTGGCGGTGTTCGCGCGCAAACCCGGCTGAGCCTTGCCGAGCCGGGACGCGACGAACGCGTATCATCTGCGCATCGTCCGACCGACTCCCCCGGCCATGTCGAAACCCCGTTTGTCTCTGCTGCTGTTGTCCGCCCTGCTTCCGCTGGTCGCGTCCGCCGCGCCGGCCAGGCCCGCCACCGCCAAGCCCGCCACCGGGCCCGCAGGCGCCGCCAGCGTTGCCGCGCCGCCTGCACCGGATCCGCGCGTGCTGATGCAGACCTCGATGGGCAACATCGTGCTCGAGCTGTACCCGGAGAAAGCGCCCAAGACCGTCGCCAACTTTCTCCGCTACGTGCACGACGGCTTCTACCCCGGCACCGTGTTCCACCGCGTGATCAAGGGTTTCCTGGTGCAGGGCGGCCTGTACACCAGCGCGCTGACTGCCAAGCGCACGCGCGCGCCGATCGCAATCGAGGCCAACAACGGCCTCAGCAACCTGCGCGGCACCATCGCCGCGGCACGCGCCGCCGACCCCAATTCGGCGACCGCGCAGTTCTTCATCAACCTGGTCGACAATCCGCGTCTGGATTTCGTCAGCGACCAGAGCGGTGCCACCTGGGGTTACACCGTGTTCGGCAAGGTCATCCAGGGCATGGACGTGGTGGACCGGATCGGCGACCTGCCGACCGCCGCGCAGGGCCCGTTCACCGCCGACGTGCCGCATCCGCTGCCGCTGATCGAGTCGGTGAGCGTGCTGCCGGCGGGAGCGCCGCTGCCGGCAGCGGCACCGGCCAAAAAGCCGCTCCCCGGCAAGCCGGTCGTGCGGCACTGAGCCGGTGAGTCGCCCGCAGCGGCCGCCCCCGCACAGCGCACACGCCGCCGCATGACGATCCTGCTGATCTCCGACCTGCATCTCGATGCGGCGCGCCCGCGGATCACCGCGCTGTTCGAGCGCTTTCTGCGCGAGCAGGCGCGCCAGGCGACGGCGCTCTACATTCTCGGCGACCTGTTCGAGGCCTGGGTGGGCGACGATGACGACAGCGAGCTGCCCGCGCGCGTCGCCGACGCACTGGCCGATCTGCGCGCGACCGGCGTGCCGCTGTACTTCATGGCCGGCAATCGCGATTTTCTGCTCGGCGCCGACTATGCACGACGCGCGGGGCTGACACGGCTCGAGGACGGCGTGGTGCACACGCTGGCCGGCACGCCGACCCTGCTGCTGCACGGCGATACCCTGTGCACCGACGACGCGGCCTACCAGGCGTTCCGGCGCCAGGTGCGCGATCCCGTCTGGCAGCGTGATTTCCTCGCCCGGCCGCTGACGGCACGAAAAGACTTCGCCGCGCAGGCGCGCGCCGCCAGCCGCGACCACCAGCAGGGCGCCCGCGAGGCATTGATGGATGTCAACGCCGACGCCGTCGCGCACGCGCTGCGCGCCGCCGGCGTCCGCCGCATGATCCACGGCCACACCCATCGTCCCGCCATCCACGACCTCCTGCTCGACGGCGCGCCGGCGCAGCGCATCGTGCTGGGCGACTGGTACGAGCAAGGCTCGCTGCTGCGGATGACCCGCGACGCGGCCGAGCTTTCGCCACTTGGCACAGGCGAACTTCCGGCATGATGCCGGGACGCTCGCCCGATCCGGTGCTCCGCGAGGCCGCCATGTATTACATCGTCGATAGCCCCAAGCCATTTGCCGAAGCCGCTGCCGACCTGCAGGCGGCGGTGACACGCCACGGATTCGGTGTCCTGCATGTGCATGATCTCGGCGCGACCCTGCGCAGCAAGGGCATCGCTTTCGCCGAGCAGTGCCAGGTGTTCGAAGTCTGCAACCCCGCCCAGGCCGCACGCGTGCTGGCGACCGACATGCGCCTGAACATGGCGCTGCCCTGCCGGATCTCGGTGTACACCGAAAAGGGCCGCACCCGGATCGGCCTGATCCGGCCGGCACCCATGCTGGCGACGCTGTCCGCCGATGACGCCCTGACCGAAATCGCCACCGAGGTCGAAACCAGGGTCGTGCGCATGGTCGACGAGGCGAAGTAGATTCGCGCGCGCCGCGCCGCGCGGAAATCGTGCCGGGCGACAGGTTCGAACAGGACCCGGTCTGGCGAAAGCCGCGCGATGCCAGCGATCCGGCGGCGCGGTCCGGATCGCAAGTCGATCGTAGGGTACGCTTGACCGGCAAGTCAGCGCGCGCCGTTCGATGCGGGCTTGCCGCCCCCTCACGAGTCATCGCCATGACGATCCTGTCTGCACTCCCGCTCTCGCGCGCTGCACGGTCCGGCTCCACCGGCATCGCGATCGCGGCACTGGCGCTGATCGTCGCCGGCCACGCTTCGGCGCACGGAGCCGGCGCGCGGCTGCCCAGCGGACGCCAGCTGACCCCGGTCGGCACGCTCGCCGCCACGCCGAACTTTCCCACCGCAGTGGTGGCGCTGGGCGACACGCTCGCGGTGATCGGCAACGGCGCCGGGCCGGCGCAGACGATCCGCCTGTTCGCCGCCGGCGATCTCGTCGCGCGCGGCGGACTGGATGCGCTGCGCGCGACTCCGCGGGCGACGGCTGCGGGAGCCGTCGTGCTGCCGCATGCGGCGGATGTCGGTACGGCCAGAACGCAGGACGATGTCGTGCTGCCCCGGCAGAACCTGTTCCAGGGCATGGCCGCGGCGGCGGACGGCACGCTCTACGTCACCGGCGGCGCCAGTGACGATCTGCTCGCGCTGCGTCGGCGCGACGGCCGGCTGCAGGTGGCGCGGCGCTATGCCCTGCAGTGGCAACCGTTTCCGGACCGGCAATACCCCTACCAGTACGCCGGCGACCGCTCGCAGCCGAGGCATTTCTACCCGGACAGCGTGGTGCTCGGTCCGCGCGGTGCGCATGCCTACGTCAGCGGCCTGCTGGCCAACAGCCTGGCCCGCGTCGACCTCGCCAGCGGCGCGGTCGACTATCTCAATGTCGGTGCCTATCCCTACGCGGTCACGCTCGCGGATGACGGCGCCCGGCTGGTGGTCAGTGACTGGGGCGGCAACGGTGTGACCGTGATCGACCGCGGCGCGTGGCGCATCGCCGGGCACGTCGCCACCGGGCCGGCACTCGCGGCGGGCAGCACGGCCGGCGGCGCCCATCCCACGGCACTGGTCGCCGAACCCGGCAGCGCCATCGTGTGGGTGGCCGACAGCAATCTCGACCGCGTCGTGGCGGTGGACGCGCGGCACCTGCGGATGGTGCGCGGCATCGACGATGCGCCCTATCCCGGCGCGCCGCCGGGGAGCATTCCGGATGCGCTCGCCATCGCCGGGGGGCGCCTGTTCGTCGCCAATGCCGGCAACGACGATGTCGCCGTCTATGCGCTGCGCGACGGGCGGCGGCTGGGCCTGATTCCGACCGGCTGGTACCCCAGCGCGCTTGCCGTCGCCGGCGGCGCGCTCTACGTGACCGCCGCCAAGGGACTGGGCAGCGGCCCCAATCTGCGGCACCAGTGGGTCGGCACGATGATGCACGGTCTGCTGCAGCGGGTGGATCTGGCAGCGCTGCCGGGCGCGTTGACGGCATGGACCGCCGCGGCATTGCACGACAACGGCTTCAGCGACGCGCAACGCGCGACACGCGCCCGCGACAACGCCGCCGCAACCCGTTGGCTGCACGCGCATGTCCGCCACGTCGTCTTCATCCTGCGCGAAAACAAGACCTTCGACGAGGACTTCGGCCGTTACACCGCCGCGGGCACCTGGGCCGATCCGAAACTCGACCTGTACGGGCCGCGCGAACTGCCCAATCTCTATGCGCTGGCCGCACGCGGCGCGCTGTTCGTCAACTTCGATGCCGACGGCGAGGTCACCTCGCAGGGTCACCAGTGGACCACGGCCGGCGTCGACTCGGACTTCGTCCAGCGCACCTGGCCGCAGTACTACTCGAACCGCGGGTTGATCGCGAACTCGGGCTGGACCCAGGCCCTCGACCCGACAGCGCCGGGCGCGCGCAATCCGTTCGCGATCTACCGCCCGCTGTCCGCACTCGGTCACTGGTCCAATCCGTGGATCAGCTATCCGGCGCGATTGTTCCTGTTCAACGATCTGCTCGCGCACCGCGTCTCGTTCGAGGACTTTGGCGAGTTCGCCTCGCGCTCGCGACTCGGCGCCATCTCGCCGGCGCTGCGTGCGCACCTCGCCGTGGACTATCCGGCCTGGGATCGGCTGGTGCTCGATACGCAGCGCGCCGCGATCGCCGACCGCTGGATCCGCGCCCACGCCGATCGGCTGCCACGCGTGCTCTACCTGTGGTTGCCGGATGATCACACCGCAGGAGCGACACCCTGCTATCTGACCCCGGACGCCTATGTCGCCGACAACGACCGCGCCACCGCGGACGTGATCCACACGCTGTCCACGCTGCCCGCCTGGAGGCATACGCTGGTGCTGGTCACCGAGGATGATGCGCAGTCGGGGGCCGATCACATCGATGCGCACCGCACCCTGGCCGTCGCCGCCGGGCCGTGGGTGCGCCCGGGCGTGCTGGTCACGGCGCACACTTCGCAGGTCGATCTGCTGCGCACCATCGAGGCGGTCGCCGATGTGCCGCCGATGTCGCAGTGGGATGCCGGCGCGCGCGTGCTCGGAGGACTCTGGCGCGCGCATCCCGACTTTGCCGTCGTGCCGGTGCTGCCGCGCATCGTGGCGCTCGCGCGCAATCCCGGCCGCTGCCCGGCCGACTCGCCGCTTCGCGGCTACCCTGCGGCGTCCGGGAACACGACCGCCGCCACGGGCGTCACGCGCTACACGCCGGTGACGCTGCTGAAAGTACCGGGCCCGGTGCAGATGCGCGAGGCATGGCTCGCCAGCCGCGGCGCGACGGCCTACGCCGCGATGCTGGCGCACGTGCGGGAACTGGCCACCCGGCAGCAGCGGCCAGTCAGCAGCCTGATCGCAGGCGACGACGGCGACTGATCGCGAACGCTCAGGCGCCGGTCGCGGCGTGGGCGTCGCCGCCGCTGTGCTCGAGGCTGACCTTGCTGGTCTCGGGCACGCCGAAGATCGTCAGCAGCGCGCCGAGCAGGGCCGTCGCGCCGAGAAAGCCCATCGCGAAACCCTGGCCCTTGGCCGCGAACAGCGCCGGAAACACGAACACGCCCAGCGCCGCACCGAGACGGCCGGCGGTGACGCTCAGGCCCTGCACCAGACCGCGCACGCGCGTCGCCGCCATCTCCACGCCGAGCATTCCGGCCCCGCTGATCGACCCCGGCCCGGCCTGGTTGCTGAGGATGAACAGGCCGTACAGCGCCAGCGCCCACAGCGGCGACGCGAACAGCGCGATGCCCCACAAGGGTGTGCCGGCCTGCGGGTGGTAGGTGAACGCGTAGATGCCCAGCATCAACGCCATCAGCACGAAGCCCCAGGCCTGCAGCGGCTTGCGGCCCCAGCGATCGACCAGCAGCACCGCCAGCAGGCTGCCGGGCACGCTGAAGACGAGAAAGTTGAGCAACTGGAACTCGGCCGGCGTCAGCCCGACGCTGGTGCTCAGCAGGGACGGTCCGAACAGGCCGGCGGCGTAGATCACGACGTCGTAGACGAACCACAGGATGCAGACCATCGCGAAACGCCGCCAGTACCGCGCGAAGTAGGCGCGCATGTCCAGACCGGTGCTGCCGGTCTCGACGCTCGCCGCCGCGTCATCACCGGCCACCTGCGCGACCACCGCCTTCAGCGCATCGCCATCGCCCTTGATGTGTGCGTAGTAGCGCGGCGTCTCCGGCAGGCGCCGGCGCAGGATGATCACCGAGGCTGCCGGGATCACGCCCGCGGCGAGCGTGATGCGCCACTGCAGGTCGGGCGGAAGCCCGATGTGCTCGAGCACGATCTGCAACAGCGCCGCCGAGGCCGCGCCCAGCACCCACATCAGGCTGAAGCCGATCGTCAGGGTCTTGCCGCGGTCGCGGGCGTTGGCGTGCTCGGCCATGATCATCGGCGACAGCACGTAATCGGCGCCGACGCCGATGCCGAGCAGCGCGCGCACCGCGATCAGCTGCCAGAGATTGCCGACGAAGGCCTGGGCCAGTGCGGCCACGGCCATCAGCATCACGTCGATGCCGTAGTAGCGCTTGCGTCCGGCGTTGGACAGCGCGCCGAACAGCAGCGCCCCGGCGGCCGAGCCCAGCAGCGCGACCGCGCCCAGCAGCGAGGCATCGAAGCCGGTGAGCTTCGCGACGCCGAGGCTGTGCAGCACCAGCGGCAGCACCACGCTGATCGAGATCAGGTCGTAGCCGTCGGTGAACACGCCCATGCCGGTGGTGATCATGGCGCGGGCGTGGAAGCCGGAGAACGGCGTCTGGTCGAGAACGTGCAGCGCATGCTGCGAGGGCGACTTTTCCACCGTTTCGGATCTCCGCGGGCCCGGGTATCGTCCAGGCACCGGCGACGCGATCGCGCCGTGGCACCTGCAGGGATGTCCACAGGGTCGCCGCCGCCGATGACCGCGCCGTGACGCCCGCGGCGATTGTGCAGGTGATCCGCGCCCTGCGCCAGATGCGGACTGCGGGAATCCCGACCCGCACCGCATCGCGCCGCCACGGCCGTGCTGACACGCCGCAGACGCTTCGGCGGGCGTGCCGGCCGGCGCGGGAACCCGTGCAAACGGCGTTTGCGGAGGCCCCTGCGGCGGCACGCGGAGCGGCGCGGTTGCGCCCGCAAGTCCGCGGCGGCAGACGCCGCGGCAGCCCGGCCGATCAATGCCGCGAGCGTGTCCCGCGGGCGAGCTGCATCCGCGCATGGGCCGGCACACGCTCAGGCCGCCGTTGCGACCTCGGCGGTCCGCGCGAGCGGATGTCCCGCAGCGACCCAGGCGTCGATGCCGCCGGCCAGCGGTCGCACGCGCCGGTAGCCGCGCGCCTTGAGTTGCTGCGCAAGCCTGGCCGCCGATGCCTCGTTGGGACAGGCGCAATAGACCACCAGTTCGCGCTGCGGATCGGCGGCGACCTCGCTGGCATCAGCGATGGCCAGCGCGCCGGGAATCCAGCCCTCGCGCTCGCGGTAGATCGGCGGTCGCACGTCGAGGATCACCGGCGCCTCGCCGCGCTCGATCTGCTCGGCCAGCTCATCGACGCCAATGCGGTCCATGCGGATTTCGCGCAGGAAGCGCTGCCGCAGCCAGGCCTTGCGCGCCAGATACAGCGCCAGCGCGGCGAGCACCAGGATCAGGCCCAGGCGCCCCAGCCCCGCCAGCGTCGCCAGCAGCTGATCGACCGCGCCGCTGAAAAGCCGCCCCAGCAGTACCGCCACGCCGGCCCACAACGCCGCGCCCAGCGTATCGAAAAACAGGAAACTGGCGAACCGCGTGCGCGTCTCGCCGGCCATTGCGGTGGCGATCGAGGCGAAACCGGGAATGAACTTCGCCACCAGCAGCGAAGGCGCACCCCAGCGCCCGTAGAGCCGGCGCGTGTTGCTGACGCAGGAATCCGGCGACAGCGAGATGCGGCAGAGCGTGCGCAGCACGCGCGGACCGACATGCTTGCCGGCCGCGTACCAGACGCTGTCGGCCAGCAGCGCGGCGGCCAGTGCCAGCGCAAAGGCCGGCCACAGCGGCTGCCCGCTGCGCGTCATCCACGCCGCGGTCAGGATCAGCGCCGGGTATGCCGGCAACGGCGCGCCCAGCTGCTCCGCCAGCACGTTGGCGAAGACGACCAGCAGGCCGTAGTGCTCGATCAGGCGTTCCAGCGCGGACATGCGACACCTCGAACCCGCTGAGGTGCGGGCGGCCGCGCCGATCCGCAAGGTCCGGCGAGCGGCCGCGGCGCGCTGTGGCGCGCGGTCATCACGTCAGGCCGGCCCGGCCAGTTCCCGCGCCCGTTGCACCGCCTGCGTCGGCGGCACGACGCCGCACGCCAGCGCTGCAACCAGGTTTTCGTTGGCGCGCGCGCGCAGGGCGAACAGCGAGGCACCCACCTCATGCGCGGCCTGGGCCAGGTTCTCGACGTCGGCTTGGGCGTGCTGGCCGGCCGCCAGTGGCCCGCACACCAGCACGCCGAACAGGTGCCCGCGCAGGGCCAGCGGCAGGGCCAGCCCGCCCTCGCCCAGCGTGCTGTCCAGACCATGCAGATCCTGCGGCATCAGGGTCGCGCGCAGGCGCACCAGGGCGCGATCATCCTGGTCCAGCACCGCGGGCAGGTCGACGCCGGCACGCGCGCTCTGCCGAAAACCCCGCGCGTGCGCCTCGTAGAGCGCCGCGCCGCGGCCGCCGGCGCAACGCCCGAAGGTCTCGGCCGCCCGCTGCACCAGTACTTCGGGCGACTCGATGAAGCCGGCATCGCGCACGAAGGCGCGCAGTTCGGCACGCGCGCGGTGCTCGCGGTGGAAGAACACGCGATCGACCACGGCCTCGATGCGCCGGTGCAACTGGTGAAACAGCACGCCCAGCGCCAGCGGCACGCCGATCTCCAGCGCCAGTCCGGCGCGCGCGCCCAGTGCGCTGCGCTCGATCAGGCTCTCCGTCAGCGCGAAGAAGCCCACCACCACACCCATCAGCAAGGCGAATACCAGCGCGCGGTTCAGCACCACCCGCACCTCGACCAGGCGCCGGCGCAGCACGGCGTAGGTGTAGAAGCCCAGCACGCCGATGATCAGCAACGGATGCAGCCAGCGCACCCAGACCCAGGCCGGCGAATGCCGCAAGGCGTCGCTCTGCTGCATCATGTTGATCAGCAGCAGGGGCAGCAGCAGCACCGTGCCGAAGAGGATCCAGCGGATGCGCAGGCGCGCCTCGGCGGTGGCGCCGTAGTAGCCTCGCAGCAGCAACAGCAGGGGTGCACCCAGCGCCATCAGCCCGAGGCCTGCCAGCACGGCCTGCAGCACCTCCGGCAGACTGCCGATCCCGGCCAGGATGAAGGCCAGGGTAGCGGCCAGCTCGAGGGCGTAGAGCGTCAGCAGGATCAGCCCGTAAGGCCGGCCCCAGCGCAGGCGCAGCCCGGGCTGCCAGCCCACCAGGGCCTGGGCGGTGAGAAACAGGCCGACGAATGCCATGGGGCCGCTCAGCCACTGCATGACCGCCTGCAGGACGACGTTGGCGTAGGGCGGCGCCGGCAGAGCGACCAGCGCGCCGCCCAGCAGCACGCTGAGCGCAAAGGTGGCCAGTCCCCACGCGGCCCAGCCGCGCCCGCGCCACAGGGTCAGCAGACCCAGGGCCAGGATCATCCCGTTCGCCAGCGCCTGCAGCAGTGCTTCGGTGGAAGCGCGTGCCGGCCGCGGCACCGGTGTGCTGCGTACCGTCACCGGCAGCAGGACGCCCGCACGCTGCACCAGCAAGGTGTGTGCGGCATCGCCCGGGATGTTCTCGCTGACCAGTACCGCGCGCATGCGCACGGTCTGCTGCGCCGGCACCACGCGGTCGCCGGCGCGCAGGCCTGCAGGCAGCGGCAGGCCCGGACGCGACTGCACCACGCCGCTGCCGGCTTCCATGCGCAGGTGGAAGGGCAGCTCGCGACGCGGCATCCACAGCGTCATCGCCAGCAGCGACGCGACCAGCACGCTGATCGCCAGCTTGAAGGCGATCCGGCGGTCGAAGCGCGAAGTCTGCATCACCACCTCCCCGGGTACCGTGCTCAGACGCCCAGCAGGACGAGTTCATCCTCGGTGAATCCCGCGGCGCGCCGCGCGTGGAGATTGAACGGCCCCTTCGGACCTCCGCGCAGGTGCGTCTCCAGCAGACCGCGAAAGGTGGCCACGGGTTCCAGTCCGTCGCGCGCGCAGCACCAGCGAAACCAGCGCGAACCGGCGGCGACATGGGCCACCTCCTCGCGCAGGATCACTTCGAGAATGTCGGCGGTGCGGTGATCGCCGGCCGCGCGCAACCGCAGGATCATCCCCGGCGTCACGTCCAGTCCGCGCGCCTCCAGCACGCGCGGCACCAAGGCCATGCGCGCCAGCACGCTGCCGGCGGTGGCCTCGGCCATCTGCCACAGGCCGTCGTGGGCATCGAAGTCGCCGTAGGCGTGGCCCAGCTCGGCCAGGCGCGTGCTCAGCAGCGCGTAGTGGCGCGCCTCGTCGGCCGCGATCGCGGCCCAGTCGCGGTAGTAGTCGTCCGGCAGTCCGCGAAAACGGTAGACCGCGTCCCAGGCCAGGTTGATCGCATTGAACTCGATGTGCGCGACCGCATGCACCAGCGCGGCGCGGCCGGCCGGCGTGCCGAGACCGCGGCGCGGCAATTCGCGCGCTGGCACCAGTCGCGGGCGCGCGGGGCGGCCGGGCGCGGTGATCGCCCGCGGCGGTGCGGCATCGGCGGCGGGCGCTGCGCGCCCCTCGCGCAGCGCCTGATGCGCGGCCGCCGTGAGCGCGAGCTTGCGCACCGGATCGGCGCAGTCGATGCACTCGCGCGCGAGATTCAGCAGCTGCGCCGCCGGTTCAGGCACTGCGGCGGCGCGACTTGGCATCGTCCGAGCGCGCCGTCTGCAGCGCGTCGAGGTAACCGGCGTCGAGGCCGGTGACGTACTCGCCGGAAAAGCACGAGGTATCGAAGCGGGCGAGCTTGTCATTGCCCTCGGCCACCGCGGCGATCAGGTCGTCGAGATCCTGGTAGATCAGGCCGTCGGCGCCCAGCAGGGCCCGGATTTCCTCCTCGCTGCGGCCGTGCGCCACCAGCTCGGAGACCGCCGGCATGTCGATGCCGTAGACGTTGGGGTAGCGCACCGGCGGTGCCGCCGACGCGAAGTACACCTTGCGCGCGCCGACATCGCGAGCCATCTGGATGATCTGCTGCGAGGTGGTGCCGCGCACGATCGAGTCGTCCACCAGCAGCACGTTCTTGCGGCGGAACTCCAGTTCGATCGGATTGAGCTTGCGGCGCACCGACTTCGCGCGCTCCCCCTGCCCCGGCATGATGAAGGTGCGGCCGATGTAGCGGTTCTTGACGAAGCCCTCGCGGAACGGCACGCCCAGCGCCGCCGCCAGCGAGCTGGCCGCGGTGCGCGCGGTGTCCGGAATCGGGATCACCGCATCGATGTCGTGATCGGGCATCAGCCGCTGCAGCTTCTCCGCCAGCCGCTCGCCCATGCGCAGGCGCGCCTTGTACACCGACACGTCCTCGATCATCGAGTCGGGCCGTGCCAGGTACACATACTCGAAGATGCACGGCGTGTGCGGCGCGTCGCCGGCGCAGTGCCGCGCATGCAACTGGCCGTCGAGGGTGATGAACACCGCCTCGCCCGGCGCGACGTCGCGCACGCGGCGGAAGCCGAGGATGTCCAGCGCCACCGATTCGGACGCCACCGCGTACTCGCGGCCGCTGGCGCCCTCGCGCTCGCCCAGCACCAGCGGGCGGATGCCGTTGGGATCGCGAAACGCCAGCAGCCCCTGGCCGACCACCAGCGCCAGACAGGCATAGCCGCCGCGGGCGCGCGCGTGCACGCCGGCGACGGCGCGGAACAGGTGCTCGGGCGTCAGCGTGCGCGGCGGCGAACCCTGCAGCTCGTGCGCCAGCACGTTGAGCAGCACCTCGGAGTCGGAGTCGGTGTTGATGTGGCGACGGTCGTCCTCGAACATCGCGCGCCGCAGGGCGTCGGTGTTGACGAGGTTGCCGTTGTGGGCGAAGGCGATGCCGTAGGGCGAGTTGACGTAGAACGGCTGGGCTTCGCCGGGATCGTTGTCGCTGCCCGCGGTCGGGTAGCGGCAGTGGCCGATGCCGACCCGCCCGCGCAGCTTCAGCATGTGCTCCTGGCGGAACACGTCGCGCACCAGGCCGCCGCCCTTGTGCAGGCGCAGGCGCGAGCCGTCGAGGGTGGCGATTCCGGCGGCGTCCTGGCCGCGGTGCTGGAGGACGGTCAGACCGTCATACAGCAGCGGTGCGACATCCGCCGCGCCGACGATTCCGATGATTCCGCACATGCGATGACCTTCAGCGCCCGGAGGATACCGCCGCTGCGCGCGGCGGCGGCGACACCACCGGCGCGGGCAGCGACGGCGGCGCAAACGAGATGTAGCGGGCCACGCCCGCCGGCAGCCGCGCACTGACCATCGCGGCGGCCTTCTGGAAAGTGGGGATCAATTGCGAGTTTTGCCACCACGGATCGCGCGGAAACGGGGTGAAGCCCAGCAGCAGCACGCCGAGGGTGACGATCACCAGTCCGCGACCCAGCCCGAAGAGCATGCCCAGCAGGCGATCGCTGCCGCTGAGCCCGGTGCCCTGCACCAGCATGCGCATGAGCCAGGCCAGCAGCGCGCCGACGATCAGCACCAGCACGAAGATCAGTCCCCAGGCGATGAAGATGCGCGCCGAAGGCTCGCGAATGCCGGCCGGCAGATGCGCGGCGATGGTCTCGCCGAAGCTCCAGGCCGCCCACAGCGCCGCGGCCCAGACCGCCAGTGCCAGCACTTCGGCAATCAGGCCGCGCCACAGGCCGATCAGCACCGAAAGTGTCAGCAACGCGAGGATGGCGTAATCGGCGACGTTCATCGCGATGGCGCTGCGGCACTCAAGGGTAACTGGCCACGATCCCGCTCAGGCCCAGTTGCGCCTTGATGCGGTCACGCAGGCTCAATGCGGCCTCGTGCCGGGTCTGCGGCCCGACGCGTACGCGATACAGCAGTTGTCCGGAAAGACCGTCGACATGGTCGGTATAGGCAGCGAACCCGGCGGCGCGCAGCCGGTCGCGCAGCGCCAGGGCATCCTTTTCGGCGCCGAACGCACCCAACTGCACCACCCAGCCATTGGCTCGATCGGCGCTCGCCGCGGTCGCCGGCGCATCCGCCGCGAGACTCGCCGGCGCCGCCAGCAGGGCCACCGCCGCGCGCGGTTCGGCCTGCTTGATGCGCAGCCGCGCATCCTCGGCGGCGGCACGGCTGTCGAACGGGCCGGCCTCGACGCGGGTCGCCGGCTTGCCGCCGACCTGCATCGGCTGCGTCGTCACCGCGAACCCCTGCTTGCGCACGCGCGCGGCCAGCGCCCGGGCATTGCCGGCATCGGCATAGGCGCCGAGGCTGACCATGAAGCGACCCTGCGCGGCGGTGCCGACCGGCAATGGCGGCGGGAGCGCGGCAGGCTCGGGCCGCGCCGCGGTTTTGCGCTTCGCCGCGGCCGCGGCAACCGCCGCGGGAGCGGGCACGGCCGGCGCGACCGTCGCGGCAGGCTTTGCGACCGTCGGCGCGGGAGCGAAGGTCGACGCGGGAACCGCCGGCAGCACCTCGGCCGGCTTGCCGCCGCCACCGAGATCGACCGTGGCCAGCTTGTCCGATGGCACCTGGATCGAACCGTCGGCCGCGGCCGGCGCGCTGCCGGGCACCGCCAGATCGAGCGTACGCGTCTTGAGGTTGGCGTCCGGCGCCGGCGGGATACCGAGGCTGACCTTGGCGGTACCGGTGGGCGGCGTGCCGGAAAAGAACATCGGCACCACGATGACCGCGAGCGCGGCGAGGACGGCAAATCCGATCAGGCGCTGCTTCAAGGCTGCATCCATGGGACCACCCGGGACCGAGGCGCGCGAATTATACCCCCGCGCCGGCCCCGCTCCCGGCCAGAACCGCCGCCACCACGTGGAAGGAACCGAAGGCGACGATGCGATCGTGAACCGTCGCGCTGGCGCGCGCGGCGGCGAGCGCGGCGGCGAGATCGACATGCGTGCTGCGCCGATCGGCGGGGATCACCGGTGCCAGCCGCGTGGCGACCGCATCGGCGTCCAGCCCGCGCGTGCCGGCATCGGTGATGCCGGCCAGGTGCCAGTGCGCGATGCGCGCGCCGAGCGCCGCGGCGATGCCGGCGAGGTCCTTGTCGGCCAGCGCACTGAACACCGCCAGCGTGCGCCCGCGCACGGGATGCGCATCGATCCAGGCCGCCAGTTCGCGCGCCGCCTGCGGGTTGTGCGCCACGTCCACGCGCAGTTCGGGCGCATCCGCAAGGCGCTGCAGGCGCCCGGCCAGTTGCGCCCGAGCCAGCCCCTCGACACAGGCCGCGCCGTTCCAGCCCAGCCGGTCGCGCAGCGCCCACAGTGCCGCGAGCGCGGCGGCGGCGTTGTCGATCTGGTGCGGCCCCGCGAGCGCGATCTTCCCGATCATCAGCGCCGATCCGGGCTCTTCATCCGCGCAGGGATGGCCGCCGCCGGCCCGCTCGCCGCTCCCTTGCGACCACCAGCGCCAGGCATCGATCTGCGCCCGCACGTCGAAATCGCGCCCGGCGCGCAGCACCCGCGCCCGCGTTTCGGCCGCGGCCGCGAGCAGGCCCTGCGGCGGATCGCGCTCGCCGATCACCGCCGGCCGGCCGGGGCGGAAGATCCCCGCCTTCTCGCGGCCGATGCTGTCGCGATCGCGGCCCAGCCAGTCCTGGTGGTCGAGGTCGACCGTGGTCACGATCGCGACGTCGGCGTCGATCAGGTTGACCGCATCGAGACGGCCGCCGAGGCCGACCTCGAGCACGGCGGCATCCAGCGCCGCCTCGGCGAACAGCAGCAGCGCGGCCAGGGTGCCGAATTCGAAATAGGTCAGTGCGATCCCGCCGCGCGCCGTCTCGATGCGCGCGAAGGCCGCGCAGAGTGCATCGTCGCTGGCCTCGCGACCGGCAACGTGCACACGCTCGTTGTAGCGCAGCAGATGCGGCGAGGTGTAGGCGCCGACGCGCTTGCCCGCGGCGGCGAGCATCGACTGCAGGAAGGCGGTCGTGGAGCCCTTGCCGTTGGTGCCGCCGACGCTGATCACGACCGGCGCCGGCGCCGGCGCGCCGAGGCGCCGCCAGACCGCGCGCACGCGCTCCAGCCCCAGTTCGATGGCATGCGGATGCACGCGTTGCTGGTAATCGAGCCACTCGGCGAGCGTGCGGGGCATGGAGCGGGTCGGCAGAGGACGAACGCGCAGGATGGTGATGCCGGCGCGGCTTGGCAACCGCGCGGGTTGCATTCGCGGCGCCGCTTTGGCGTGATGCGCACATGGCCGACCCCGATCTGCGCACCCATCTCGCCGCAGCGCTGGCCGCGGTGCCGGCCGGTCCGGTAGCGGTCGGCTTCAGCGGCGGCCCGGATTCGAGCGCGCTGCTGCACGCGCTGGCCAGCCTGCCCGAGGCGCGCACGCGCGGCCTGGCGGCGATCCACGTCGATCATGGCCTGCATCCCGACAGCGCAACGTGGGCCGCGCACTGCGCAGCGCTCTGCGCCGCGCTGGAGCTGCCGCTGACAATCACGCGCGTGAACGTGACCCGCGAGCGCGGCGACGGCCCCGAAGCGGCCGCGCGCACGGCGCGCCATGCCGCTTTCGCCGGCGCCATGCCCGCGGGCGGCGTGCTGGCGCTGGCGCACCATCGCGATGACCAGGCCGAGACGGTCCTGCTGAAGCTGCTGCGCGGCGCCGGGCCCGAAGGTCTCGGCGGCATGCGCCCGCTGCGCGCCTTCGCCGGCGGCTGGCTGTGGCGGCCGCTGCTGGATCTGCCGCGACGCGCGCTGGCCGATTATCTGGCGGCGCATGGCCTGACCTGCATCGATGATCCCGCCAACGCCGAGCCGGGGCTTGCCCGCAGCTTCCTGCGCCACTCGATCCTGCCGCAACTGGCCCGGCACTGGCCGGATCCGGCGCAGGCCGTGGCGACCAGTGCCGCGCTCTGCCGCGACGCCGCCGCGCATCTCGAAGCCGAGGCCGCGGCTGCGCTGGCCACGCTGCGCGCCGACGCCGCACCAGGTCACGACCGGGCGGATTTCGCGGCGACCAGCCTCGATGCAACCGGCTGGCGCGCGCTGCCGGCCGCGCTGCGCGGACTGGTGCTCGAGCGCTGGCTGCGCACGCTGGGCCTGCCCGCGCCGACGCGAACCCAGCGCGCCACGCTGGAACGGCAACTCGCCGGCGCGCGCGGCGACCGCGTGCCGCGCGTGGCCTGGCCCGGCGCCGAGTTGCGCGTCTGGCGCGACCGGTTGCACGCGCAGCCGATCACCCCCGACGCGCCGCCCGGTTGGCACCTGGACTGGAACGGCGGCCCGCTGGCGCTGCCCGGCGGCGGCAGGATCGAGTTGCAGCCGCGATCCCTTGTCCTCGATCCACCCCTGCGCGTGCGCCAGCGCCACGCCGGCGAGCACTTGCGGCCCGTCGGCGATCGGCACACGCATGCACTGCACGACCTGTTCCGGCAATGGGGTGTTCCGCCGTGGCAACGCGACCGTTGCCCGTTGATCGAGGACCTCGACGGCCATCTGCTGGCGGTAGCCGATCTCGCCTGCACGGCTGCCGGCAGCGCGTTTTTTGAAAGCCTCGGCACGCGCGTGCGATGGCAGCACGAAGCGTGCGCGCAACCGCAGGCGATTGCTTCCGCGCGACCGCTGCGCTAGCGTTCGCGGCCATGGCCAAGACCGCCGTCGCGCCTTCCGCTCCGCCTGCCGTCGCCGCCTTCGAGCAGTCGCTGGACGAACTCGAACAGCTGGTCGCACGCATGGAGCACGGCGACATGAGCCTCGACGATTCGCTGGCCGCCTTCGAGCGCGGCGTGGCTCTGTACCGGCAATGCCAGGGCGCGCTCGATCAGGCCGAACTGCGCGTGCGCAAGCTGCTCGATCCCGATGCCCCCGACCGCGCCGAACCGTTTGCCGCTGATCCACCCTGATTTGAGCAGCCGCGAGTCACCCCCTCCCGAGCTGAGCCCCGCGCTCGCCGCCCTCGGCGCACGCGCCGAGCAGGCCCTCGACCACGCCCTGCCGTCGGCGCAGCAACCACCGGCCGACCTGCACCGCGCGATGCGCTACGCCGTGCTCGGCGGCGGCAAGCGGCTGCGCCCGCTGCTGACCTACGCCAGCGGCCAGGCGCTGGGCGCGCCGCTGGCACGACTGGATGCTCCGGCCTGCGCGGTCGAGATCATCCACGCCTACTCGCTGGTGCACGACGACCTGCCGGCGATGGATGACGACGCGCTGCGCCGCGGCCGGCCGACCTGCCACGTGGCATTCGGCGAAGCCACGGCGATCCTCGCCGGCGACGCGCTGCAGGCGCTGGCGTTCGAACGGCTGGCCGACGCCACCACGCTCGATGTCGACGCCGCCACGCGCATCGAGATGCTGCGCACGCTGGCCGCGGCCTGCGGCGCCGAGGGCATGGCCGGCGGCCAGGCCTTCGACCTGGCCGCGGTCGGGCGCGTGCTCGATCTCGCCGAGCTCGAGCACATGCACGCCTGCAAGACCGGCGCGCTGATCCGCGCCGCGGTGCGCCTGGGCGCGCTGGCGGCGGGCGCCGGCGTCGACGCGCTGCTGGCGCTGGATCGCTACGCAACGGCCTTCGGGCTGGCCTTCCAGGTGCGCGACGACATCCTCGACGTCGAAGGCGCCACCGCCGATCTCGGCAAGACCGCCGGCAAGGACGCGCGTGCGGCCAAGCCGACCTTCCCGTCGATCCTCGGGCTGGAAGCCTCGCGTGCGCGACTGGCCTCGCTCACGAACGAGGCCCTCGCGGCGCTCGCCGGTTTCGCTGCCGAAGCCGACCGCCTGCGCGAACTGGCCCGCTACGCCGCGGCGCGGATCAGCTGATCAGCCGCAACGCGATCGGATAGCGGTAGTGCTCGCCGTTGCTGGTCTTGACGGTGGCGATGATGGTCACCACCAGCCAGAAGATGCCGACCGCCACCCACAGCGGGACGGTCAGCAGCAGGCCGATGCCCAGCGTCATCACCGAGAACACGATCAGGATCAGGAAGGCGATCGCGCAGGTGATGTTGAAGTTGAGCGCTTCCTTGCCCTGCTCGTCGACGAAGGGCATGGTGTCCTTCTTGATCAGCCAGACGACCAGCGGGCCGACGAACACACCCAGTCCGCCGAAGAACCAGCTGAGCAGTCCTCCGGCCAGTGCCGAGAGATGGGCGGCCATGGCCCAGTTGCGCTCTTCGGCACTGGGCATGGAGGGTGGCGACGCGGTCGCGACCGGATCAGGCGTGCTCATGACGTGGCTCCCC
>JAKAZT010000137.1 GCA_021815695.1 Pseudomonadota bacterium
GCCTGGCGCAGGCACAGTTCGCGCCAGTCGGACGCGCCGTCGGCCACGTAAAGCACGAACGGATAGTCGCGTTCGCGCTCGCTGAACCAGGCCGCGTCGCGGCCGCGACCCAGCGCCGCGTCGATCACCAGTGCGTCGCCGTAGGGCAGCAGGGCCTTGCACAGGCGTTCGCCGCAGCCGCGCGCGTCGATGCCGGCGTCACAGGGCAGCAGCGCCAGTGTGCGCGGCACGCCGAGCGCCTCCCCCTCGCGGCGCTCGAACAGATGCTCCACCGCGGCGCGGGCGGCGGCGAGGATCGCCTGCGGGTGGGCATCGACCAGGCCCATGAAGCCTTCGCGCGGCAGCCGCAGCAGGGTGCAGTCGCGCAGCGCGCGCACCGTGGTGGTGCGCGGCCGGTCGGTGATCAGGCCGAGTTCGCCGATGGTCTCGCCGGGCACGATGACACCCGCCAGGCGATCGCGTGCCCCATCGTGCGCCGGGCTGAAGGCGCCCAGGCTGCCGGCGACCAGCACGTAGAGCGCATCGGAGGGATCCCCGGCGGCGAACAGCGTATCGCCGCCGCCGAGTTGCAGCAGACGGCAAGCCGTGAGCACGGCGTCGCGCGCCGCCGCATCCAGCACGTGGAACACCGCCGTGCGTTCGAGCAGGGCCGAGAGCCGGTTACGCTGTGCCGAATCCATGCCGCATGGTATCGCCGCCGGCTTGATTTCGAGCCGCGACGCCTCCAGAGCTGGCGATCACCGGGAGTTTTCCATGTCCGACCGCAATCCGCTGCTCGAAGCCGCAGGGCTGCCGGCGTTCTCGCAGATCCGCCCCGAGCACGTGCTGCCGGCGGTGCAGGCGATCCTGGCCGATTACCGCGAGGGCATCGCCGCGATCACCAGGCCGGGTGCGCTGCGTGATTTCGAGGCCGTGATGCTGACGCAGGAACGTCTGCAGCAGCGTCTGGCGCGGGCCTGGGCACCGGTGGCGCATTTGCATGCGGTGGCCGATGCGGAGCCGCTGCGCGCAGCGTACGGCGAGGCGCTGCAGACGATCACCGCGTTCCAGATGGAGCTGGGCCAGGACCGCGATCTCTATGCGGCCGTGCGCGCGGTCGCCGCGCGCGACGATTTCGGCGCGCTGCCGGTTGCGGCGCGCGCCGCGGTCGAGCACGCGCTGCGCGATTTCCAGCTCTCCGGCGTGGCGCTGGAGGAGCCGATGCGCACGCGCTTTCGTGCCATCGGCGTCGAGCTCAGTGCGCTGGGCACCGCGTTCGAGGAAGCCGTGCTGGATGCCACCGAGGACTGGTCCGAGCACATCACCGACGAGCGCGATCTCGCCGGACTGCCGCCCTCGGCGCTGGCCATCCTGCGCGCCGCGGCGCATGCGGCGCGCCTCGAGGGTTATCTGGTCACCCTGAAGCAGCCCAGCGTGCAGGCGGTGCTGACCCATGCCGACCTGCGTGCGCTGCGCGAGCGCGTGTACTGGGCCTATCAGACGCGCGCCTCGGACCAGGGGCCGCAGGCCGGGCGCCACGACAACTCCGCGCGCATCGAGCGCATCCTCGCGCTGAGCCACGAGTCCGCGCAGCTGCTCGGTTTCGCCGATGCCGCCGAGGAATCGCTGGCGACCAAGATGGCGCCCTCGCCCGCGGCGGTGCTGGAGTTTTTGCACGATCTGGCGCGACGCGCGAAGCCGGTGGCGCAGCGCGAGCTGGACGAGCTGCGCGTCTTCGCCGCTGCCGAGCTCGACCTGCCCAATCTCGAACCCTGGGACGTCGGCTACGCCGCGGAGAAGCTGCGCAAGCACCGCTACGATCTCGACGAGGAGCAGCTCAAGCCGTACTTCGCGCTGCCGGCGGTGATCGACGGCCTGTTCGCGCTGGCGACGCGGCTGTTCGGCGTGCGCCTCGATCCGCGCGACGACGTCGACGTCTGGCATCCGGACGTGCGCTATTTCGACCTGCACGATGCCGACGGAAGCCTGGTCGCCGGTGTCTATGTCGATCTCCATGCGCGGACCGGCAAACGCGGCGGCGCGTGGATGGACGTCTGCCGCGCGCGTTTTCGCGACGGTGCCGAGGCCGAGCGTCCGGTGGCTTTCCTGACCTGCAACTTTCCGCCGCCGACGGCCGGCGTGCCGGCGCTGCTGACCCACGACGACGTGCTGACCCTGTTCCACGAATTCGGCCACGGCCTGCATCACATGCTGACCGAGGTCGAGCTGCCTTCGGTCGGCGGCATCGACGGTGTCGAGTGGGACGCGGTCGAACTGCCCAGCCAGTTCATGGAGAACTTCGGCTGGAGCCGCCCGGCGCTGGATCTGTTCGCGCGCCATTATCAGACCGGCGAGCCGCTGCCCGCGGCGCTGTACCAGCGCATGCTGGACGCGCGTCACTTTCATGCCGGTCTGCATCTCGTGCGCCAGGTCGAGTTCGCGCTGTTCGACTTCCGCCTGCACCGCGAGTACGACCCGGTGCGCGGGGCACGCACGCTGGCGCTGCTGGAGGAAGTCCGTCGCGAGGTTGCGGTGCTGCATCCGCCGGCCTGGCAGCGATTCCCGCACACCTTCACCCATGTGTTCGCCGGCGGCTATGCGGCCGGGTACTACAGCTATCTTTGGGCCGAGCTGCTCTCGGCGGACGCCTTCGGCCGCTTCGAGGAGGCCGGCGTGATCGACCGCGTCAGCGGGGACGCGTTTCGCCGCGAGATCCTCGCGGTCGGTGCCTCGCGTCCGGCGCTGGCGAGTTTTGTCGCTTTCCGCGGTCGCGCGCCGCAACCCGACGCCCTGCTGAAGAGCTACGGTCTTGCCGCCTGAACGGCGCCGTACAATGCGCGCGTGAAGATCGCCTCCTGGAACGTCAATTCGCTCGGCGTGCGCCTGCCGCACGTCGAGCAGTGGTGTCGCGAGGCGGCGCCCGACGTGCTGGCGCTGCAGGAAACCAAGCTCGAGGACGCGAAGTTTCCGCGCGAGGCGATCGCGGCGCTGGGCTACCGCTGCGCGTTCGCCGGCCAGAAGACCTACAACGGCGTCGCCCTGCTGGCGCGCGAGGCGCCGCGCGATGTCGTCGCCGACCTGCCCGGCCTCGACGACCCGCAGCGGCGCGTGCTGGCGGCGACGCTGGGCGATCTGCGCGTCGTCAACGTCTACGTCGTCAACGGCCAGGCGGTGGACAGCGACAAGTACGCCTACAAGCTGAAGTGGCTGGCGGCGCTGCGTGATTTTCTCGCCGCCGAGCTCGCCCGCCATCCGCGCCTGGTCGTGCTCGGCGATTTCAATATCGCACCCGATGACCGCGACGTGCACGACCCCGACGCCTGGCGCGAGCAGATCCTGTGTTCGACGCCGGAGCGCGACGCGCTGCGCGCCTTGCTGGCGCTGGGCTTGCACGACAGCTATCGGCTTTTCGATGCCGAGCCCGGCCGCTACAGCTGGTGGGATTACCGCCAGGGCGCCTGGCGGCGCAATATCGGCCTGCGCATCGACCTGATCCTCGCCAGCGACGCGCTGCGTCCGGCGCTGCGCGGCGCCGCCATCGACCGCACCCCGCGCGGCTGGGAGCGACCTTCCGACCACGCGCCCATCCTGCTGGACCTCGACGCATGAACGATCCGCATCCGACCACCGCCCCGCTGCACGACGACGAGCTCGACGAACTCGACGACTTTCTGCGTGCGCAGATTGCCGAGGACCGGCTGATGCTCGACGGCGTGCACGGCCTGCTGACTGCACTGGCGGTCGGGCCGGAGCCGGCCAAGCCGGACGAGTGGCTGCCCGAGGTGCTGCACGCGCCGTTTGCCGACGAGGACCAGGGCAGCCGTATCCTGCAGTTGCTGGCGCGGCTCAACGACTCGATCGGCGTCGAGCTGGAAGGCGATGCCTACGAGCCGATCCTCGGCGAGGTCGAGGAGGACGACGGCAGCACGGCGCTGACCGCCGCCGGCTGGTGCGAAGGCTTCAGCCGCGGCATCGATCTGCGCGCCGGCCTGTGGGAGGCGCGCCTGGCCGAGGATCCGCAGCTGATGGAGATTCTCAGTCCGCTGATGGCGCTGGCGGTGGAAGACGGCGTGCTCAGTTCCGATGCCGAGTTCGAGCCGCTGACCGACGCCGAGTACGAGGCCTGCGTGGCCGAGCTGCCGACCGCGATCAGCGCCGTGGCGCAGTACTGGCGCGTGCATCCGCCGCTGCGCGGCGAACAGGGCGTCGGCGCTGCCGCCACCGAGTTCCGCGCGCCGCCGCGACGACGCGGCGGGCGTTGGGTGCATTGAGGGCGAGAGCCGGGAGTACGGAGCAGCGAGCAGGGAGCAGGGAGCAGGGAGCAGGTTGTCGCGGAGCGCGACGCAGTGGTGCCCCCCCCGCCTTGTCATCCTGAGGGCGAAGCCCGAAGGATCTGGTCGCCGACCGACGCCGGATGAACTGGCCATCGGCACCATGCATCCCTGCGTC
>JAKAZT010000138.1 GCA_021815695.1 Pseudomonadota bacterium
GCCTTCGAGGCGCGGGTGATCCCCTCGGTGGCCTACACCGATCCCGAGATCGCCTGGGTCGGCCTGACCGAGCAGCAGGCGAAGGAGCAGGGCCTCGCGATCGGCGTCGGCAAGTTTCCGTGGGCGGCCAGCGGGCGCGCGATCGGCATCGATCGCACCGAGGGCTTCACCAAGCTGCTGTTCGACGAGGCCACGCACCGCATCGTCGGCGCCGGCATCGTCGGCCCGCACGCCGGCGACCTGATCGCCGAGCTGGCACTGGCGATCGAGATGGGCGCCGAAGCCGCCGACATCGCCCTGACCATCCATCCGCATCCGACCCTGAGCGAGTCGGTGGGCCTCGCCGCCGAGGTCTACGAAGGCACGGTCACCGATCTCTACCTGCCCGGGCGCAAGTAGGGCCGGTCGCAGCCGGTTCGGCTCCCGTCGCCGCGGCACTGTTGCCGCGGCGTGCACACGGCATTGCACCGGATGCGCTCGACGGCGACCGCCACCGGCGCCACCATGGCGGCTTGCATGATGTTCCCGCGGTCCCATCCATCCCCTGTCCCGCAAGGAGTTGCCATGAAGCTCTATTTCGCCCCCGGCGCCTGTTCGTTCTCGCCGCACATCGTGCTGCGCGAGCTGGGCCTGCCGTTCGATCTGGTCAAGGTCGACCTGCGCAGCAAGGCCACCAGTGACGGCCGCGATTTCCGCGCGATCAATCCCAAGGGCTACGTGCCGACACTGGAGCTCGACGACGGCCGCATCCTCACCGAGGGCCCGGCGATCGTGCAGTACCTCGCCGACCGCAAACCCGAGGCGGGTCTGGCACCGGCCAACGGCAGCTTCGAGCGCTACCAGCTGCAGGAATGGCTGAACTTCATCTCCACCGAGATCCACAAGCAGTTCAGTCCGCTGTTCAATCCGGCCACGCCGGATGCCGTGAAACAGCAGCAGATCGAGAAGCTGGGCGGACGCTTCACCGAGGTCAGCGCGGTGCTCGGCAAGCAGGACTGCCTGCTGGCCGGCGGCTACAGCGTGGCCGATGCCTACCTCTACACCGTGCTGGTGTGGACGCGCTTCGTCGGCATCGATCTGGCGCCGTGGCCGGTGCTGGTGCGCTACATGCAGCGCATGGAAGCGCGTCCGGCCGTGCAGGCGGCACAGGCGGCCGAGCAGGGCACCAAAAAAGCCTGATCCGCGGCGCGGATGCCCGCGCCGCACGCGCACGCGTCCGCATTCGCGGAGGCGTGCGTTTCAGTCCTTGCCGCGTGCCACCGGCAGATCGGCCTGCTGCCAGGCGCCGATGCCGCCGCCCAGGCTGTGCACCTGCTTGAAGCCGGCCTTGACCAGCCGTGCGGCGGCCTTGCCCGAGGTCACGCCGCTGCGGCAGCAGATCGCGATCGGCAGGTCCTTCACCCCGGCCAGATCCTTGTGTTCGGGATCGAACTGCGCCATCGCCACGTGGCGCGCGCCGGGGATGTGCGCTTTTTCGAAATCCGCCCGCGACGAGACGTCGATCAGCAGTGCGTTCTGGCGGTTGATCAAGTGCGTCAGCGTCGCCGGGGTGATTTCCCTCCAGCCGCGCATCAGTCGCAGCGCCTCGGTGGCGATCAGCGCCAGCAGCAGGCCGACGAAGGCGGCGACGAGCAGCGCATGCTGGCTGGCGAATTCGGGCAGGCGGTGCAGGAAATCAGTCATGGGGTACGGCCGGGCGCGATGGAAGACCGGCGATTATCCCGAAAACGCCGTCGCGCTGCCGGAGGCGGCGCTGCCGCGGCTTCAGGCCGACATCGATCCGTACAGCTTCAGGCCCTGCAGGTCGGGTGACGCGTCCAGCAGCAGGGAAGCGATCCGCGCCGGCGTGATCGGTTCGAGGCACTGCGCCGTCGCGCCCAGCCGGCAGCGTTTGCCATAGCAGTTGAGACAGCCGACATCCGCCTGGACCGCGCGCACCTGCGGGCCCAGCGGCTTGACGCGCTGCGGATCGGTGGGACCGCAGATCACCAGCAGCGGCGTGCCGGCGGCGGCCGCGATGTGCGCCGTGCCGGTGTCGTTGGCGACGATCAGGGCCGCAGCCGCGCTGATCGGCACGATCTGCAGCAGGCTCAGCGTCGTCAGCCCGATCGCCGCATCCGGGCGGTGATGGTTGATGGCCGCGACGATGGCCGCGCACTCGTCGCGCTCGTCGGGCCCGCCGATCACGACGATGCGTTCGAGATCGCGCGCGAGCAGCAGGCCGGCCAGCTGCGCATAGCGCGCGACGCCCCAGCGCTTGAGCCAGCCGGCCGCCTGCGAACCCGGCAGCAAAACGGCGAACCGCGCCGACAGCAGCCCGTGATCGCGCAGCATCCGTTGGGCCTGCGCGGTCTCGGCGGGTGCGGGATGCAGGACCGGAAGCGCGGTCGCCGCCGGAAGGTCGGCGCAGGCCAGCAGCGCGCGCATGCGGTCGACCGCGGGTGCGGTGCGCGCCAGACCGCGCGGGGCCAGCGTGCAGGGCCAGCCCGGACGCACGCTCCAGCGGTGACGGATGCCGCAGCCGGTCAGCCAGGCCAGCGCCACCAGGCCGCGCGTGTGATCGCTGCCCTGCAGGTCGATCAGCAGGTCGTAGCGACCCGCGCGGACGCTGCGCAGCCAGGTCCCGATCATGCGCAGGCGCTGTCCGCGCGCACGCGAGTCGATCGCCAGCACGCGCTCGAAGCGCGGATCGTGTGCGAACAGACCGGCCGCGGCCGGCAACGTGTCGAGATCGATCCGCGCCTGCGGAAACGCGCGACGGATGTCCTCCATGATCGCGCTGGCCAGGGCCACGTCGCCGAGCGCGCTCCACTTGAGGATCAGGATGCGGCGGATGCTGCGGCGATCCGGGAGTGCTTTCATGACGGGGCTGACGACGGTCCGTCCGCGAGGGTCGCATGTTCCCTTGCGGGTTGCGGCATCTCAGCGCGGCCCCGCGTCGCCATCCTCCGCGAGGTAGTGACGCTCGCCGCGCGCCGGGTCGAAGTACACCGCCGTCAGTTGCCCGCTCTCGGGATCGACGAAGCGTTCGCCGGTGTCCTTCCAGCGCGGATCCGGCCGCTCCCGGCGCACCGGCTTGTAGCGCCAGCGCTCGATCGCCAGGCCCAGTACCAGCAGCAGGCCACCGATCAGCAGCGACGGGAGCAGCGCCGCGAACACGCCGGTGAGCGCGGCCGCCAGTGCGCCGAGCAGCAGAAGCCCGCCCAGCAGGTAGAGCGCGACCGCCAGCATGCGCGGCCGGCTCAGATCGGCGGATCGAGCACTACGGCGGTGCCGTAGGCAACGATCTCGCTCATCGTCTGGCCGATCTCGGCGGAATCGAAGCGCATCATCACCACCGCGTTGGCGCCCATCGCGCTGGCGTTGGCGACGAGGCGGTCCAGCGCATGCCGGCGCGCCTCCTCCAGCATCTGCGTGTATTCGTGGATCTCGCCGCCGACCAGCGAGCGCAGCCCGGCCATCACGTTGCCGCCGATGCCGCGGCTGCGCACCACCACCCCGAACACCTGCCCCTTGACCTGCCGGACCGGGTGACCCGGCACGTTCTCGGTCGTGACCACGATCATGTGCGACTCCTCGCCGAGCGGGAAGACCGCGCCGGCACAGCAGCGCGGGCGCCTCACGATACGCGGCGCCCGGCGGACGGGAAAGTGGTGCCGGTCACCTGCGGCGGCGGCCGGGCGTTGCCGGGCTTGCCCACGAAGCGAGACCGGCCCGGCGCGATCCGCGCCATGCCATGGCGCACACGACGGATCGGTGCCGGCTGGTACCGTCGGCTTGCGCGCAGGAATGATGTTCCATATATTACTTATGATGCTTTTGTCATGATATTTGACGAATGATCACTGCCCCCCAACTGCGCGCTGCGCGCGCCCTGCTTGGCCTCGACCAGCGCGAGCTGGCCGAGCGCAGCGGGCTGTCGCTGCCGACCATCCAGCGCATGGAAGCCAGCGATGGCACGGTGCGCGGCACCGTCGATTCGCTGGTCAAGCTGATCGACGCGCTGGAGCGGGCCGGCGTAATCCTGCTGGGCGATCGCCAGTCCAGCGCCGAGGGTGGGCGTGGCGTGCGCCTGAAAACGACCGTGCCGGAGCCGCGGGCGTGAACACGGGACCGCTGGCACTGTCGCTGGCCGGCGCGGCCGTGGTCGCGGCGCTGGCCTCGGCAGCCAGCGGGCTGCTCGCCACGCGCTGGCCGCGCACGCTGTCATGGCTGGCGTTTCCGCTGCTGGCCCTGTGCGGCGCGGCGGCGCTGGCGGCGGGGTTGCTGGCGCTCGCCGGCGACAGCACGACGACCGCGATCCTGCCGCTGGGCCTGCCGTGGCTGCCGTGGCATGTGCGCCTGGATCCGCTGAGCGGCGTGTTCCTGCTGATCCTCGGCGCGGTGCTGGT
>JAKAZT010000139.1 GCA_021815695.1 Pseudomonadota bacterium
ACGGATTGTTTGCGGGTCACCGCGGCCGTCCTGGGGCGGTCGCGTTCCGCCACTGCCCGGAAGCCGCCTGATGGCCGAACTTGCCAAGGAAATCATTCGCGTCAACATCGAGGACGAGATGCGCCAGAGCTACCTCGATTACGCCATGAGCGTGATCGTGGGACGCGCGCTCCCGGATGTGCGTGACGGCCTGAAACCCGTGCACCGTCGCGTGCTGTTCGCGATGAGCGAGCTCAGCAACAGCTGGAACAAGCCGTACAAGAAATCGGCGCGCGTGGTCGGCGACGTCATCGGCAAATACCACCCGCACGGCGATCAGTCGGTCTACGACACACTGGTGCGCATGGCGCAGCCGTTCTCGCTGCGCTACCTGCTGGTGGACGGACAGGGCAATTTCGGCTCGGTCGACGGCGACAACGCGGCTGCGATGCGTTACACCGAAGTGCGCATGGCGCGGCTCACCCACGAGCTGATCGCCGACATCGACAAGGACACCGTCGATTTCGGTCCCAACTACGACGAAAGCGAGCACGAGCCGCTGGTACTGCCGACGCGCGTGCCGAACCTGCTGATCAACGGCTCGGCGGGCATCGCCGTCGGCATGGCGACCAACATCCCGCCGCACAACCTCGGCGAGGTGGTTGACGCCACCGTGGCGCTGATCGACGCCCCGGAGCTCGGCATCGACGCGCTGATGCAGCACATTCCCGGCCCGGATTTCCCGACCGCCGGCATCATCAACGGCGCCGCCGGCATCGTCGAGGCCTACCGCGGCGGCCGCGGCCGCATCCTGGTGCGTGCCCGCGCCGACATCGAGACCGAGCCCAACGGCCGCGAAACGATCATCGTCAGCGAGCTGCCGTACCAGGTGAACAAGGCGCGGCTGATCGAGAAGATCGCCGAACTGGTCAAGGAGAAGAAGCTCGAGGGCATCTCGGAACTGCGCGACGAATCCGACAAGGACGGCATGCGCGTGGTCATCGAGATCCGCCGTGACGCCATGGCCGACGTGGTGCTCAACAATCTGTTCCAGCAGACCCAGCTGCAGGTCACCTTCGGCATCAACATGGTGGCGCTGGTCGATGGCCAGCCGCGCCTGCTCAACCTCAAGGACATCATCGAGGCTTTCATCCGCCACCGTCGCGAGGTGGTGACGCGCCGGACCCTGTTCGACCTGCGCAAGGCGCGCGCGCGCGCCCACATTCTCGAGGGCCTGACCGTCGCGCTGGCCAACATCGACGCGATGATCGAGCTGATCAAGACCTCGGCCTCGCCGCAGGAGGCCCGCGAGCGCCTGCTGGCCCGCACCTGGGAGCCGGGCCTGGTGCGCGCGCTGCTGGCCGCCCAGGGCGCCGGGCTGACGCGTCCGGAGGATCTCGATCCCGGCGCCGGGCTGAAAGCCGCCGGCTACCAGCTGTCCGAAGTGCAGGCCAAGGAAATTCTCGAGATGCGCCTGCATCGCCTGACCGGGCTGGAGCAGGAAAAACTGACCGAGGAATACCGCCAGATCCTCGACACCATCCGCGGCCTGATCGCCATCCTCGAAAGCCCCGAGCGTCTGCTCGAGGTCATCCGCGAGGAGCTGCTGGCGATCAAGGCCGACTACGCCGATGCACGTCGCACCGTGATCCAGCCGTCGCAGGAGGATCTCGACATGCTCGATCTGATCCCGCCCGAGGACGTCGTGGTCACGCTGTCGCACACGGGCTACGTCAAGCGTCAGCCGGCCAGCCTCTATCGTGCCCAGAAGCGCGGCGGCAAGGGCCGCTCGGCCACGGCGATGAAGGAAGAGGACTTCGTCGAGCAGCTGTGGGTCGTCAACACCCACGACACCCTGCTCACCTTCACCGGTGCCGGCCGCGTGTTCTGGCTCAAGGTCTATCAGATCCCCGATGCCGGCCCCGGCGCGCGCGGCAAGCCGATCGTCAACCTGCTGCCGCTGGAAGAGGGCGAAAAGGTGCAGGCGGTGCTGCCGGTGCGCGATTTCCCCGCGGACCGCTACGTGTTTTTTGCCACGCGCAACGGCACGGTCAAGAAGACGCCGCTCAGCGATTACTCGCGACCGCGCACCAGCGGCATTCGCGCGATCGATCTCGACGGCGGCGACGGCCTGGTCGACGTGCAACTGACCGACGGCCGCAGTGACGTGCTGCTGTTCGCCTCCAACGGCAAGGCGGTGCGTTTTGCCGAGGACGAGGTGCGGGCGATGGGCCGCGTTGCCCACGGCGTGCGCGGCATGCGCCTGACCGACGATGCGCGCGTGGTGTCGATGATCGTGGCCCGCGGCGGCGACATTCTCACCGCGACCGCCCGCGGTTACGGCAAGCGCACGCCGCTGGATGATTTTCCGCGCAAGGGCCGCGGCACCCAGGGCGTGATCGCCATCCAGTGTTCCGGGCGCAACGGTGCGCTGGTCGCGGCGGTGCAGGCCGACGACAGCCACGGACTGATGCTGATCTCGAACCTCGGCACGCTGGTGCGTACGCGGGTCGCCGAAGTCTCGCAACTGGGTCGCAATACCCAGGGCGTGACCCTGATTCGGTTGCCGGCCGAAGAGAATCTGGTCGGCGTGGTCCGTCTGGAGAGCCTGGACGAGGACGACGCCGCAGGGGTCGTCGAGACGCCGATGGCCGCGGACGCACCGCCCGCGCCCTGATCTTGCCGGCACGCAAGGCGAAGAGCCCCGGCATTCCGGGGCTCTTCGGGTGCCGCGTTCCCGGTCAGCGAAGGGCGGTCAGCATCGCCTCGGCGCTGGATACCTTGAACTCGCCGGGCGCCTCGACGTGCAGCGCCTTGACCACGCCATCCTCGGCATACAGGGCGAAGCGTTGCGAACGCAGGCCCAGTCCGAACGTCGTGGCGTCGAGTTCCAGACCCAGTGCCCTGGTGAACGTGCCGTTGCCGTCGGCGAGCAGATGCAGGCCCTCGGGGGTGTGCTGCGACTTGCCCCAGGCATCCATCACGAAAGCGTCGTTCACGGCCATGCAGGCCACGTCGATGCCGCGCTGGCGGAAATCCTCGAAGTGCTCGACGTAGCCCGGCAGATGCCTGACCGAGCAGGTCGGCGTGAAAGCGCCGGGAACGGCGAACAGAACCACCTTGCGACCCTTGAAGATCTCGTCGCTGGTCACGGCCGCGGGTGCGCCCTCGCGCATGACATGGAGGGGGGCGCTGGGGATACGGTCACCGATGCGGATGCTCATGAGCAGGAACTCCAGGGGTGGGCACGACGGCAGGCCATGCGGGGTCAGGTCTTGCGACATCGTACCGCGCCCGGCGTGAACTGGCGGTCTTGATCGGACGGGGTCCGCCCCTATTTTCGGGACCAGGCGGCCACGGGCCGTATTTCATGGAGGCATTCGATATGAGCATTTCCCGCTATACCCCCTGGGCGGTGTCGAACAACCTGCAGGGCGAGATCAACCAGGTCCTGGATCGCTTTCTCAACGGCGGCGAATCCGACCAGTCCAACGTGGTCACCAGCCAGTGGACGCCGCGCGTGGACATCCGCGAGGAGGACAAGCGCTTCGTGATCCTGGCCGACATCCCCGGCGTCGATCCCAAGGACATCGAGGTGCACATGGACAAGGGCATCCTGTCGATCAAGGGCGAGCGCACGGCCGAGACCAAGGAATCGCAGGGCTCGTTCACTCGCGTCGAGCGTTCGCACGGGCTGTTCTACCGCCGTTTCGCCTTGCCAGACAGCGCCGACGCCGATGGCATCCGCGCCGCCGGCAAGCACGGCGTGCTGGAAATCAGCATCCCGAAAAAACCGGAAACCACGCCGCGCAGGATTACCATCGCTGCAGGCGAGTAAACGGCCGGCCAGCGCAACGGGCCCGCGGCGGGACTACCGCGGCGGGTCCGTTGCATCGTGCCGTCCGCAGATCGGAGCACGGCATGGAATTCAAGGATTACTACGACACCCTGGGCGTCAAGCCTGATGCCAGCGCGGCCGAGATCAAGGCCGCCTACCGCAAGCTGGCGCGCAAGTTTCATCCCGACGTCAGCAAGGAGTCCGGCGCGGAAGAGCGCTTCAAGACGGTCAACGAGGCCTACGAAGTGCTGCAGGACAAGGGCAAGCGCGCGGCCTACGATCAGGTGCGCGCCGGTGGCTACCGCGCCGGCGACAGCTTCCGGCCGCCGCCCGGCTGGGGCGGGGACGCAGGACCGGGGTCGGGAGCCGGCGCTCACGGCGATTTCAGCGACTTCTTCGAAAGCCTGTTCGGCCAGCAGCCGGGTGGCCGGTCCGGCGCGCGCAGCCGGCGCGGCCGCGACCTGCAGGCGCACATCGAGATCGATCTCGCCACGGCTTTTGCCGGCGGCAAGACCCGCGTGGCCATGCAGGATGGCAGCCACGAACGCGTGCTGGAGGTACGGATTCCC
>JAKAZT010000029.1 GCA_021815695.1 Pseudomonadota bacterium
CGGCATCGGACTGGGCGTGGTGGCGGCGCGCATGGCGCAGTTCCGCGTCGACGGCGGAGTGCTCAAGGTGCGCGCGCATGCGCTGTTCGGGCCGGCGATCCTGGCGCTCTATGTGCTGCGCGTGGCGTACAAGTTCTGGCTGTTCCAGCATCTGGGGATCGTGACCGACAGCGTCGGCGTCGCGGGTGCGCAGGCGGCACAGCAGGCACTGGCGCATTACGACGTCGATCCGCTGGGTACTCTGCTGCGCGCGCTGTTCTTCGCCTATTACCTGACTTACTACGGCCTGCTGCTGCGCAAGGCGCGCCAGCCGGCCGTGTCGTCCCGGCCCGCAGCGTGAGGTATCGCGATCGATGACAACGAAGTTGTCGCTGGGGTCGCAGGTCGGAGGATCCAGCGGGCGACGGGCACCCCGCTGCATGACCGGCCGGAATGGCCCGATAGTCGACTGGGGTGGCTCGGCAGGCCAAATGCTTCGCTGCGCAGATCCTTCGGCCGATGGCCTCAGGATGACAACCAAGGGGGGCTTGTCATGCCGAATGTCGTGTCATCCCAGACGCCTTGTCATCCTGAGCGCAGCGATGGGTGAGGGGGCGCTCGCGCGCCCACGAACGCCGCGCCACGGATGGCGTGGCCGGGGCTCGACGCATGGATGCATGGTGTCGATGGCCCGTTCATCCTGCGCTTGCCGTCCGCCAGATCCTTCGGGCTTTGCCCTCAGGATGACAAGCAGGGAGGGGTGCGGCTTCGCTGCGCAGGGGGTGACAGGCGCTGCAACGACAAGACGGTTGCCGAGCCCGGGCGCAGGGTCGGTTGATGATGACACTTGTCACGGGAATCTTTTTCGCAACGCAGGGTCCATGCTGCGGACGCTGGCTGACTTGAAGCCGGCGCGGCCTCTGCGGGGAAGGGGTGGGGAATGCACCTCGGGTATCACCGCTCCGGGCCTGCGTGCCCGGCAGCGGCGCGGCAGGAATGAACCGGCTGTTTCATCGACTCGACCCAGGGAGGTTCCATGAGCACGTCGTCGCCCCTCGCCACACTCGGCAACATCTTCGTCGCGCCCGCACAGGCATTCGACGACATCCGCGGCCACAACGGCTGGCTGTGGTGGCCGCTGCTGATCATGATCGCGGTCACCGCGGCATTCACCGCGTGGTATTTCGCCACCATCGACATCCACTGGTTCATGCTGCAGACGCTGCAGTCCAATGCCATGCTCGCCGGCAAGATCAGCGCCGAGCAGATGCAGCAGATGGCCGATCACGCGACGCGTGCGTCGCCGCTGATCGGTGGCGTGGTCGGCACCATCCTCGGACTGCCGATCGCTTATGCAGTGTTCGCGTTGTACTACCTGCTCGCTGCCAAGCTGGCCGGCTACGACGTGCAGGGCTACGGCAGCTGGTACAGCTTCATCTGCTGGAGCAATTTCCCGGCGCTCGTCAGCACGCTGGTTTCGGCGCTGATGTACCTGCTGCGCGGCAGTCATCAGATCATGCTGCAGGACCTCGATCTGACCGCCCTCAATGCGCTGCTGTTCCACCTGTCACCCGGCAACAGCTGGTACACGCTGATCAGCAGCCTGCGCCTGACCACGTTCTGGGTGATCGGCCTGTCGATCTTCGGCCTCGCCCGCTGGACCCGGCGCGGCATGGGCCATTCGGCATTCGTGGTGCTGCTGCCGTATGTGGTGATCTATGGCATCTGGATCCTGGTCAAGGTGATCTGAGCATGGCCAACAAGCGCAAGGGACTGATCGCTTTCGGCATCGTTGCCGCGGTGGTGCTGGTGGTGGTGATCGGCAGCCTGACCGACCGCCAGCGCGGACCCAAGGTCGAGGTCAGCAAGGTGGAGCCGCGCACGGTGCGCAGCTCCATCCTCGCCGGCGGCCAGCTGAGTTATCTCGATCCGGTCGAGCTCAAGCCCGAGGTGATCGGCCGCATCAGCGCGATCCCGGTCAGGGACGGCCAGCGCGTGAGCAAGGGCGAGGTGGTCCTGCGGCTCGATCCGCAGGTCTATGCCGCGGCGGTGGAGCAGGCGCAGGCCGGCGTGATGCAGGCGCAGACGGCCATCGCCAGCCAGCAGCTCACCGCCGGCAACCTTGCGCAGCAGGTGCAGCGCCAGCAGGCGCTGTTCCGGCGCGGACTGGTCGACGCCAACAGCTTCGACAATCTCAGGAGCCAGCTGGCGATCGCCCGGGTGCAGGTGCAGGCCCAGCGCGAGGCGCTGCGCATCGCCCAGGCGCAGCTCAGCCAGGCGCAACAGAACCTGGCCAAGACGGTGATCCGCTCGCCGATCGACGGCGTGGTGACGCGGCTGCCGGTGAAGGTGGGCGAGACGGTGATCGCCGGCACCAACATCCCCGGCGCGACGCTGATGAACATCGCCAATCCCGTGCAGATCATCGCCGACGTGCAGGTGGACGAGGCCGACATCGCGCACGTCAAGCCGGGCGCCGTGGCCGACATCCACGCGGTGTCGTTTCCGCACGCCAGGCTCACCGGACGGGTGGTCTTCATCGCCTCCTCGGTGACGCAGTCGCTGAGCGCGACGGGGGGCACGGCGGGCGGACGCAACTTCGAGGTCAAGATCGCGCTGGCCGGCAAGGACCTGCCGCACATCCTGCCCGGCATGAGCTGCCGCGCCGAGATCTACACCCGCAGCGCACCCGACACGCTGGCGGTGCCGATCCAGGCGGTGCTGTACGAGAACAAGCCCGCGTCGAAGAGCATCGAGGCCGACAGCGGCGCCTACGTCTATGTCGTGCGCGCCGGCAAGACGCACAAGACCAAGGTCGTCACCGGCATCTCCAGCGACACCTGGCAGGCGATCGACAAGGGCCTCAAGGCCGGCGACGAGGTCGTCAGCGGTCCCTACCAGACCCTGCACGCGCTCGGCGACAAGGAGGCGGTCGAGATCGAGAAGGCCAAACCGGGCGCGAAGAAAACCAAAGACTCCGGCAGCGTCACCATCGAGGCCTCATGAGCGCCGCGCCCGCCACGGATGCGGCGCCGCTGCTCGAGCTGCGCGGCATCGGCAAGCGTTACCGCATGGGCGAGACCGACGTCGACGCGCTGCGCGGCGTCGATCTCGCCATCGCCCGCAACGAGTACGTCGCCTTCATCGGCCCCTCGGGTTCCGGCAAGACCACGCTGATGAACATCGTCGGCTGCCTCGACCGTCCCAGCAGCGGCAGCTACCTGCTCAACGGCCAGCGGGTGGCCGATCTCGACGACAACGCGCTGGCGCGCATTCGCAACCGCGAGATCGGCTTCGTGTTCCAGAACTTCAACCTGCTCGGCCGCGCCGACGCCCTGCACAACGTGATGCAGCCGCTGGTGTATCGCGGCGTGAAGCTGCGCGAGCGGCGCCAGCTGGCGGCCGCGGCGCTGGCCGATGTCGGCCTGGGCGATCGCCTCGACCATCGCCCCAACCAGCTCTCCGGCGGCCAGCGCCAGCGCGTCGCCATCGCCCGCGCGCTGGTCGGCAAGCCATCGATCCTGCTCGCCGACGAGCCCACCGGCAATCTCGACTCGACGACCGCGCGCGAGATCATGGCCATGTTCGCGGCGCTGCACCGCAGCGGCAACACCATCATCCTGGTGACCCACGACGCCGAAGTCGCCGCGCACGCCGAGCGCACGGTGGCGATCCGCGACGGCCAGGTGATCAGCGACACGCGGCGCATGGCAGAGGAAGCGGCGCATGGCGCGGCTGGCTGAGGCCCTGCGCGCGGCGATCGGCGCGATCCGCGCGCACCTGCTGCGCGCCGCGCTGACCGTGCTCGGCATGGTGATCGGCGTCGCCGCGGTGATCGCCGTGGTCGCGCTGCTGCAGGGCTTCGGGCAGTCGATCACGCAGCAGTTTCGCAATCTCGGCGCCAACGGCCTGGTGATCACGGCCTATCTGCCGCAGAAGGCCGCGCTGGAAGGCAAGACCGCGCGCATCACGCCGGACGACCTGCTCGCGATCCGCCAGCGCGTGGCCGGCGTCCGTGACGTGGTGCCGCTGCTGCCGCTGGCGCAGTTCAGCGCCGAGGTGCGCTACGGCAACCGCAGCAGCAACACCAGCGTCAGCGGCACCACCTCGGGCTTCCCGCGCAACGGCGCGCGCTATCCGGTACAGGGCCGCTTCGTGGTGGCCGGCGACGACACGACCCGGCGGCCGGTCGCGGTGATCGGCCAGACGCTGATCAAGGATCTGCATCTGCCGGCGCGCCCCGAGGGGCATTTCATCCAGCTGTTCGGCGCCTGGTTCAAGGTCGTCGGCGTGCTCAACAAGGTCGGCACGCTGGTCGGCCTGATCGACCGCGACAATCTGATCTACATCCCCTACACCACCGCGGTCAGCCTCAGCGGTACGCAGACCGCGCCCAACATCGTGATCCAGCTCGACGTGGACAACACGCGCGCGATCAAGCCGGTCGAGGCGCGCATCACGGCGGTGCTGCGCCGCCAGCATCACCTGCTGCCGGGCGCGGAGGACGACTTCAAGATCCAGAGCGCGGCCGAGCTGACCAAGGCGCTGACCCGCGCGCTCGACAGCGCCAGCCTGATCCTCGGCGCCATCGTCGGCATCTCGCTGCTGGTCGGCGGCGTCGGCATCATGAACGTGATGCTGGTGTCGGTGACCGAGCGCACGCGCGAGATCGGCATCCACAAGAGCCTCGGCGCCACGCGCGCCGACATCCTGCTGCAGTTCCTGCTCGAGGCGGTGCTGCTGTCGCTGCTGGGCGGACTGGTCGGGCTGGCGCTGGGCTACGGCATCGGCAAGCTGGTGGTGCACCTGGTGCCGGCCTTCGCCGGCGCGATCGTTCCGGGCTGGACGATCGCCCTGTCGCTGGGCTTCACCGCCGCGGTCGGGCTGGTGTTCGGGATCACGCCGGCGGCCAAGGCCGCAGCGCTCGATCCGATCGAAGCGCTGCGCTACGAATGAGCAGACGACGATGAGCCACCTTGGTTCCATGTCATTTCGAGTGCAAAGCCCCACGCCATTCCGCAGGCGAAGTCCACCCCTTATCCTGTCATTCCGAGGGCGGAGCCCGAGGAATCTCGCTTTTCGGACGGACTCGGCGCCGTCACGTCGGGCCAAGCGCCAGATTCTTCGCTGTGCTCAGAATGACAAGCTTGGGGGCAGCGCTCGGCATGACAACCCGGCATGAGTAACCACCGATGACCCGTCTTGGCCTCGACGTCATCGGCGAAAGCCCGCGCGCGGCGTTCGACGCGATCCGCGCGCACAAGCTGCGCAGCGTGCTGACCACCTTCGGCATCGTCATCGGCGTGGCCGCGGTGGTCGCGGTGGTGGCGCTGCTGCAGGGCTTCAGCCAGGCGATCAACAACCAGTTCCGCGGCCTCGGCAGCGACACCCTGATCGTGCAGTCCTACCTGCCGCTGAAGGATCTGCTGGCCGGCAAGGTCGCCAAGGTCACGCCCGGCGACCTGCTGGCGATCGAGCAGCAGATCCCGGGACTGGCCGGCGTGTCGCCGATCGTCGGCATCAGCGGCATCGTCCACTACCGCGACCAGACCACCAGCACCCAGGTGCTGGGCAGCACGCCGTCGCTGGCCGAGTGGTTCAACGCCTGGCCCGACCGCGGGCGCTTCATCACCCGCGAGGACGACCTGCGCCATCACCACGTCGCGGTGATCGGCAGGACGGTGATCGAGCATCTGCACCTGCATGGCGCTGCGGTCGGCCAGTACCTGCAGATCGGCGACGCCTGGTTCCGCATCGTCGGCGTGCTGCACAAGCAGGGCTCGCTGCTGGGCCAGGACCAGGACGACCAGATCATCATTCCCTACGGCACGGCGCTGTCGCTGTCCGGCACGCCGGCGGTGCCGGACATCGCGATCGAGCTCAAGCTCGCGGCGGGTGCGAATCTCGAGCAGACCCAGGGCCGCATCGAAACCCTGCTGCGCCGCCAGCATCGCCTGGCGCCCGGCGCGGCCGACGACTTCCGCGTGCAGACCGCGGCGCAGCTGCTCGCCAGCGTCAACAGCATCCTCGACACCATCACCCTGGTCGCCGGCGCGATCGTCGGCATCTCGCTGCTGGTCGGCGGCATCGGCATCATGAACATCATGCTGGTGTCGGTGACCGAGCGCACCCGCGAGATCGGCATCCTCAAGAGCCTCGGCGCGACGCGCGCCGACATCCTGCTGCAGTTCCTGATCGAGGCGGCGATGCTGGCGCTGCTGGGCGGCCTGCTCGGGCTGGCGCTGGGTTACGGCATCGGCCAGATCGTGCTGCACACCGTCAGCGGCTTCGCCGGCGCGCACATTCCGCTGTGGGTGGCGCTGCTGGCGGTGGGTTTCTCGGGCGCCACCGGCATCGTCTTCGGCATCGCGCCCGCGGCGCGCGCGGCCAGCCTCGATCCGATCCAGGCGCTGTCGTACGACTGAGCGGCAGCCTTGAGCGCCGGCAGGACAAGCGGCCGCCTGCAGACTCCGCTTGCGGATGCCGCCGTCACGGGGCGGCGTCCGCCGCGACGTCCGCGGGTTGCAGCAGATCCACGCCGCAGCGCTCTCGCGCCACCCACTCGATCAGCCGCGACACGTCCGCGCCCTCGAAGTAGGGACCATGCTGCGAAGCCAGCATGCGGATGTCCTTGCGGCGCACTCGCTCGGCCCACACCTGCCCGGCAATCCGGCTGGCCATGTAGCGCTGATGGAAAGCACGCATCGTCGGCACGTGCGCATCGAAATCGGCCACCGGTCCGAACGCCTGCGCGGAGTTCGAGGCGCCGATGTCACCGCAGAACAGTATCCGGCTGATCGGATCGTAGAAATGGAAATTGCCCGGGCTGTGCAGAAAATGCGCCGGCACGGCTTCGATCGCGTAGCCGTCGGCGAACCGGATCCGGCCGCCTTCGTCCGGCAGCAGCTGATAGCGGACCTCGCCACTGTCGACCTGGTACCCGGGCACGCTGTGCTGCAGGAAGCGCCCCCACAGGTGCGAGGCGACCACGGTGACCGGGGCCGACATGAACCAGCGCGCGATGCCGCCGGCGACATCCGGATCCTGGTGCGTGGCCAGCACGTAGCGCAGCTGATCGCTGCGTATGAGCTGGAGGACCTGATTGAGCAGCACGGCAAACAGCAGATCACCGCCGGGATCGATCAGCGCGGCCTCGTGCCGGTGGATGACCAGGTACTGGTTGGCCGCGATGGCGCCCGCGCGCGGCACCAGGTCATGGAAGGCGATGACGGCGTGATCCTGCGCGCGGTGAAGTTCGGCGGGCATGGATTGATCTTGTAGGCGGCGACTCGATCGTGCAAGCGGCAATGCGGCCGGCTCGCGATTCCGGCGCAAGCGCAGGGCTGCTTCCCGCGCTGCGCGGGCCCGATCGTCCCTGTTGCCGCCGGCAAGCCGACCCTTCCGGCTGAAGGGCGCGCCAACGGTGGTGCGCCCGTCGCGCGCACTGCTGGTCGAGCACCGCCCGGGCACTGCTGATGGTGATCTGCGCGTCGTTCATGCGATCGGCGGCTTCGGTACCCGTGCGGCATCGACGCTCAGGCCCGGCTCCGGCAAAAAAGGGGCCGCGGCGCTCCCTGCGCCGCGGCCCGCCCGGAACGAACCGTTGTCGGCTCAGAACTTGACGTCGAGGGTGACGTAGAGGGCGCGCGGCGCGCCCGGCAGCACCAGCGGGTAGCCGACCGTGGTCGGCGCCGTGTTGTACAGGCCGCCGGCCGACAGTTCCTCGAAGGCGTTGTAGCGCTTGTTCAGCGCGTTCATGACTTCAACGTTGACGTCGATCGCCCGGACGGCATGGCCCAGCAGGCCGGTCGGCAGGTCGGCGCCCAGCGCCAGATTGAGCAGGCCGTAGGACGGCATGGTCTGCTGACTGGGCGCGCCGAGATTGTTGTCGAACACGTGCTGGGCACCGACGTACTGGTACCAGGCGCGCGGTTTCAGCACGACGTTGCCCAGGACGTAGCGCCAGTAGGCACCGACGTTGAAGGTTGTCTTGGGCACATACGACACCGGCAGGCCGTCGTAGTTGGTGCCGTTGAAGTTGTAGTTGCGAAAGTGCGCCTGCTCGACGTTGGCATTGCCGAAGAAATGCCAGTGGCCGATCGCCGCCTCGGCCCACAGGTTGAAGCCGTGATAGATCGAGTCGCCGGTGCCCAGACCCAGGAACTGGCCGTTGCCGCTGGTGACGCCGATGAACTGGTTGCTGAAGTGCATGCGGTAGTAGTTGGCGTTGACCAGCACGTCATGGAATCGGCCCGCCTGCAACCAGTGCATCTTGATGCCGGCCTGGACCTCGATGCCTTTCTCGAGGATGTCGCCACCCACCGGCTGCTTCTGATACAGGCCGCCGCCACCGCCGACCTGCGGCAGGCGGTAGGCCGTGCCCCAGTTGCCATACACCGCCAGCCAGCCGGCGGGCTGCCAGCGCGCGTTGAGCGAGGGCTCGAGCTTGTCGTAGCTGGTGCTGGCCGCCGGCAGATGCGCCTGGTTGTTGCCGGGATAGAGCGCATTGGCCGCGGCGAAATCGACATTGCCGCGCGGGTAGTAGTCGGTGTGGAAGCTGACCGCGCGCAGGCCCGGGGTCACGCTGAACCCCCGCACCGGGGTGATGGTGTCCTGCACGAAGGCGGCAAGATTGGTGATGTACCAGTAGTCGCTGCGGAAGTGGTCGTTCGGCACCAGGTAGGAGCCGAAATAGGGCGCGTTGGGATTGTAGAAAGCGTTGCGCGAGTTGTAGACGGTGTTGATGAAATAGCCGCCCACCGCGACGTCGTTGCCGGGCAGGGCGATGTCGCTCCACAGCTTGTCGCCGTACATGTGCGAGAACGGGTTGTTGCGCTCGTACAGGTTGCTGGGGTTGGCGACGTAGTTGTTGTAGTGGATGTGCAGGCGGTCGCCGCGGCGATACCAGGTCAGATTGTGCAGGGTGATGTGATCGTCGAGTTGCAGGTTCTGCTTGGCGTAGACCAGCCAGGTACGGTTGGAGTCGTTCTTGGCCCAGACGGTCTCGTTGAGCGCGCTGTAGTAGCCGGTGGTCTGCTGGCTGAGCAGCGGGCCCGGATTCGGATTGCCGTTGGCGTCCTGGCCGTTGACGCCGATGCCCGGCACCGGGGTCAGCGGGATCGGTGTCGGCCGCCAGCCGTGGCCGTCACCGAGATAGCCGCCAAAGCTGATGCTGCCGTTGCTGAAGGTCTTGCGCGTCTTGACGAAGGCGGCGAAGTTCTTGCTGGGCCAGGCATAGCCGTCGGGCGAGCGGCGGAAGTTGTCGGCCTTGCCGTAGCCGCCGGCGATCACGGTCTCCCAGCCGCCGACGTTGCCGGTCTGCAGGTTGAAAACGACGTTGCGCGTATTGAAGCTGCCATCGGTCAGCGCGATGTCGCCGCCGGCCTGCGCCGAGGGTTGCACCGGGATGAAGGCGATCGCGCCGCCGATGTTGTTGTACCAGCGATCCACCGGATTGCCCGGCCCGTAGGTGACGCGCGCGCCCTGCAACAGGCCGGTCTGCGGCAGCTGCGGCGTTTCCCACAGCCCGGTGGCGGCGTTGATCATCGGCACGCCGTCGAAACTGACCGCGATGCTGCCGTCGTCGATGCTGCCGCCGGAAAAACCACCCCAGCCCTGCTTGAGGCCGTTGACGCTGATCGAGGCCTTGGTCGCGCCGGTCTGGCCGTAGCCGCTGACGCTGACGCCCGGCGCGAAGGTCAGCGCCTGCGCCGCGCCGCCCACCGGACCGGCCGACTTGAGCTGCTGGCGGTCGAGCACCTTGTCGCCGAAGGCCGACCTGAAAATCGACTTCTGGCTCAGGCTCTTGAGTCCGATGCTCTGCGTTTTCTTGCCGGCGACGACGACTCTGCGCAACCGCTCGACGGCGCTGCTCTGGGGCGTGGGCTGGTCGGCGGCAAAAGCGTGGGTGCTGGCGAGCGCGACGGTGATCACCAGCGCCAGCGGATGGCGGTGCAAGGAACGCTGCAAAACGGACATGGTCGTGAACCCCCGGTTGAGATCCCCGTGAGGTTCGGCGAGCGCCGTGACAGCGGCGTTCCAGATGACTTGCATATGACATACGGGCGGTTTATTTCTTGCGTCGACATCCGATGCCTGCGGAGCCGCCATGCGCTGGCTGTTGCTCGTCCTGACCGTGTTCGGCTTGCTGCTGGCGTTGTCCGCGCACACGCCGGGACGACTCGGCCTGGGTCTGGCCCTGCTGCTGCTGGGCGCGCTGGCATCGGTGTTCGCTTTCGCGCAGGCGCGCATCCGCGGCAGCGCGCGCGACGAGCAGCTTTCGGATCAGCAGATCGCGGCGCTCAAGTCGTCGCTGAAATCGCCGGCGCGCGGCACGTCGTCGGACACCGGCACCTGATGCCGTCGTCGCGACGGCGCACGCGATGAATGAGGACAAGCGCAACCGCCGCGCGCCATTGCGACGCGCGGCGGCGTGACGCTCAACGCGGCGCGGGTGCGCCGATCGGCAGCACGACCCTGCCGTGAGTCTCGTTGATGACCTCGGCCGCCGACAGGTAGAACGCCAGCAACGCAGTGATCAGGCCGCCGTAGCCGCCGAACTGGTGCAGCGAGGCCGATCCGGTCCACTCGCCGGCGGCCAGCAGCCAGAAGGTGATCACCAGCACCACGAAGACCAGCTGCAGCGCGCGATTGAGCTTCAGCGCGGCGATCAGCATGTACAGCGTGAACACGCCCCACATGAACAGGTACCAGCCGACGAACGCGGCCGGCGTGCTGCCGTGCAGGAATTGCACGAACAGCGCGAACGACCACCAGAACGCGCCGTAGGCGCAAAACGCGGTCATGCCGAAGGTGTTGCCGCGCTTGAGCTCGGTGACGCCGGCGACGAACTGCGCCGTGCCGCCGAACGCGAATGCCAGCGCCAGCACCATGCCCATGCCGTCGCCGCTGGCGAAGCCGGCGTTGATCAGACTCAGCATCCAGGTGGTGAGCGCGAATCCGGCGAGCCCCAGCGGGGCGGGATTGGCCAGTTTGTTTTCCATCTGCGGGTCTCCGTGGTGAGGGAATCCGGGCGTGTCGTGGACTCGGGCGATTTGCTGAAGTGCCGTAAAGCACCCGCGCACGGCCGTCATGCCGCTGCCGCGCCGCCGCAGCTCCCTGCCCCGAGCCGTGCGCCCGAGCATCGGCGCCGACCACCATGCTGGCTATACGCCCTTGGTCGACATTCGACTAAAGTCCACTTGGTCGTCCGCCTTGCGCGACTAGTGTGGATAGCCTGAGGCGCGCGCGCATCGCCGCGGATGCCGCCGCGCCACCTGCCGAGTAGGAGCACGCCATGTCCAAGGTCTATCCCGTCCCGCCCGCCTTCGCGGCCACTGCCCGCGTGCGCGCCGATGACTACACGCGCCTGTACGCCGAATCGGTGCGCGATCCCGCGGGCTTCTGGGCGCGCGTGGCGCAGCGGCTGGACTGGATCAAGCCGCCGACGCGGATCAAGGACGTGTCGTTCCGTCTCGAGGATTTCCACATCCGCTGGTACGAGGATGGCGTGCTCAACGTCGCCGCCAACTGTCTCGACCGTCACCTCGCGACGCGCGGCGACAAGACCGCCATCATTTTCGAGGGCGACGATCCCGCCGAGTCGCGCCGCATCAGCTACCGCGAACTGCACGCGCAGGTGTGCCGTGCCGCCAATGCGCTCAGGCATCTCGGCATCGGCAAGGGCGACCGCGTCGCCATCTACCTGCCGATGATTCCCGAGGCGGCGGTGGCGATGCTGGCCTGCGCGCGCATCGGCGCGGTGCACTCGGTGGTGTTCGGCGGCTTCTCGCCGGACTCGCTGGCCGGACGCATCGCCGACTCGCAGTGCAAACTGGTGATCACCGCCGACGAGGGCCTGCGCGGCGGCAAGACGATCGCGCTGAAAGCCAATGTCGACGAGGCACTGACGCGCCCCGGCACGCACAGCGTCGAAACCGTGCTGGTGGTGCGTCATACCGGCGGCGCGGTCGCGATGCAGGCCCCGCGCGACCGCTGGTGGCATGTGGTCAGCGACGGCCAGAGCGCCGATTGCGCACCCGAGCCGATGAATGCCGAGGATCCGCTGTTCATCCTCTACACCTCCGGCTCGACCGGCAAACCCAAGGGCGTGCTGCACACCAGCGGCGGCTATCTGGTCTATGTCAGCTACACGCATGAGTGCGTGTTCGATCTGCGCGAGGACGATGTGTTCTGGTGCACCGCCGACGTCGGCTGGGTCACCGGCCACAGCTACGTGCTGTATGGTCCACTGGCCAACGGCGCCACCACGCTGATGTTCGAGGGCGTGCCCAACTGGCCGGATACCAGCCGCTTCTGGCGCGTGGTCGACAAGCACAAGGTGACGCTGTTCTACACCGCACCGACCGCGATCCGCGCGCTGATGCGCGAGGGCGAGGCGCCGGTCAAGGCCACCTCGCGCGCCAGCCTGCGCCTGCTCGGCACAGTCGGCGAGCCGATCAATCCCGAAGCCTGGGAGTGGTATCACCGGGTGGTCGGCGACGGCCGCTGCCCGATCGTCGATACCTGGTGGCAGACCGAAACCGGCGGCATCCTGATCACGCCGCTGGCCGGCGCGATCGCTGCCAAGCCGGGCTCGGCGACGAGGCCGTTCTTCGGCATCCAGCCGGCGATCGTCGATACCAACGGCGCAGTGATGGACGGCGCCTGCGAAGGCAATCTGGTGCTGACCGACTCCTGGCCGGGGCAGATGCGCACCGTGTACGGCGACCACGCGCGCTTCATCGAGACCTACTTCAAGACCTATCCCGGCAGTTATTTCACCGGCGACGGCGCGCGCCGCGACGCCGACGGCTACTACTGGATCACCGGCCGCGTCGACGACGTGATCAATGTCTCCGGCCACCGCATCGGCACCGCCGAGGTCGAGAGCGCGCTGGTCGCGCACCCCAAGGTCGCCGAGGCGGCCGTGGTCGGCTGCCCGCACGACATCAAGGGCCAGGGCATCTACGCCTACGTCACCCTGAAGGTGGGCGAGCAGCCCGGCGATGCCCTGCGCAAGGAACTGGTCGCCTGGGTGCGCAAGGAGATCGGTGCGATCGCGACGCCGGATTATCTGCAGTGGGCGCCGAGCCTGCCGAAGACGCGCTCGGGCAAGATCATGCGGCGCATCCTGCGCAAGATCGCCGAGAACGCGCCCGAACAGCTGGGCGACATCTCGACCCTGGCCGATCCCTCGGTGGTGCAAAGCCTGGTCGGAGAGCGGCTGATCCAATGATCGCTCCCGCCGCCATGGATCCGGCTCGTGCCGCTACGACCGAGCGCGGCGGCGTGTCGCGTGAAGTGCTGATCGCCGACGATCACCCGCTCTATCGCGACGCGCTGACCCGCGCCGTGCAGGGCGCTTTGCCCGGCGCGATGGTGCGCGGAGCCGCCAGCGTGCCGACGCTGCTGGCGCTGATCGAGGCACATCCCCAGGCCGACCTGCTGCTGATGGACCTGCACATGCCGGGGGCGCGCGGCTTCTCGGCGCTGGCGCACATCCGCGGCCAGCATCCCGGACTGCCGATCGTGGTCGTCTCGGCGCACGAGGAGGCCTCCGTGGTGCGCCGCGCGCTGGCGCACGGCGCGTCGGGCTATCTTGCCAAGTCGGCGGCAGGCGAGGACATCGGCGCGGCGGTGCGCGCGGTGCTCGAAGGCGAGGTCTGGGTTCCGGCCGGTGTCGTCGATGCGCGTGCCGAACTGAAGCCCGACGAAGCCGCGGTGGCGGCGCGGATCGCCGAGCTGACCCCGCAGCAGTTTCGCGTGCTGGGCATGCTCGCCGAAGGACTGCTCAACAAGCAGATCGCCTACGAGCTGGGCGTCTCCGAGGCCACGGTCAAGGCGCACATGACCGCGATCATGCGCAAGCTCGGCGTGTCCAACCGCACCCAGGTCGCGCTGGCAGCCAGCCAGCTGGCGCTGGATCAGATGCCGTTGTCGACGCTCCCCGAGGACGACTGAAGCGCCGCGGTCCGCGCACGGCGCCTGCCGCCATCGCGCGCCCACGCCGCCAGCAGCGCGCGCAACGCCGCCGGGCGCACCGGCTTGAGCAGCACCGGCATGCCGAACAGGCGCGCACGCTGCTTCAGCTCGTCGCCGCCGTCGGCGGTGATCAGCGCCGCCGGCGGCAGATCCGCGAATCGGCGCCGCAGACGCTCCAGCGCCTGCAGCCCGTCGACGCCGGCGCCGAGATGGAAGTCGATCAGCAGCAGATCCGGTCGCGCCTGTTGCAGCAGGCTTTCGGCGATATCGACGCTGGTCGCGGTGCGGCAACGCACGCCCCAGCGCGCAAGAAGCGCGGTCATGCCTTCGAGGATGGCGCTGTCGTTGTCGAGGCAGATCACGTCGAGATCCAGTGCATGCGCCGCAGCGGGCGGCTCGGCTGCGGCGTTCGGCGGCAGCGCGCATTCGCTGCTGCGCGGCACGCCGAGAAAGAACCCGCTGCCGCGACCGGGAGCAGAGACGAGATCGAGCCGGTGACCGAGGATCGCGGCGATGCGCTCGCAGATCGACAGGCCCAGCCCGAGTCCGCGCTCGCCCCAGGGCGACGGCTGATCGAGGCGCTGGAACTCGGCGAAGATCAGCTGCTGCAGCTCGGGCGGAATCCCCGGGCCGGTATCCCAGACTTCGATGCGCAGCGCGCCCGCGCGCCGACGCACACCCAGCAGCACCGTGCCGCGCGGTGTGTAGCGCAAGGCGTTGGACAGGAAGTTCTGCACGATGCGGCGCAGCAGCTGCGGGTCGGTGTGCGCGACCAGCCGCGTGTCATGCACGCGCAATTGCAGCCCGCGCTGCGCGGCCAGCGTCGCATACTGCGACTTCAGCGACGCGAACAGCGGCCCCAGCGCCACCGGGCCGATCTCCGGGCGATAGCGGCCGGCATCCAGCCGCGAGGCATCGAGCAGACCCTCGAGCAGATCCTCGGCGGCGCGGAAGCTGGTTTCGATGCGCTCGGTCAGCTGCAGTGATTCCGCGTCCAGCCCGGGCTGCTGACGCAAGGCGGCGCTGAACAGCCGCGCGGCGTTGAGCGGCTGCAGCAGATCGTGACCGGTGGCCGCGATGAAACGCGTCTTCGACTGGTTGGCGGCCTCGGCGTCGCGCTTGGCACGCTCCTGCGCAGTCAGCGCCTCGCGCAACTGGAGCGTGCGTTCGGCGACGCGCTGTTCGAGCGTTTCGTTGGCCTCGCGCAGCGCGAGTTCCGCCCGCTTGTACGCGGTGACGTCGGCGTAAGTGGTGACGTAGCCGCCTGCCGAGAGCGGGATACCGTGCATCTCGACCACGCGACCATCCGTGCGCACGCGCTCGAACACGTGCGGCGAGCCGGCGCGCATGTGGCGGATGCGCTTGGCGACGTGCTCGGATACCTCGCCGGGACCGCATTCGCCGCGTTCGGCGTTGTAGCGGATCAACGCGGCCACCGACTGGCCGACGAACACCAGTCCCGGCGGATAGTCGAACAATTCGAGATAGCGGCGATTCCAGGCAACCAGGCGCATCTCGGCATCGACCACGCTGACCGCCTGCGCGATGTGCTCGAGCGTGGTCGACAGCAGACTGCGATTGAAGCGCAGCTCCTGCGAGGCCTCGTCGAGCAGGGCCAGCACCTCGGCGACATCGAGACCGCTGCCCGACAGCGCGGACATCAGCAGGCGGCGCGCCGATGCCGCACCGACCGCGCCGGCCAGCACACGCTCGGTGTACTGCAGCAGCGCGCGGTCGGCGACCGCCGTCGGCGCCAGCACGACGCCGCCGGCACCGGCGTAGTCCTCGAAGGCGCGCGCCGCCGCGCGCTCGCCGAGGATGCGCTCGCCGATTGCGTGCAGATCGGCGACGGTGATCCGCCCGCGCCAGTCGCGCGCCGTCGGCTGCGGCGCACTGAGCGCCGGCAGTTCGAGAAAGTCCTGCCCGCGCAGGCGATCCTCCAGGCCCGGCCGAAAGCGCAGCGAAACAAACACCAGCGCCGCCACGTTGACCAGCAGCGACCATGCGGTTCCGTGGGTTACCGGGTCCCAGCCCGAGAGGTTGAACAGTGCCAGCGGACGCAGCCAGTCGATGCCGAACGGACCGGCGCGCACCCAGCCGGCAGCGAACCAGTGCGCCTGCGCCAGTGCCGGCAGCAGCAGCGTATAGCCCCAGATCGTGAAACCGCCAAGCAGGCCGGCATAGACGCCGGCGCGACTGGCGCCACGCCAGTAGAGTGCGGCGATCAGCGCCGGTGCCAGTTGCACCACCGCGGTGAACGACAGCAGTCCCAGCGCAGCGAGATCTTCCCGGTCGGACAGGCCGCGGTAATACACGTAGGCGGCGCCGGCCAGCAGCAGGATCGCCAGGCGCCGCACCGCGAGCACCACGCGCGACAGGTCGCCGCGCTGGTCGAGATGCAGCGCACGCACGCGCAGCAGCGCCGGCATCACCAGATCGTTGCTGATCATCGTCGACAGCGCCACGCAGGCGACGATGACCATCCCGGTCGCCGCGGAGAAGCCGCCGATGTAGGCGAAGATCGCCAGCGCGCGGTGGTTCTGCTGCAACGGCAGCAGCAGCGACCAGGCATCGGCCTGGCTGTGGTCGCCGGCCAGCAGCACGTTGCCGGCGGCGGCGATCAGCGGCACCGCCAGTACCACCAGCAGCAGATACGCGGGAAAGATCCAGCGTGCCGTGCGCAGATCGTCGGGGTGCTCGGATTCGACGATCGTCACCTGGAACTGACGCGGCAGGGTGACGCCGGCGAAGAACGCCAGCAGGCACTGCGCCAGAAAACCCGCCGGCAATCCGTCCCGCGGCACGGTGGCGGCGACCCGCGCGTAGCTCGCGAGCATCCCCGGCCCGTGGCGCAACGCGAAAAACGCGACGGCGAGAAAGGCCGCCAGCTTGATCAGCGACTCGACCGCGATCGCCAGCATCATGCCGTGATGATGTTCGGTGGCGTCGATCGCGCGGGTGCCGAACAGGATCGCGAACACCGCCAGCAACAGCGCGACCCACAGCGCGCTGTCGGTGATCAGGGCGCCGGACGAATGGGCGCCGGCGAGCACCACCACCGACTGCGATACCGCCTTGAACTGCAGCGCGATGTAAGGCACCGCGGCGATCACCGCGATCAAGGTGATCAGCGCGGCCAGCCCCGGTGAGCGGCCGAAGCGCGCGGCGACCAGGTCGGCGATCGACGTCAGGCTGCGGCGCTTGGCGAGCCGCTGCAGACGGGCCAGCAAGCCGTGGCCGAACACGAACAGCAGGATCGGCCCGAGGTAGATCGGCAGGAAGGCCACGCCGCCGCGAACGGCCGTACCCACGGCACCGTAGAAGGTCCACGCCGAGCAGTACACCGCCAGCGACAGACTGTAGATCAGCGGCCGCAACGCGGTACGCGCCGGATAGACCGGACGACGGTCCCCCCACCACGCCAGCGCGAACAGCAGGCCGACATACGCCAGCGATACCAGCAGCAGCACGCCGCCCGCGATCATCTCCCCTCCTGCAGCCTCGTCGGCTTTGCGCGTGCCCTCCCTGCGCAACCGAGGCAATCAGTGTAGCCGCGCGTCACCCCGTCGCGACCACCGCCCGGCGCTGCGCGGTTGATCCCGGAACCACGCGCGGCTTCGGGCAGGCTCGGCCAGGTGATCGCAGGGCCACGGGCCGGTGCGCCGCGCGAGCCGTTGCTGTTGCAGCGCGTCATGGCGGTGAGCACGCTTCGACTTAAGTGGAATAGCTGTCGCGATGGTCGCGGCTCATACTTTTTTAATGCTTCGCCGTGACATCGATCGCGGCAAGCGTCACTGCGATCACCCGAGGGGGTCTCCGATGAACCGTAATCGTCTATTCCTGGCTCTGGCTGCCGGTCTGGGACTCATCCTGACCGCCCCGGTCCTCGCCGCGCCGACGCACAAGCCCAACGAGGTCAAGACGCTGCGCACCCTGATCGACAAGCAGCAGCAACAGCTCGACCAGCAGCAGCAGGATCTCAAGATGCTGCGCGACCAGCTCAAGCAACTCGAGTCCGAGCAGGCGCAGCAGCAGAGCCAGATCCAGGCGCAGGCCAGCGCGCCCCCGCCGGCAGCGCCGGAGAAACCGGCAACGCCCGCCTTCGTCAGCGCCCCCGGCGTCACCGTGGCCCTGCATGGCTGGCTGGACGCCACCTTCTTCAGCCAGAACCGCTCCTTCGTCTACGGCAATGGCCAGAACGCCGAATACCCGCTCAAGGGCAGCAACGGCTCCCTCAGCGGCGGCGACGTGCGCAATACGCGTTTCTGGCTGGATTTCACCGGCGCCAGACTGGGTGGCGGCTGGACCACCGGCGGCCATCTCGAGATGGACTTCTTCGGCGGCAACAACGGCGCCAGCGCCTACAGCCAGTCGCAGGAAATCCCGCGTCTGCGCCAGGCCTATCTGGTCCTGTCCAACCCCGACAGCGGCAGCACGATCCAGATCGGCCAGCAGTGGGACCTGATGCTGGGCAATGTCCCGATCTCGCTGACGCACGTGGCGTTTCCGCTGGGCATCGGCGCCGGCTGGCTGGGCTGGCGCTATCCCGGCATCGTCTGGATGCAGGATCTCAACCACGGCGCCGGCGGCCCGCAATGGCGCCTCGACCTCGGCGCCTTCGAGGGTCACTGGAACGGTCCCGGCGACAACCTCAACTACCTGACTGCCGGCAATGCCGGCTTCCGTCCGCAGCTCGAGGCACGACTGCACGTCGATGACGGCGCCTGGTCGGCTTATGGCGTCGTCCATTACGCCAAGGTCAGCCTCAGCGGCGTCGGCAGCGCCGCCCCGACACCCATCCGGTCCAGCATCACCAGCGAGGGCGCCGAATTCGGTGCCAGCTGGAAGCCCGGATCCTGGCTGTTCCAGGGCAACGTCTACACCGGCAAGGGGCTCGCTTCGGTATTCGGCACCGAAGCCCAGTTCGGTGACATCAAGGAAACCGGCGGCTGGGGCCAGGCCAGTTACTTCTTCACTCCCAACTGGAGCGTCAACGGGTTCTATGCGATCGGCAAGAACAACACCAATGACGTCGTGACATGGCTGGGCCACGGATCCCTGGGCTATCTCAAGAACCGCCAGGCGGCCGTCAGCGTGCTCTACAACAACGGCCCGTATGGCGTCGGCCTCGAGTGGCTGCACGACGTGCTCGATTACACCAACACCGGCCTCGACCGGAACTCGGTCAGCGGCAATCAGCTCAGCCTGAGCGCGATCTACCACTTCTGACCTGACCGCATGCCGGCCGCCACGCGCGGCCGGCATGCCCTTGCAAACCGAGGGAGAGCCCTGCCATGACGACCAGTCATTCGCCTTCCGGCATCCACCCGCGCCTGTGGTGGCGGTTGCTGCTGCTGGTACCGATCGTGGCCACGCTCTGGGTGCCTTGGTACAACCATCGGGAACCGACCTTCATCGGTCTCCCTTTCCTGTACTGGTACCTGCTGCTGTGGGTGCCGCTGAGCTCGGCATGCTCGGCGGTCGTGTACTTCAAAACGCGTGACCTGGCCTGAGGAGCATCGTCATGCAATGGAGCACACTGATCGTTTTCCTGGTGCTGTTCGTCTTCGTCACCGTGCTCGGCTTCATCGCCGCGCATTGGCGCAAGGGTGACCTCAATCAGCTGCACGAGTGGGGGCTGGGCGGCCGCCGTTTCGGCACCCTGGTCACCTGGTTCCTGATGGGCGGCGACCTGTACACCGCCTACACCTTCATCGCCGTGCCCGCGCTGGTGTTCGGCGCCGGCGCGATCGGATTCTTCGCCGTGCCTTACACGATCGTCGCCTACCCGATCGTGTTCGCGGTGCTGCCACGGCTTTGGTACGTGGCGCACAAGCACAACTACGTCACCGGCGCCGACTTTGTCCGCGGACGCTATGACAGCCCGCTGCTGGCGCTGCTGGTCGCGCTCACCGGCATCCTCGCGACCATGCCCTACATCGCCCTGCAACTGGTCGGCATGGAGGTGGTGATCTCCGCGCTCGGCTTCCCGATGAGTGGCTGGGCCGCCGATCTGCCGCTGCTGGTCGCTTTCGTGATACTCGCGGCCTTCACCTACACCAGCGGCCTGCGGGCGCCGGCCCTGATCGCAATCGTCAAGGACACTCTGGTCTACATCACGGTGATCGCCGCGGTGGTGATCATCCCGATGCAGCTGGGCGGGTTCGGCAAGATCTTCGCTGCCGTGCCGGCGGCCAAGGTGCTGCTGGCCGTGCCGACCGGACAAAGTCTGGGCATGTACAGCGCGTTCGCCACCCTGGCGCTGGGTTCGGCGCTGGCGCTGTTCGTCTATCCGCACGTCCTGACCGGTGTGCTGGCGGCCAAGAATCCGCGCACGCTGACCCGCAACATGGCGTTCCTGCCGGCCTACAGCCTGGTGCTCGGCCTGCTGGCGCTGCTCGGCTTCATGGCGCTGGCGGCGGGCGTGGACAAGGTCCCGCAGTACGCGCCGTTCTTCAAGCAGTACGCCAACAGCTTCGCCGTGCCGGCCCTGCTGATGCACAGCTTCCCCGGCTGGTTCGTCGGCGTCGGCTTCGCCGCGATCGTGATCGGCGCGCTGGTGCCGGCGGCAATCATGTCGATCGCGGCCTCCAACCTGTGGACGCGCAGCATCTACCGCGCCTACATCAACCCGAGCTGCACCGAGGCGCAGGAGGCCAGCCAGGCCAAGCTGGCCTCGCTGGTCGTCAAGTTCGGCGCGCTGGTGTTCGTGCTGGTGCTGCCCGCAACCTACGCGATCCAGTTCCAGCTGCTCGGCGGCATCTGGATCATCCAGATCCTGCCGGCGCTGGTGTTCGGCCTGTACACGCGCTGGTTTGATCGCTACGCGCTGGCGCTGGGCTGGCTGGCCGGCATGAGCGTGGGCACGGCGATCGCGGCGCACCTCAAGTTCGCCAGCTCGATCTACCCGCTGCATGCGTTCGGCTACGCCATCCCCGGGTATGCCGCGCTGTATTCGCTGATCCTCAATATCGCGATCGCCGTGGTGTTGACGGTCGTGTTGCGGCTGCTGGGCGTGACCGGCGGTCAGGATCAGACCCTGCCCGCCGACTATCACGC
>JAKAZT010000140.1 GCA_021815695.1 Pseudomonadota bacterium
TGCCGTTGGCGATGTGCATCGGCACCGGCGGCGTGGCGCAGTGATAGATGTACAGGCCCGCGCGCATGGCCTTGAAGGTGAACACGCTCTCGTGCCCCGGCGGCGTCATGCTGACCGCCGCGCCGCCACCCGGACCCATCACCGCGTGCAGGTCGATGTTGTGCGCCATGTGCGAGTCCGCCGCGTTCTTCAGGTGCAGCTCGACGGTGTCGCCCTGGCGCACGCGGATCATCGGCCCCGGCACGGTGCCGTTGAAGGTCCAGAAGTCGTAGCGCACGCCGTCGGCGATCTCCTTGACCACCTCGCGGGTCTCCAGGCGCACGATCACCCGCGCCGGATAGTCGCGATGGATCGGCGGCGGCACGGCAGGCGGTGCGAGCATGGCCTCCTCGATCGGCGCGCCGCGCGGCGGGCCGAGATCGGCAGGATCCTTGACGGGCGCGGCAGCCGCGGTGGCAAGGGCGGCAAAACCGAACAGCAGACTGCAGCAGGCAAACGCGACACGTTTCATGACGGTCCCCTCGGGATGAACGACACCGCCGACGCTACACCGTCGTATGCATTCCGTATTGATTTCGATCAGATCGATGCGACCGGATGCCACAGCGCGACCACGCCGCGCCTGCCGCCGTGCCGCGGCCGGAACGGCGACGCTTGCTATCATCCGGCCTCCGCTGCGCACCGCCAGGCCCAAGCCGCGCACCCATGCCGACCCCGCGCCCCCAGCGTCCCGACCCGCGCGCGAATCCGATCGCCGACGACGGCAGCGAGGTGCGTTTCTGCAGCACCTGCGCCTTTTCCGGCGCCTGCGTCGCCGCCGGCTACGACAAGGCGCATCTGCGCGATCTGCACGTGCTGGTCGAGCACATCGGGCCGTTCCGCGCCGGCGAGCACATCTTCCGCACCCACGATCCGTTCCGGGCGATCTACGCAGTACGCGCCGGCCTGGTCAAGACCGTCACGGTCGATCCCGAAGGCAACGAGCAGGTGCTGGGCTTCTATCTGCCCGGCGAAGTGGTGGGCCTCAACGCGATCTATCCCGAGCACTATCCCTGCGACGCGGTCACGCTGGAGACCGCGCACTTCTGCCGCTTCTCGTTTCCGGCGATCAGCGCGCTGGCGGCGCGCATGCCCGGCCTGCAGCAGCAGCTGTTCCGGCTGCTGTCGAAGGAGCTCGGCATGACCTCGCTGCTGGCCGGCGACCATGCCGCCGAGGAGCGCGTCGCGGCCTTCGTGACCGACCTCGGCGAACGCCTGGCGGCACAGGGCTTTTCCGGCACCCGCCTGCGGCTGAGCATGTCGCGCGTGGACATCGCCAATTACCTGCGTCTCGCCGCCGAAACGGTCAGCCGCATCTTCACCCGTCTGCGCGACCAGGGCCTGATCGCGCTGGAAGGTCGCGATCTCGAGATCCTCGATCCCGCGGGACTCGGCGCGCTGGCACGCAACGTTCGCGAGCGCTGAGACGGTGCGCGTCGCGGCGCGTTGCCGCAGGCGCGACTGATCCAGATCAGGAACCGCCGCGCCGGCGTCGCGCAGCATCCCCGCATCGCATTCGCGAGAAGCCGGGGAGAGCCGCAATGAACGCTCCATCGACCGCCGCCGGCCGCGCCGGCCCGCAGGACCGCGTCAGCCGGGTGCTGATCTGGCTGCTGCTGATCGCCACCGTCGTCTGCTGGAGCGGCATGATCCTGGCCACCGTCGCGACCTACCGCCAGGCCGCGCCGCTGCCGCAGCGGATGGTGACGCGCGGCGGCGCCACGGTGATGCGCTACGCCGACATCGTCGCCGGCAAGTCGGGCTTCCAGCAGGCCGACCTGATGGACTACGGCAGCCTGTACGGGATGGGCTCGTACTTCGGCGAGGATTACACCGCCGAATATCTGGTCCAGCTCGGCCAGACGGTGCAGGACAACCTCGCGCAGGCGCGCTACGGCAAGCCGTTCGCGGGCCTGACGGCCGACCAGCAATCCGGCGTCACGCGGGCGATGCGCGCCGACCTGCAGGGCATCGATCTCAGCCAGCCCACGGTCCTGCTGCCCGATGCGGTGGCGCAGGCGCTGAACAGTCTGCGCGGCCGGATCGCGCAGTCCCTGCTGACCGACAACTTCGCCAAGGGCTACACCCGCGCCTACAGTCTGACCCCGGCAACCGCCGCGCAGACCGCCGACTTCCTGTTGTACTCGTCGCTGACCACGGTGGCGCGGCGTCCGGGCAAGGACTATTCCTGGACCAGCAACTGGCCCGCCGAACCCCTGGTCGGCAACAGCCCGACGTCCGCCACGTTCCTGTGGACCTGGGTCTCGTTCACGATGGTGTTCTTTGCCATCGGCGCGGTGCTGGTGATCTTCCGCATGTTCATCGAGCCCAAGGCGCCGAACGAAACCTGCGAGCCGGTCCTGCGGACGTTCGCCGCGCCGACGCCCAGCCAGAAGGCGCTGTGGAAGTATTTCCTGGTCGTCGCGGCGGTGTTTCTGATCCAGATCGGCGCCGGCAGCATCCTCGCCCACTACTACTCCGAGCGCGCCAGCTTCTACGGCATCGACGTCGATCGCTGGCTGCCGTTCGCCTTCCTGCGCTCGCTGCACCTGCAGGCGCCGATCGTCTGGATCGGCGTCAGCTGGATCGGCGCGGGCCTGTTCCTGGCGCCGATCATCGGCAAACGCGAGCCGGCCGGCCAGCGCATGCTGGTCAACCTGATCTTCTGGGTACTGGTGACGATCGTCGGCGGCGCCGTGCTCGGCAACTACCTCGGCATCATGGGCGTGATCGGCAAGCACTGGTTCTGGTTCGGCAACCAGGGGCTGTCGTATCTGGAACTGGGGCGTTTCTGGCAGATCCTGTTCTTCGTCGGCCTCGCGGTATGGAGCCTGGTCCTGCTGCGCGCGTTCTGGCCGACGCTCAGGACGCTGTTCAAGGAAGGCGGCTCGCTCTACAGCCTGTTCCGCATCGAGCACCTGCTCTGGTACAGCACGCTCGGCGTGGCGGTGATCTACGTGTTCGGCATGATCCCGCTGACTTCGCCCAACCCGTCCTTCGCGATCACCGACTTCTGGCGCTGGTGGGTGGTGCACCTGTGGGTGGAGTGGGCCTTCGAGCTGTTCACCGCCGCCGTCACCGGCTACTTCCTGATGGCACTGGGTCTGGTGTCGCGGCAGCTGGTCGAGCGCGCGGTGCTGTTCGAATGGATCCTGATCCTGGTCAGCGGCATCCTCGGCACCGGCCACCACATGTACTGGGCCGGCGAGCCCGGCCTGTGGATCGGCGTCGGCAGCATGTTCTCGTTCCTCGAGGTGCTGCCGCTGTTCCTGCTGGTGCTGGAGGCGATCGAGCAGCGCCGCCACATCAGGGACCAGAAGGACTTCCCCTATCGCCTGGCCTATCTCTACATCCTGGGCTCGGCGTTCTGGAACTTCGTCGGCGCCGGCGTGTTCGGCGGCGGCACGCTCAATGCGCCGCTGGTCAACTACTACGAGCACGGCACCTTCCTCACCCTCAACCACGCGCACACCTCGATGTTCGGTGCCTTCGGGCTGCTCGCGCTGGGCCTGCTTTACATGGCGCTGCGCTATCTCAACGGCAACCGGCCCTGGAGCGACCGTCCCGGCGTGTGGGCGTTCTGGCTGTACAACGCCGGCCTGGTGATGTGGATCCTGTTCAACTTCTACCCGATCGGCTGGCCGCAGCTGGAAGCCGTGTACACCCACGGCTACGCCTGGGCACGCAGCCTGCAGTTCTACGACACGACCCTGTTCTGGCAGTGGATGCGCATGCCGGGCGACATCGTGTTCGCGGCCGGCGCCCTGCTGATGAGCTGGGACTTCATCGCCAAGCTGCTGGCGCAGCGCAAGGCCGCGCGGGCGGACTGAGCGGCATCGTCGAGACACGCCCGTGCGCGGGCGTGCCTCACGGCGACGCCTCGGGCAGCCGCGATGCCTGCTTGCCATCCGCAGGCCGGACCCTTCGCTGCGCTCAGGGTGACAACTTTCCGTTGCCCCCTGATCCAGATCAGGGGGTGCGGGGCCGCGCACGGCGAGGATGTCGCATCCCTTCCCACGGCAGCTGTCATGAACCGCGCTCCGATCCCGATCGTCCCCTTCGCCGACACCGACGCCGCGACGCCGTCGTTCGCCGCGGTGTTCGCCGCCGCGCCGCATCGCCTGATGTTCTTCGCCGGCGCCAGCGCGGTGCTGCTGAGCATGCTGTGGTGGACGCTGGCGCTGGCCGCGGGCGTGCTGGGCTGGACGCACTGGCCGCAGGCGCCGATCCCGGCAA
>JAKAZT010000141.1 GCA_021815695.1 Pseudomonadota bacterium
GCGCTGGCCGGGGCGCTGCTGGCGCCGGGACGCGCGATCGATGCCGAGGCCGCGCTGGCGCGCCTGCGGCTGGCGACGCCGCGCGGTCCGCGCGAGCGCCTGCTGGCGCGGCTGCTGCGCGGCGCCCTGGCACGAGCGCCGCGGCGCCCGTGACCCTGGCGGCGGCAACGCCGGCGGCTGCCTGACGCGGCGCGCGGCCACGCTTCGCGCGGTCTTGCGCGACCGTGGCCCCGGTTCCGTGCGTCCGTCGCGACGCAGGCTGCGCAGCGAGCCGACCTTGACCGCCGCATCGGCGCTCCGCTTGGCTTACACTGGCATCGCCGCCATGGTCGGCGGTGCCGCAGCGGCACGAGGAACGCCATGCAATCGGCTTATGCCCGCCTGATCGAAGGACTTCCCGCGCGCAGCCCGGCCGCCCCCGGCGCTCCCGCCCGCCCGCGCGAGGTGCAGCAGTGTGTTGCGCAGCTGCCCCTGGCCAGCCCCGAGCTGGCCGCGCGCGAGTTGTCGCGGCTGCTGGGCGAGATGCGTGCCAACGCGTGGTCCGGCGGCGACCGGCTGGAGGCGCTCGAATTGCTGCGGGTGCCCGCCGAACAGCTGAGCAGCGCCTTCGAGCGACCGTTGCTGGCCGAGAGCTTCCCGCTGCCGCCGATCAAGGCGCGCATGGCCGACATGGCGCGCGAAGTGCATCAGCGCCTCGGTGAGGGCTATGCGCTGGCGGTCCATGAACTGTGCGCACCGGCGGGCAGGGTGCCGATGCTGCGCGGCAAGGCCGTCACCCTGGCCCTGCTGCGTGCGCAGCAGCACATGGGCCTGGCCTTGCTGTGGAGTTACCGTCTTTATCGCACGCCGCCGGTCGGTGTCTGGAGCCGCCTGCACGCGCTTTACGCCTTCGCGCTGGATGCCGGGCTGGCCGCCAGGGCAGTCAGCGGAAGCGGCCACGAGGGCGAGCGTGATGTCCGCGGTGCCTATCTGCACACGCTGCTGCTGGCCCTGTGCAACCCCTATCGGCTGACCCTGCGCGAGATGGGCGATGCCTATGCGCTGACCCAGGCGCTGGCGCCGCATTGCGAGCTCGCCCGCGGTGGCAAGTCGGGTTTCGCGATGCGTGCCGATGCCGACAGCGGTCCGGGCTATGTCCCCGAGGAGCGCGAACAGGCGCAGGGCGATCTGCTGGCGCTGGACGTCGCGCCGGTGATGCATCTGCTCGAGCAGAATGCGGCGCTGCTGCCGCCCGGTGCGGACAAGCTCGGCTTGCGCACCGATCGTGGCGCGCTCGAGGTGCCGCGAGCGTTTGTCGAACGCTTGCGCGTCGCCTGGATCGGCGCCGCCGCGCGCGGCCATGCGCGGATCGGCGCCCAGCACATGCTGGATACGGTCATCGGCCTGCACGGGCTGCACTATCTGCTGGCGGGCGGCCAGGATTTCCAGGCCTTCCTCGCGCGGGTGCGCGGCGCCGGCATCACCCTGAGCAGCAGCGAAAATGCCGCTGCCTGGGCCAGCGGTGGCGAGTCGCTGCGTGCCGCGGTCCTCGGTGCGCGCGTGCTCGACCAGAGCCTCGGCGGCTACCGGCTGCTCTGGGAACCCGGCGCGGCGGTGCGGCTGAAAGTGGGCGAGCTGGTCGGGCTGGCCCTGCCGGCCGAGCGCGGTGATGTCCAGGACTGGATGGTCGGCCTGATCCGCTGGCTGCGCGTGGACGACGAGGGACGACTGGACGCCGGTGTCGAGTTGCTGGCGCGGCATGCGCTGGCGGTGGCGGTGCGCACGCCGGACGCACAGGGCCAGCTGCGGCCGCCTTTGCGCGCGGTCCTGCTGCGCCTGGACGATGGCGAGTCGCTGCTGGTGCCCAGCCTGTTTGATCGCGCGGCCAGCGCGGTCGAGCTCAGTCGCCCGGCCGATCCGGGCGACTGGCACCCGCAGGCGCCGGTGCAACTGCTGCTGCCGACCGCGATCGTCGAGACCAGCGCCGCCTATTGGCGCATCGCACTGAGTCCGATGCAGTCGGTCAAGACCGCACCGTTGGCCAGCGTCGCGGCCGGTTGAACATGGGCGATTCGCAGCCTTCCGCGCCGTTGCCGCGTCGCGCCAGCGTGGCCGTTGCCGTCGCCGGCGTCCGCGTCGGCGGCGGCGCTCCGGTGGTGGTGCAGTCGATGACCAATACCGACACCGCCGATGTTGCCGGCACCGCCAGGCAGGTGGCCGAGCTGGCCCGCGCCGGCTCCGAGCTGGTGCGCATCACCGTGAACACGCCGCAGGCCGCGGCGGCGGTGCCGCGCATCCGCGAGCGTCTGGACATGATGGGCGTGGCGGTGCCGCTGATCGGCGACTTTCACTACAACGGCCACCAGCTGCTGGCGGCCGAGCCGGGCTGCGCCGAAGCGCTGGCGAAGTACCGCGTCAATCCCGGCAATGTCGGCTTCGGCAAAAAGCGTGATACCCAGTTCGCGGCCATCGTCGACATCGCCCTGCGCCACGGCAAGCCGGTGCGCATCGGCGTCAACTGGGGCTCGCTGGATCAGGCCCTGGTGGCGCGCCTGATGGACGAAAACCATGCTCGCGCCGAGCCCTGGGATGCGGCGCGGGTGGCGCGCGAGGCGCTGATCCGCTCGGCGCTGGATTCCGCCGCGCAGGCCGAGGCGCAGGGAATGGGTCGCGACTGCATCCTGCTGTCGTGCAAGGTTTCGGGCGTGCAGGAGCTGATCGCCGTCTATCGCGATCTGGCCGCGCGTTGCGACTACGCCCTGCATCTGGGCCTGACCGAGGCCGGCATGGGCAGCAAGGGCATCGTCGCCTCGACCGCGGCGTTGGCGGTGCTGCTGCAGGAAGGCATCGGCGACACCATCCGCATCTCGCTGACGCCGGAGCCCGGCGAGTCGCGCACGCGCGAGGTGATCGTCGCCCAGGAGCTGCTGCAGACCATGGGCCTGCGCGCTTTCACGCCGCTGGTCACCGCCTGCCCGGGCTGCGGCCGCACCACCAGCACGCTGTTCCAGGAACTGGCGCTGCGGGTGCAGGAGCATGTGCGCGCGAAGATGCCGGAATGGCGCATCAAGTACGACGGCGTCGAGAACCTCACCCTCGCGGTGATGGGCTGCGTGGTCAACGGGCCGGGCGAGAGCAAGCATGCCGACATCGGCATCTCGCTGCCCGGCACCGGCGAGACCCCGGCGGCGCCGGTGTTCGTGGACGGTGCCCGGACCGTGACCCTGCGCGGCGAGCACATCGCCGAGGAGTTCGTGGCGATCGTCGAGGATTACGTCAGTCGGCGCTACGCGGCGCGCGGCTGAGCGCCGCGGGGCGCGCCCGGCGGCCCGGGTACAATGACGGTTTGCCCCGGACGCCCCGCATGCCGCGCTCGCCCGTACCCGTGCTGACCATCGACGGCCCGTCCGGTTCGGGCAAGGGCACCGTCTGCCGTCTGCTGGCCCGGGCGCTGGGCTGGCATCTGCTCGATTCCGGAGCCCTCTACCGCGCCATCGGCTACGCCGCGTCGATGGCCGGCATCGACCTTTCCGACGCCGGGGCCGTCACCCGCTGCGCCGAGGCCACGCGCATCCGCTTTCGCGATCCCGGCGACGGCGGCGAGACGCAGGTGATCGTCAACGGTCACGACGCCGGCGACGAGATTCGCACCGAAACCTGCGGCGCCGCCGCGTCGGCGATCGCCGCCATCCCCGGCGTCCGCACGGCGCTGCTGGACCTGCAGCGGGGGTTTCGCCGGGCGCCGGGCCTGGTGGCCGACGGTCGCGACATGGGCACCGTGATCTTTCCCGATGCCGCGACCAAGGTGTTTCTGACGGCCAGTGCGGCGGAACGTGCGCGGCGCCGTCATAAGCAGTTGAAGGCAAAGGGACTCGACGTTACACTTGCAGCCCTTTTGCACGAGATCGAAGCCCGCGACGCGCGTGACGCGTCGCGCGCGGTCGCGCCGCTGCGAGCGGCGCCGGATGCCGTGGTGATCGACACCACGGGCATGTCGGCGCAGGCGGCGGCCGACAAGGTATTGGCGCTGGTGCACGGCCGTTGAGGCAGCATCCGGCGTCGGGTCCGCACCGCGAGGTGCGGTTTTGCAACGGTGCCTCGGCACCCCTCGACCGGCGGGCCGCCGCCACACGCAATCCGGCGGCCTGAGTCAACCTGGAATTCCCATGACCGAAAGTTTCGCCGAACTGTTTGAACAGAGTCAGACCCTCTCGAAGCTGAAGCC
>JAKAZT010000142.1 GCA_021815695.1 Pseudomonadota bacterium
CCGCTGGCGCTGGGCATCGGCCAGGGCTCGTCGATGCAGCAGCCGCTGGCGATCGCCATCATCGCCGGCCTGATGGTGCAGATGCCGCTGGTGCTGCTGATGGTGCCGGTGGTCTATGCGCTGCTCGTGCGCCGTCGCGGTGCGACGGAACCGGACTGAGGTGGGCGCGTCAAGCGCGCCCTGTGCGAGTTCCGCCCACGGATTTCTTGTCGCTCCGGGCAACGCGATGCGACTGTGCGCGGAGCATCCGGCTACGCCATCGGCACATTCCCCGGCTCCACGCGCCTGGCGCCGATACCTCGCTGAGCCGATGCCTCGCTGAGCCGATGCCTCGCTGCACAGATCCTTCGCTGCGCTCAGGATGACAAGACTCTTCTCGGTGTCATCCCGAGGGCGCAGCCCGAAGGATCTTCCCGGCGATGAGGCGCGGATGCCGCGCACGGCAGAGGGCGACGTGCATCCTGCTGCATGGCTGTTCCGAGCGGCCCGGCAGGCCAGATCCTTCGCTACGCTCAGGATGACAAGACCGTTGCTGAGCAACGCAAAGGATCTGCTCAGTGAAACATCGGCTCAGCGAGGCATCCGCACAGCGAGGCATCCGCACAGCGAAACATCCGCACAGCGAAACATCCGCAGCGAGGCATCCGACGCCGGCGGTGTCAGCGGTGCGGCACCCGGTTCCGTCCGGCCGCGGTGACCCGCTGCGAAACGACGACCTTACGGCTCGCATACGAAACACGCTTGCGGACGCCGAGCATGACTTCCGGCAGGGCGGGCCGGGCAACCCGAGGCCGCAGGCTGCGGTCGGATAACGATTCCCCACCGCACGATTTCGGGAGGTCCCCCATGCAGGTCCGTTTCCGTCTTGCCCCACTGGCCGCCGCGCTGGCGCTGGCGCTGCTGCCGCCCGCGACGGCGCTGGCCGCCACCAGGTCGCCTGCGACGGCGCCGAAGAGTCCGTTCGAGCACATGGCGTTTCGCGATCTGGGTCCCGCGACCGCGGGCGGTCGCGTGACTTCGGTGCTGGGCATTCCCGGCAACCCGAAGGTGTACTACGTCGGCGCGGCCGGCGGCGGCGTCTGGAAGACCACCGACGGCGGCCTGTCGTGGACGGCGATCTTCGCCCACGAGGCCACCGCCTCGATCGGCGCGATGGCGCTGGCGCCGTCCAATCCCAACATCCTCTGGGTGGGCACCGGCGAGGCCAACATCCGCAACGACGTGCTCGACGGCGCCGGGCTGTACCTGTCCACCGATGCCGGCAAGAGCTTCCGCCGCGTCGGCTTCAAGGACGCCGGCCAGATCGCGCGCATCGTGGTCGATCCGCACGACGCCAACCACGTGCTGGTGGCGGTGCTGGGCCACGCCTGGGGTGCCAACGCCGAGCGCGGCGTGTTCGAGACCACCGACGGCGGCAAGACCTGGAACAAGACCCTGTTCGTCAACGACCAGACCGGCGCGATCGATCTGGCCATGCAGCCGGGCAATTCGCGCGTCCTGTTCGCCGCGACCTGGCAGGCGCGCCGCTACCCCTGGGCACTGGACGAGGGCGGCCCCGGCAGCGGCATCTGGCGCTCGGAGGACGGCGGCGCGACCTGGACGCGGCTGACCGACGGCATTCCCAAGAGCCCGCTGGGACGCATCGCGATCTCGGTGGCACCCAGCGACCCGGAACTCGTCTACGCGCTGATCGAAACCAAGCACGGCAACGGCCTGCTGTTCGCCTCCCACGACCTCGGCGACCACTGGAAGGAAATCAGCGACAACTACGCGCTGGACGTGCGGCCGTTCTACTTCACCCAGTTGCAGGTCGCGCCCAACGACGCCAGCCGGATCTACTTCCTGTCGTTCTTCCTGATGCAGAGCAACGACGGCGGCAAGACCGCGCACCCGATCGACAAGAGCGTGCACGTCGATCACCACGCGCTGTGGATCGACCCGACCAACCCCGAGCGCATGATCCAGGGCAACGACGGCGGCGCCTATCTCAGCGTCGACGCCGGCAAGACCTGGCGCTTCCTCGACGGCATGCCGATCGAGCAGAGCTACATGGTCGCCGCCGACAGCAAGCGGCCGTACGAGCTGTGCACCGGACTGCAGGACAACAGCGGCTGGTGCGGGGCGTCCAACTCGCTGGCCGACAATGTGGTCAGCGGCAACGACTGGTATGTCGCGGTCGGCGGCGACGGCGAGTACGTGGTGCCGGCGCCCAGCGATCCCGACATCATCTACGCCGATGCCGAGGACGGCTCGATCGTGCGCTTCGACCGCAAGACCAAGCTCACCCGCTTCATCATGCCGTACCTGCACGGACCGGGCTTCGTCAACGACCTCAACACCTCCGACCAGCAGTACCGCTTCAACTGGACGCCGCCGATCGCGGTCGATCCGCAGCACGCCGACACCGTCTATCTCGGCGGCAACGTGGTGTTCAAGTCCACCGACGGCGGCACCAACTGGACGGTGATCAGCCCCGACCTGACGCGCAACGACAAGAGCAAGCAGGGTCCGTCGGGCGGCCCGGTCAACTGGGACATCTCCGGCGCCGAGACCTACGACACCGTGCTGTCGATGACGCTGGCGCCGACCGACAGCCAGGTGCTGTGGGCCGGCACCGACGACGGCCTGGTGCAGGTCACGCGCGACGGCGGCGGCCACTGGAGCAACGTCACTCCGGGCGGCGTGCCGAAGTGGTCGCGCATCTACCAGATCGGCGTGTCGCCGTTCGCCGCCGGCACCGCCTACGTGGCCGCCGACGCGCACGAGCTGGACGACCGCAAGCCCTACGTGTTCCGCACCAGCGACTACGGCAAGAGCTGGACGCGCATCAGCGACGGCCTGCCCGACCAGTCGGTGCTGGTGGTGCGCGAGGATCCGCAGCAGCGTGGCGTACTGGTTGCCGGCACCATGACCGGCGTGTGGGTGTCGCGCGACGACGGCGGCCACTGGTCGCAGCTCGAGGCCAAGAGCCTGCCGACCGCGGCGGTGTTCGACCTGCAGTTCGTCGGCGATCACGGCGACGATCTCGCCATCGCCACCCACGGCCGCGGCGTGCTGGTGCTCGATCACTTCGCCGCCGTCGCCGACCTGACGCCCGCGGTCGAGAAGCAGCCGCTGCAGGTGTTCGCGCCCTCCACCGGTGTCGAGTGGCAGCGCTGGTCGCGCGGCGAAGGCGCCGAACCCAGCTACACCGCGCCCAACGCGCCCAACGGCGTGGTGCTCGACTTCTGGCTGCCGAAGAAGCTCGTGGCCAGCGCCGCCGAGAAGGCCGCGCATCACGGTCCGGTCGAGATCCAGGTCAAGGATGCCGCGGGTCATCTCGTCGCCACGCGCTGGATGGACAAGACCGAAGCCGGCGTCAACCGCTACGTCTGGGACATGAGCTACGACGGCCCGACCAAGCTCGACTTCGACCAGATGCCCGCGAGCGAGAACGGCGGCGAAGGTGGCAACAGCGGCCCGCCGGTGCTGCCGGGCAGCTACAGCATCACCGTCACTGCCGACGGCCACAGCCAGACCGTGCCGGCGACGGTGACCTACGATCCCAACCACGTCGCGGCACTGCCGGCGCAGCAGGCCGCACTGCAGGCGGCACTGGCGTCGCGCAACCAGCTCAGCGCGCTCAACCGGATGCTCAACCGCGTCACCGCGTGGCAGGACACGCTCAAGGATTTCGAGGCCAAGGCCAAGGATCCCGACAGCAGCCTCGATGCCACGCAGCGTGCGCTGCTGGCGCAGGCCGAAGCCCTGGGCAAGCAGATCGCCACACTGCGCGACTCGGTGTACAGCGCCAAGTTCCAGCACAACGTGATCGAGGACGACCTGCACCAGCTGACCGACCTGCACGGCGGCATCGCCGCCCTGTACGGAACCCTGGCCAGCCTGCAGAACCAGGCGCCGACCGCCCCGCTGCTGCAGATGGGCCAGCAGCAGGCGCAGCAGAACGCGACCACGCTGGCCGGCTTCAACAACCTGCTGGCCGGAGCCGTCGCGGCCTACAACAAGGCCGCGTTCGCGGCCGGGGTGCCGACCCTCGCCGCAGGACAGCCGATCGCGGTCGCGGCGGTGCAGTAACGCAAGCAACGGACGTCCGGACATCCGGACGTCCGCTTGGTCCGACCCGTCGGGCGCCCTCGCGGCGCCCGTTTTTTTGTCACCCCGCCGCGCGCAACGCGCGCGCGATCACGTCCAGCGCCAG
>JAKAZT010000143.1 GCA_021815695.1 Pseudomonadota bacterium
TCTCGCAGCCGGCGACCGGTACCAGCACGCGGCAGAAGCCCGACTTCACCGCGGTCGACTGCGTGCTGGTGACCGGCGTCGGCGGCTTCGGCACGGCCAACAGCGGCACGCCGCCCAGCGCCACCTTCTGCGGCACCTCGGCCACCTCGGAGGCAGTAGCCGCGATCATGGCGCTGCTGGAACAGGCCTACCCGGGCAAGGATCCGTACGCGATGCTGCAGGCCGGAGCCAAGGCCCTGGGCAGCGGCAATCCCAACGGGGTCTACGGCTACGGCCTGGTCAACGCCTACCAGTCCGGCGTGGCGCTGTCGACGCCGGTGGCCACGATCAGTGCCCCGGCCGGCAACGTCAGCATCCAGACCGGCCAGTCGGTCAGCTTCGCCGGCAGTTGCGCGGTCAGCGGACCCGGAAGCACCACCCTCAGCTGGAGCTTCGGCAGCGGCATTCCCGGCTCGACCTCGGCCAATCCGAGCGTCACCTTCGCCACCGCTGGCACCTACACGGCAACGCTGACCTGCACCAATACCGCCTTCAACACCAGCGCCGCGGCCACGCGCACCGTGACGGTGACGACACCGCCACCGCCGAGCAGCAGTGGCGGTGGCGGCGGTGGCGCCATCAGCCTCGACCTGCTGGCAGCGCTGGGTGCGCTGGCCATGGCGGAAGCACTGCGCCGCCGACGGATGCCTGATCGGCGCTGATTGCATCCGCGCTGCGCTTCGGACGAAAGGCGCCGGGGAACCGGCGCCTTTTTCATCGGCGCAGCGAACGCTGAGCGGTTTTGCAAACTGATCCGCTGTGCTCAGCGAACGCGCGCGTAGCGCGGCGGCGCGATGCGCGTCACGAAGCGCAAGGCAGCAAGATCCTGCAGTCGATCCGGCGCCACCCAGCCCTGCACCAGGCCGAGCGCCGCACTGGGCTCCGCGTCTTCGAGTCCGGCCTCGCGCAATGCCTGCACCTGTTGCGCCGTGACCGCATCGACCGCGACATAGACCTGCAGCCGACCATGCGCGTCGGCGCGCACCGGTCCCCGGGCGTAATCACTCGGCGGCGCGCCTGCCGCCAACCGCTGCGCGGCGACGACCAGCGCCGGCGCGATGCGGTCCGCGCGGCCGGCCGGCGCGATCGCGGGCGCGCTGCCCACGCAGCCGCACAGCAGGATCGCCAGGAGAGTGGTCAGCGGATGGGCGCAACGGACGGCACCGGTTCGATTCCGGGTGTGTTTCATCGTGGCTGCTCCTGAGGCGATGCGTGGCGCCGATGCGGGACCCGATCATCGCGCAGACGCGGGGTTTCGGGGATCATGCGGCCATCCCGCCACCGATCGCCCGGAGTCCACCCGCCATGCAGGCCACGCCGATGCGCCCGCTGCCGCGCCTGCGCCGCGCCCTGTATGCCCTGGCGGCGCTGACGCTGACTTTGCTGACGGCCGCGCTGGCAACCGCCTGGCTGCTGCTGGCCGGCAGCCGGCCGCGGCTGGACGGCACGCTGGCGCTGCACGGACTGGCGGCGCCGGTGACGGTGACCCGCGACCGTGACGGCGTGGTCAGCCTGACCGCGCGCAACCGCAGCGATCTCGCCTTCGCCCTGGGCTTCGTGCACGGCCAGGAACGTTTTTTCCCGATGGACCTGATGCGCCGCGATGCGGCCGGCGAGCTGGCGGCGCTGGTCGGCCCGGCCGCGCTGGCGCGCGACGAGAATCATCGCCGGCATCGCTTCCGCGCGCTGGCCGAACGCCTCTACGCGCATCTGGCACCCGGCGATCGCGCCCTGCTTGACGCCTACGCGCGCGGGGTCAACGCCGGCCTCAACGCGCTCGATGTGCGGCCATGGGAATACCTGCTGCTGCGCGCGCGTCCGCGACCGTGGCAGCCCGCGGACACGATTCTCGCGATCGACGCGATGTACTTCGATCTCAGCGCCGACGGCAGCGATCCGCGCGCGTTGCAGATCACCGAACTGCGCGCCGCGCTGCCGCGCCCGCTGGCGGACTTCCTGCTGCAACCCGACGGCCGCTGGGAAGCGGCGCTGGACGGCAGCGTCAGCGCCGCCGTGCCGATCCCGGACGCCGCGGTGTACGACCTGCGCCGCATCCCGGCCGCCGCGGCCCTGGCCCAGGTGTCGCTGCCGGCGCCGCTGCCGGGCAGCAACACCATGGCGGTCGCCGGGCGGCTCACCGCCAGCGGCGCCGCGATCGTCGCCGACGACATGCACCTGACCCTGCGCGTGCCGAACATCTGGTTCCGCGCGCGCATGCGCTACCCCGATCCCGATCACCCGGGCCGCTGGATCGACCTCAACGGCGTCACCCTGCCCGGCACCCCGGCGCTGGTCGCCGGCAGCAACGGCCACATCGCCTGGGGCTTCACCAACAGCTACGGCAACTGGATGGACTGGGTACGCGTGATCCGCGATCCCGCCGACCCGACGCGCTACCGGGTGCCCGGCGGCTGGGCGCGGATCGAGACCCATCGCGAGACGATCGCGGTCAAGGGCGGCACGCCGGTCACGTTGAACGTGGAGGACACGCGCTGGGGCCCGATCATGGGCAAGGATCTCGACGGCACCCCGCTGGCGCTGGACTGGACCGCGCAGCACCTGCGCGGCGTCAACCTCGGCATCCTCGGCCTCGAACGCACCGACAGCGTCGCCGCCGCGCTGGCGATCGCGCCCGGCTTCGGCATGCCGCCGCAGAACATCGTGGTCGGCGACCGCGCCGGTCACATCGGCTGGACGCTGACCGGCAACGCCATCCCGATCCGCAAGGGCATCGATCCCGACCGGCCCGGCGACTGGTCGCAGCCCGGCACCGGCTGGACCGGCTGGCTGCCGGCGGCGCAGTTTCCGCGCATCATCGACCCGCCGTCGGGCCGGCTGTGGACGGCCAACAACCGCACCCTCGGCGGCGCCGCGCTGGCGCTGGTCGGCGACGGCGGCTACGACCTCGGCGCGCGCGCACGACAGTTGCGCGACGACCTCATGGCGCGCCAGCGCTTCGCCCCGGACGACCTGCTGGCGATCCAGCTCGATGACCGCGCGCGGTTCCTCACGCCCTGGTACGGCCTGCTGCGCAACACGCTGGCCGGCCATCGCGATCCGCGCCTGGCCGAACTCGAGCGCCTGACCGCCGTCTGGAGCGACCGGGCCGCGGTGGGCAGCGTCGATTACCGGCTGGTGCGCGCGTTCCGCGCGGCGGTCTACCGCAATGCTCTGGCGCCGTTCGTGGCCGTGGTGAAAGCGCGCTACCCCGACTTCGCCTGGCCCAGGGGCAGCGATGCCGAAGCGGCGGTGTGGGCGCTGGTGACGCGGCAGCCGATGCACCTGCTGGCGCCGCGTTACCCGAACTGGCAGGCCCTGCTGACCGAAAGCGCGCTGCAAGTTGCGAACGTCTATGCGGCCAAACCGGGCGGCCTCGCCGCGCAGACCTGGGGCCGGCGCAACACCGCCGCCATCGACCAGCCGCTGGCGCGTGCCCTGCCCGGCTGGCTGGGGCGTTTCCTCGACATGCCGCGCGTGCAGCTGCCCGGCGACAACAACATGCCGCGCGTGCAGGCACCGAGCTTCGGCGCCTCCGAACGCTTCGGCATCATGCCCGGCCACGAGGCCGCCAGTTACCTGCACATGCCCGGCGGCCAGAGCGACAACCCGCTGTCGCCCTACTACGGCGCCGGTTTCGACGCCTGGGTCCGCGGCGAACCGACGCCGCTGCTGCCGGGACCCGCGCGCTATCGCCTGACGCTGCGACCGGTGGCGCATCACGCACGCTGAAACGAGCTCTGGGCATCGTTGCAGAGCATTCTTCAGGGCCGCAGGGGCGCCCCGGCATGCTCCGGAACGTTCGCCCGCGAACCCCGCGCTACTTTCTCGCGCCGACCCGCTAGCTGATTCGATTTCCGATGCGGCCGATTCAGGCGCGTGGCACGAGGGCCGTGCCGAGACCCAGGCCATGCCATCAAGCCGAGAAGCGATCCCAGCAAGGCGAGAAGTACCCGGATCCGGCAGTGCCTTGATCCCGTGCTCCCGGGGCGCTATCCGGGCGAGCTGCATCAGGTGTTCGGCGAGGCTTGGCTGCATTCGCCTGGTCGCTGCTCGACAATCTCGAATGGTCGCTGGGCTTTTCCAAGCGCTTCGGCCTGGTGCACGTCGACTTCGCGACCCAGCAGCGCACCCCCAAGGACAGCGCGCGCTTCTATACT
>JAKAZT010000030.1 GCA_021815695.1 Pseudomonadota bacterium
CGCCAAGGGCGCGAAGCGACATGCGAAATGAATGTCCTTCGCGAACTTCGCGTCCTTCGCGGACCTGAGTTTTCCGGGACATCACGATGAGCGGATGGAGTGCCAGAGCCGTCCGCAAAGAACGCCAAGGGCGCGAAAGGGCTCTTGGGGTGGGTATTCTTCGCGAACTTCGCGAACTTCGCGGACATGAGCTTTCCGGGACGTCACGATGAGCGCGCACCCCACTGCCGTGGTCGATCCCGCCGCACGCCTCGCGGCGGGCGTCGAGATCGGCCCCTACAGCGTGATCGGCGCCGACGTCGAAATCGGCGCCGGATCCCGCATCGGCGCGCACGTGGTGATCGATGGCCCTACCCGCATCGGCCGCGACAACCGCATCTGGCCGTTCAGCGCCATCGGCGGCGACCCGCAGGACAAGAAGTTCCACGGCGAGGCCAGCGAACTGGTGATCGGCGATCGCAACACCATCCGCGAATATGTCAGCATCAATCGCGGCACCGGCGATGGCGCACATGTCACCCGCGTCGGCAGCGACAACTGGATCATGGCCTACGTGCACATCGCGCATGATTGCGTGGTCGGCGACCATACCGTGCTGGCCAACAACGCCACCCTGGCCGGACACGTCGAGGTCGGCGATCACGTCATCCTCGGCGGCTTCGCCGGAGCCCATCAGTTCTGCAAGATCGGCGCGCACGCCTTCGCCGCGATGTACTCCGCCATCAACCGCGACGTGCCGCCCTTCTGCTATGTCGCCGGACAGTTCGCCGAGCCGCGCGGTGTCAACAGCGAAGGACTGAAGCGGCGCGGCTTCAGTGCCGAGCGCGTGGCCGCGATCAAGCGCGCCTATCGCACGCTGTACATGGCAGGTCTGCCGCTGGCCGAAGCGCGCGCGCGGCTTGCCGAGCAGGCGCGCGAGAGCGAAGACGTCGCCACCATGCTGGCTTTCATCGAACGCTCGGAGCGCTCGCTGGTGCGTTGAACGCGCGGCTCCGCGCGCCGCTCAGGCCGCTGCCGCCAGCACCTCGGTCACCAGATCCTCGAGTGCCGGCATGTCCGGGATCACCGCCAGATCGTCGCGCAACAGCACCTCCTCGCGCACCCCCGGAGGCAGCGCATGGCCGTCACCGGTGGGCATCAGCAGATCGGGCGTCAGCGTGGTCAGGCGCGGAAAACCCTGGGTCAGCAGCGCCAGGAATGGCAGTTTTGGATGGCCGCCCAGCGCCTTGAGCACGGCCACGCGCGCATGCAGCGCGCCCTCGCCGCTGCCGTAGCCGGCAAGCGTCGAGAAGGACAGCAGCGGCACCCGCCAACCGCGCCAGCGGATGCGTCCGAGCAGCCATGCCGGTGCGCCGGCGACCGGCTCCGGGTTCGCGAAAGTGATCACCTCGGCCACCGTGGCGTTGGGCAGCAGCACGCGGGTGCCGCTGACCGGAATCATCACGCCGCGGATTTCGCGCGGTAGTTCGTTCATGCCTGTCCCCTGCCCAGTTCGGAAGCGAGTCGCGCGGCAAGATCGCGCGGTGTGGCGAAATAGCCGATCAGGCCGGCACTGCCGGCGGCGTCCACCATCGAGCTGACCACGCAACTCGATGGCTCCTGGCCCCAGACGCGACCACCACGCGCGGCGACGACATGCGCACCCGCGACCGCGTCGCTCGCCATCCCGGAGAGAATCAGCGCCAGCACATCGGGGCCGAACGCCTCGGCGACCGCGGTGAAGGTGTCGTCGATCGATGGGTCGTAAGGGCTGTCCGCCGGCAGCGGCTCGAGCCGGACGCGTCCGCTGCGGTCGACGCGCAGGCACTTGCCGCTCGGTACCACCAGGACCTCGCCGTGGCGCAGCGACGCACCGGTGTCCGCCAGTCGCACCGGCAGCGTGCCGGCTTTCCCCAACTGCTGGGTCAGCGAGCCGTTGAAGGCAGCATCGAGATGCTGCGCCACCAGCAGTGCCGCCGGCAGATCCGCTGGAAGCGCGGCGAGAAACTCGTGCAGGGCCTCGGGGCCGCCAATCGAGGCGCCGATGACCACGACGCGACGCAGTGTGGACCGTTGCTCCGTCAGATTCATTTCGTGCGCCGTCGCTTCAACGTGCGGCGCCATCGCCTCCTCGAGCGGGATCAGCTCGAGGCCCCCCAGATCCACCTCGAAAGGCACCGAGTCATCCGCGTCCGCGGACGCCGGCGCCAGATAATCCGCGGCGGATACGGTTTCGATGCCGAATTCGGCGGCAGCCCGCGGCACCGCGGCAGGCGCCGACGGCAAGGACTCGAATCCATCCGGCAGGTCGAACTCGAGCAGCCCCCAGTCGGGTGTATCGGGGAGCGTCGCCGGCGCGGCCGTCGTCACCGGCACGCTCGCGGACGGCATCTCGTCCAGCGGCGCCAGACTGAGGTCGCGCACGGCGACTGGCGCAACCGGCGCGGCGGCGTTGACCGGCGCGGTCGATGTGCCCTGCTCCTGCTCGGCGCTGACGCGCGCCAGCCAGGCGTCGATGTCCTCGACCGCAGCCGGCGTCGGGACGGGTGGTGCCTGCGGCCCGGCATCCGCGGTATCCAGTAGCGGTGATCCGGCAAGCAGCGCAGCGATTTCGTCGTCCAGCGCGGTCGGGTCGACCAGCGGCGCGGCAGAGACGGTCGTCGCGACAGCCGGCTCGACCGTCGCGGGAAGCAGCTCGAACAACGCCGCGAGCTCGGCATCGCTGATCGGTCCGGATTCGGACGCGACGGATGCTTGCACCTGCGCAACGGGCACTTCCGCATCGTGTCCGACGGGCTGCGCATGCGGAAGCGGCGGCAGCGATGCAACCGGCTGATCCGCCATCGCGGTATCCACGGGCGTCCGCTCCGTTTCGACCGGCGGCGCCGCGGTCGGCGCAGCGGGCATCGGCTGGTCGACCGCCGCCATCACCGGCGCAGCGACCGCGCGGGCATCCGCCGGGCGCGGCGGATCGACGTCGGCGCTGCCGAGTATCTTCGCCGCCAGGTGACGCGCCCAGCGCGCCTGATCCCAGCCCGACAGCCGGCGCGAGGCCTCGGCATCGTTGAACACCAGGCGCTGCCGCGATCCGTCGAGCGCGTCGTAAAAGCTCTCGATCGCATCCTCGGCCGCGGGCTCGAGGCTGATCACGACCACCTCGGCGCCGCAGCCGGCCACCGCGGCCGGTGTCGCATGAGCAGCGGAATCCTCGAGCACGATCTGCGCGCCGCGATCCAGCAGTGCCTGGCGCAGGCGCGCGCCGAGCGCCGCGTCCTCGAACAGCAGGGCCACGGCAGGCGCGGTGGAGGCGACCTCAGGCACGATGCGGCTCCAGCAATTCCTGCACATTGCGCAGCAGTTCGGCCTCCTGGTACGGCTTGCCGAGATAGCGCTCGACACCGATTTCCAGCGCGCGCTGGCGGTGCTTTTCGCCGGTACGCGAGGTGATCATCACGATCGGCACCCGCTTGAGGCGCGGGTCGTTCTTCATGTAGGTAGCGACCTCGTAACCGTCCATGCGCGGCATCTCGATGTCGAGCAGCATCAGGTCCGGTACGCGTTCCTGAAGCTTCTCGACCGCGTCGAGACCGTCCTTTGCGGTGATCACGTCGAGATCGTTGCGCTCGAGCACGCGGGTGGTGACCTTGCGCATGGTGATCGAGTCGTCCACCACCATCACCAGCGGCCGCGCACGCGGCTCGGTGTTCGGCTCCGGCAATTGCAGCTCGAGCAGTTCCTCGACCGCCTCCGCCTCGGCGCGCTGGCCCAGCGCCGCGCTGCGACGTACCAGCGGCGCGAGATCGAGGATCATCACCACCGATCCGTCGCCCATGATGGTGGCGCCGAAGATGCCCGGCACCGAACTGATCTGCGGCCCGACCGACTTGACCACGATCTCGCGCGAGCCGACCACGGAGTCGATCCGCACCGCGGCACGCTGATCGCCGCTGCGCAGCATCAGCAGCGGCAGCTGCGGTTCGTCGCCGATGCGTCCGGCGCCGACGCCCAGCAGGCTGCCGAGGTCGTGGATCGCATAGGTCTCGCCGGCATAGGTGAAGCTGGGCGCATCGAGCAGCAGCCGCGTCGCCAGATCCTCGCGGGCGATGCGCGCCACGCCCTGCACCGAGGTCATCGGCAGTGCGTAGATGCTCTCGCCCAGCTTGACCAGGATCGCCTGGGTCACCGCCAGCGTGAACGGCAGGCGGATCGAGAACGTGGTGCCGCGACCGCGCTGGGAATCGATCACCAGGGTGCCGCCGAGCTGCTTGATCTCGCTGGCGACGACGTCCATGCCGACACCGCGGCCGGCCAGCTGGGTCACCGTCTCGGCGGTGGAGAAGCCGGTTTCGAGCACGAAAGCGTAGAGGTCGCGGTCGGACAGCTGCGCGTCCTCGCGCAGCAGCCCGCGCTCGAGCGCCTTGGCGCGGATCGCGTCGCGGTCGAAGCCGTGGCCGTCGTCGCTGACGCGGATCACCACCTCGGTCGCCTCGCGGCCGACCTGGATGGTGACCAGACCTTCCTCCGGCTTGCCGGCGCGCAGGCGCTCGGCCGGCGACTCGATGCCGTGCGCCAGCGCATTGCGCAGCATGTGCTCGAACGGCGCCTTCATGCGCTCGAGCAGGTTGCGGTCCATCTCGCCATGGGCGCCCTCGACGCGCAGTTGCGCGCGCTTGCCGAGCTCCTGCGCCGCCTGGCGCAGCGTGCGGCGCAAGCTCGGCACCAGCGCATCGAACGGCACCATGCGCGTGCGCATGAGGCCTTCCTGCAGATCCGAGCTGACCCGCGACTGCTGCAGCAGCAAGGTCTCGGACTGGCGCGTGATGTCGTCGAGCAGGCCCTGGATGGACACCAGGTCGGATACCGACTCGGCCAGCGCGCGCGAGAGCTGCTGCAGCTGCGAGAAGCGATCGAGCTCGAGCGGATCGAATGTCGCGCTGCCGGTTTCCTGATGTTCGCGCTGGTAGCGCGCGATGATCTGCGCCTCGGTCTCGATCTCGAGCTTGCGCAGCTGCTCGCGCAGACGGCTGACGGTCTGCTCGAACTCGACCAGGTTGAAGCGGAAGGTGGCGACCTGCTGCTCGAGGCGCGAGCGGTAGATCGACACCTCGCCGGCGTAGTTGACCAGCGAGTCGAGCAGATCCGAGCGCACGCGGATCATCTCCTGCGGCGCACGAATCTCCTCGGGCTCGAGCGGCGGCAACGGCCGCAGCGGCACCCGCTCGGCAGCCGGCGCCTCGGGTTCGACGACGACGGTCCGCGCGGCGACCCCGGCGCTGGTGGACGCTGCCGATTCGACCGCGACACCGCGGCCGGCGGCCAGCGCCTCGAAACGCTCGATCGCCCGCTCCGGCATCGCGATCGCGCGGTGCTGGGCGATGCGCTGCACCATCTCGTGCAGGCGGTCGAAGCCGCGTTCGAGCGACTCGATCACCAGCGGCTCGGGCACGCGCCGACCCTCGCCGACCGCCTCCAGCAGCGTCTCCATCGCGTGCGCCAGATCGCCGATCGGTGCCAGTCCGGCCATGCGCGCGCCGCCCTTGAGGGTATGCAGGTCACGCTGCAGGCCCGACACGAACTCGCGCTGATGCGGCGCCATCCGCAGACCGGCGATCTGGCCGTCCGCGTGGTCGAGGATGTCCGCGCCCTCCTGCACGAAGATCTCCAGCAGATCGGCATCGAGGTCGGGCAGATCCAGCGCGCCCTCCGGCTGCACGTCCTCGGGAAACGGCGGCAGTGGCGCCGAGGCGGTGAACACCGCGGAGGCGCTGTCGGCGGCCTGCGCCGGCTCATCGGGCGCGGGCAATGCGACCGCATCCGGCCCGGCGGCATCCTCGAGCGCGCCCGGCTCCGCTGCGAAAGCTTCCTCTGCGGTCGCCTCCGCGGCGAGCCATGCGGCTTGTTCGGCGTCGGCGCTGACCGGCGCGGCCGCGCTATCCGTCAGGGATGCGGCACTGATCGCGTCATCTTCCGGCGGGAACGGCGACCGTTCAGCCTCGGCCGTGTCCTGATCGGGCGCATCCGCGGCATCCCGCGCTCCGGACTCGAAGGATTCCATCAGCAGCGCGGTGAGATCATCGGCAACGCCCGCGGGTGAAGCGGGTGCGATCGACACCGCCGCGCCGGGCGCGGTGAACTCGGCCAGCCAGGCCTCGATGCGCGCATCTTCCGCGTCCGCCGCCGCGGCATCCAGCGGAGCTTGCACCGACTGCGGTTCGTCATCATCTGCGGCCGACGGCGACGGGGATTCCGTCGCGCTGCCGGATGTGTCCTCGACCGGCAATTCGTAGACCGGATGCGCCAGCTGCGGCTCCGGCAGCGCGTCGCGCAAAGCGGCGACACGCGCGGCCAGCGGGCCGGAATCCGGCAACACCGGAGTGATCGCATCGTATTGCGCCATCACCTGCTCGATCAGGGTGGCAGCGTCCGCGAGTGCCTGCACGCCATCCGCGGCAGGCACCTGATCGAGCGCGCGCAGGCGCTTGAGATAGCTCTCGAACGGCGCCAGCACATGGCCGATCACCGGGATATCGACCATCGCGATGGCGCCGTTGAGCGTATGCACGGCGCGCAGCAGCGGCTCGCTGACCGGCTGCGGCTGCACCTGGCAGGCAGCCAGGTAATCGCGGACCGTGGAAAGATGCTGCACGACCTCGCTGCGCAGGATCTCCAGCAGCACCGCGTCGACCGGCGGCAGCGCAGGCAACTCGATCACCGCATGCCCGAATGGCGCACCGCCGATCTCCTCGGCCCCGACTCCGGCCAGCGCCGCTCCCGGCACCGCGGCGGCGAGCGCGGCGGCATCGGGAGCACGCGGCACCCGGCGCCTGATGACCCGGCGAACGGTCTCGAAACGTGTCGGCTGCAGAAACTGCTCGACGCTGGCCGGCTCGCCGGCGGCAAGGCGGTCTGCCGCCTGCATGATCGCGGCCAGCGGGGCGTGCTGGTCGGCAGCGCCGCGCAGCGCCGCGAGCAGCGCCGGCAGGGCGGCGACGGCGTGCTGCACCAGCGCCTGCACCTTGATGTCGGGTGCGATGCTGTGGTCGAGCACACGGTTGAGCATGTTCTCGATCTTCCAGGCGAACTCGCCCAGGGTCAGCGCGCCCACCAGGCGTCCCGATCCCTTGAGCGTGTGGAAGGCACGCCGGATCGGCTTCAGCGCATCGAGATGATCGACCTGTGCCAGCCACGCCGGCACGCTGACGCCGAGGCCGTTGATCTCTTCCTGAACCTCGTCGACGAACACCTCGCGGATCTCGGCGTCGATCTCGTCGGCAGCCGCCTGGAAGCCGGCCGGAGTGGTCAGCTCGCCGACCTGCATCTGCTCTTCGACCTCCTCCTCGATTTCGATCCAGTCGCCGTCTTCGCCGGCCGGTGGCGCAGTGGCCTCGGTTTCGGCCAGCCGCAGTCCGGCGACATCCGCGCCGTGCATCGCCGGCGAGCCGGACTCGCCGACCACCAGGTCGCCGAGGTCGCTGCCCGCGGCAATGCTCACCGATTCGGTCAACTCGACCGCGTCCGCGACCGGCATGCCGGCAGTGTTCGCGGGCAACGCTTCGCCCGCGGTCGGGAGCGGCGCCGCGACCGCGGCGGCCGAAGCAGCGCGCTGACGCAGGGGCGGTACCGGCCAGTAGCCCAGCGCGGACAGGCTGCGCTCGGTGACATCGAGGATGCGCTCGCGATTGGGGCGCTGCTCGCGCGCGGCCTCCAGGTAGTACTCCACCGACGTCAGGGCATCGGCCAGCAGGTCCATCTGCTCGGCGGTGGGAATGCGGCGATCGGCGACCAGCTCGTTGTGCACGAAGCGCGCGATGCCGACCAGCAGTTCGGCGGGCCGCTGCAGATCGAGCATGCGCAGGGCACCGCCGATCTCCTCCAGCAAGGCGGGGATCTGCTCGACGCGGGCGTGATCCCAGGGCGATTCGATGAAGGCGACGATGTCGTCCTTCACCTTGCCCAGATTGATGACCGCCTCGTGCGTCAGCGCCTCGAGAATGCGCCGGGCCTCGGCCTTGGGCAGCGCCGCCGGGGCCTCGTCGGTATCCTCGGCGCCGAGACGGTCGATGTGATCGTCCAGCGAGGCCTCGACATACAGCAGCGCACCGGCCACATCGAGCAGGGTGCTCTCGTCGGCGGCGCGCGTGTGACCGGCGATCTCGTTGACGATCTGGCGCTGTTCGTTGACCACTCGCCGCGGCACGCCCAATCCGAGCATGCCCAGGGTATCGGCGACGCGTCCGAGCACGTCGGCCTGGCCGCCGAGTTGCGCGGGATCGCCGCCGGCATTGCGCAGGAACAGGTCGAGGGCGTCCTTGACCCGCAGCAGATCCTCCTTGATCGCCTTGGCGACGGTATCGAGCAAGGCGCGGTTCTGTCCCGCCATCGCCCCACGCGCATGTTCCAGCTCGCGCTGGCTGGGCAACAGGCGATCCAGGCGGTAGGTGTGACGGATCGAGTCCAGACGCGCGGAACCGGGCTTGGCCTGGGCGACGTAGTAAAGCAGGCTGCGCGCAAGCTCTTCGGCTTCGCCTCGCGCCAGCGCCACTTCGCCCTGCTCGATCAGCGTGCGCATGCAGCGGTCGACGCGCCCGATCAGCTGCTTGACGGCGACGCTGTGCTCCTCGAGCAGGCCCTGCTGCAGACCCTCGACCACGCCCGAGGTGATCCACCAGAGGCGCCGTCCGGGCACGCTGTAGCATTCGGCACCGACGGCGTCGAGCACCTGCCGCATCATCGCCAGATGAGCCGGTGCGCTGCCCTGGTTGCGGAACCACGCCAGCAACGGCGCCTGGAAGCGTGAGCGCAAGGCGGTCAGCGCGCGCTGCTGGGCTGCCGGCGCCTGCGCGGCGGCGGCACCCGGCGCATCGGCCGGCAGCGGCGTGTTCAGCTCCGGCGTGAACAGCATCGCCTCGGAGACCAGCTTCTCGCCACGGCACGCGCGCAGGTCGTTGATCAGCGGCAGCAGCACGATCGGGATGTCGCGATGACCGCTCTGCAGACGCTCCAGGTAATCCGGCATCTGCACCATGCCGCGCATCAGCGCGGCGTAGGCCTCGTCCGGCTGGCGCACGCGGCCATCGAGCAGCGCCTGCGCCAACTGCTCCATGTCCTCGATCACCATCGCCGCGCCGTACAGCTCGACCATGCGCAGGGTGCCCTGCACCTGGTGCAGGTAGGTCGCGCAGAAACGCATCTGGCTGGCGTCGGCCGGGTCTTCGACATAGACCTCGAGCGCCTGCCGCGCCTGCTTCAGGGTTTCGTCGAGCTCCCCCTTGACCCAGGTCAGCGTGGTGAAGTCGATGTCTTCGTCGAGTCGCATGGCGGATCTCAGCGGTTGCGCAGATAGGCCAGCGTGCCGGTGGCGGCGACGCGGGTCAGCGCGGGGTGACTGAAGCTGGTGACTTCGCCGGCGCCGAGTACCAGCAGACCGCCCGGCTCCAGCAGTCCTGCCAGTCCGTCCAGCAGCTCGCGGCGGCGCTCGCGCGCGAAGTAGATCAGCACGTTCTGGCAATAGATCAGGTCGAGGCGCTTGAGCGGCGCGGCGGCGGCATGCAGCAGATTGACGCGGGCGAAACCGACGCGCCGGCGCAGGCGCTCGATCGGCGCGAAGGCATCGTCGTCCTTCATCTCGGCATAGACGCTGCGGTATTCCAGCGGGATCTCGGCCAATCGCGCTGCCGGGTACCGTGCGCTGCGCGCCGCCGCCAACGCGGCATGACTGACATCGCTGGCGGTGATGCCATAGGTCGGTCCGTGGCCGAGCGCGGCCAGCGCATGATCGATGACCATGGCCAGCGACCAGGCCTCCTCGCCGCTGGCGCAGCCGACGCTCCACGCGTGCAGGCGTTCCTGGCCGGCGGCGACGCGCTCCGGCAGCCAGCGCCGTGCGATCAGGTCCAGCGAGGGCGGGTGGCGAAAGAACCGCGTTTCGTGCACGGTCAGGCGATCGACCAGGGTGGCCCATTCGACCGCGCCGGCGGCACCGGCGTTGACCAGGCGAAAATAGGCCTCGTAATCGCCGAAGCCGGCCTCGCGCATGCGCGAGCGAACGGCGCCGACCAGAAACGCCATGCGTGCCGGCGCGACGACGACGCCGGTACGCTGTTCCAGCAGCTGCGCCCAGCGCGCAAACAGTTCCGCATTCATGCCGGGCAAGGCCATGCCGGGAGTCGTGGGGCCGATCGCCACCGCCATGCGCTTCGCCGCCTCCGCTCAGTGACGCCCGTCAACCGGGCAGCTTGAAGTCCGCGACCGAGCGGCGCAGATCGTTGGCCATCTGCGCCAGGTTGCCGATCGATTCGGCGGTCTGACTGGCACCGGTGGAGGTCTGCGTCGTGATCTCCTGAATCACGTTCATCGTCGCCGAAATGTTGGTCGCCGCGGCCGACTGCTGGCGCGCCGCCTCGGAGATGTTCTGAATCAGGTCGGCAAGATCGCTGGACACCTTTTCGATGTCGCCCAGCGCGGTGCCGGCGTCCTCGGCCAGGCGCGCACCCGAAACCACCTCGGCCGTGGTCTGCTCCATCGAGCTGACCGCCTCGTTGGTATCGGACTGAATCGTCTGGACCAGGGTTTCGATGCGCTTGGTGGCGTTCGACGAGCGTTCGGCCAGTCGCTGCACTTCGTCGGCGACGACCGCGAAGCCGCGACCGGCCTCGCCGGCCGAGGCCGCCTGGATGGCCGCGTTCAGGGCCAGGATGTTGGTCTGCTCGGCGATGTCGTTGATCAGCTCGACGATCGAGCCGATTTCCTGCGAGGACTCGCCGAGCCGCTTGATGCGCTTGGAGGTTTCCTGGATCTGGTCGCGGATCGAGTCCATGCCGGCGATGGTCTGGCGCACGATGCCGGCGCCCTTGCCGGCGATCGCCACCGAGCGCTGCGCCACGTCGGCCGACTCGGCCGAGTTCTTCGACACCTCGTCGATCGACACCGCGATCTCGTTGATCGCGGCGGAGGCCGAGGTGATCTGCTGCGCCTGGTGTTCGGCGGCTTCGGCGAGGTGCATGGCCGTGGCCTGCGTCTCCTGCGCGGCGGCCGACACCTGCACCGCCGTCTCGTTGATGGTGGATACCAGGCTGCGCAGCGCCTCGACCGCGAAATTGACCGAGTCGGCGATCGCGCCGGTGATGTCTTCGGTGACGGTCGCCTTGACGGTCAGGTCGCCTTCGGCCAGCGAACCCATCTCGTCGAGCAGGCGCAGAATCGCTTCCTGGTTGCGCTGGTTGAGATCGGCGGTGACCTCGTAACGGCGACGCTGGTCGCGCACCAGGGTGACGACCAGCAACAGCGCGAACAGTACCGCGGCACCGGCACCCAGCAGGCCGAACCAGACGTTCGGGAACAGGCGCAGGGTCGGCAGCTTGCCGAGGCGATCGGAAACGTCGTTGGCGCGCAGCAGTACGCTCTGCGAGTCGACCGAGGCCTGGTTGGCGGCGTCCTTGACCTCGACCAGCGTCGGCGCGGCAGCCAGCAGCTTGTTGACCGGATCGGACAGGCTGACCCAGTTCTTGCGGATGTCAGTGAGGATGCGCGTGCCGGCGGCGTCGTTCAGGGCGCGCACGCCCACTTCGGAATTGCCGTCGATCAGGCCGGAGAGCACCGCGCCGTAGAGCTGGGCGTCGCGGGCAAGGCCGTCGGCCGCGGTCTGCGCCGAATCACCGCCCTGCAGGATCTCCTGGGTGCGGCGGATCATGCGGTCGGCCAGCAGCATCTGGCGCGCGGCGGTGAAGGTCTGCGATGCGCTGCCGTTCTTCTGCTGCAGGATGTTGACCACCTCGTCCATGCGCGAGTTGAGCACCGGCATCTGGCTGTCGAAGGTGCCGGCCTGCTGGGCCGAGTTGAGCACCAGCGCCTGGTTGCGCAGGATCTTGCTGAGGTCGCCATCCAGCTGGGCCCAGGACTTGTTCAGTCCGGCCATCGCGCCGGCCACGCCGGCGCCGGCATTGGCATAACCGGGCATGCCGGTTTCGCGATCGCCGTTGTTGAGCTTCCGGATCAGCGCGTCGATGGTGTTGCGGGTGGCGTCGAGTTCCTTGAAGGAGTCGATGTTGCCGCTCGCCGACTCGATCGCGAACTTGGCCGTCTGCTGCGAGAGCACCTGGATCTGCGTGGTGATCTGCGCCGCCCGGCGGTCTTCGCCGTTCTTCTGGTTGAGCAGGAAGAAATCGAACGCCGCAAAACCGATCGCCAGCACCAGCAGGACGATCAGCCCCGTGTAGCCGCGTTCCCTACCGATGGCACCACTGGTCGCACTCATGCTTCACCTCACCCTCGAATCGGACCGCGGCATCGATCACACCGCCGCTTGCTGGAAATCCGGCGCTCGCGCCAGACGCGTCATGCTGAACACACCGAGGCGCTGTTCCGCCACCGTCACGTTTTCCTCGACAAAGCGTTGCAGGCGCTCGTCGGCTTCGCCTTCCGCGCCGGCGCGCTGGTCAAGGGTCAGGTTGCGCTGACCCAGCACCTCGTCGACCAGCAGGCCGACGCTGCCGCCCTGCTGGCGCACCAGCAGCACGCGGCTCTGGTCCGTCAGCAACACGCGTTCGCCGAACAGGAATCCGCCAAGATCCACCACCGGAATCAGGTTGCCGCGCACGTTGGCGACTCCCAGCAGCCAGCCGCGGGTACCGGGTACCGGCGTCAGTGCCGGCGGAGTCAGCAGTTCGTTGACTTCGCTGATGCTGCTGACCAGCAGCCGCGTGCCGATGCGGAATCCGATGCCGCGCCACAAGCCCTCGGCCTCGATCTGCTCGGGCATGCCGGCGACGTGAGCCAGACTGAGCCGCTCGTACTCGGCGAGCAGCTCGAAGGGCGGCATGATGGCGATCGCGCTCATCGCGTTCTCACCCGCCACCCGGCAGAAGTTTCTGGATTCGCGCCAGCAGTTCCTTCTCGGCCACCGGCTTGGTGATGAAGTCCTTGGCGCCCTGGCGCAGACCCCAGACGCGATCGGTTTCCATCGACTTGGTGGTGATGATCAGGATCGGCACATGCTGCGTCTCGGCATCGCGGCTGAGCGTGCGCGTGGCCTGGAAGCCGTTCATGCCGGGCATGATGACATCCATGATCACCAGGTCCGGGCGCGCGCGCTTGACCATGGCGATGCCGTCGTCGGCGTTGCCGGCGCTGGAAACGCGGTGTCCCGCCTTCTCGAGCAGCGTGGTGAACACGCGCACGTCGGTGGGAGAGTCGTCGATGATGAGGATGTGCGCCATGGGTCCTGGATTCGCGTCAGCTCGAATGGAGATCGACGTGGCGCCGGATGGCGCCGAGCAGTTCTTCGCGGGTGAAGGGCTTGGTCAGATACTGGTCGGACCCGCAGATGCGGCCTCGGGCCTTGTCGAACAGGCCGTCCTTGGAACTGAGCATGATCACCGGCGTCGCGCGGAAAGCCTGGTTGTTCTTGATCAGCGCGCAGGTCTGGTAGCCGTCGAGGCGCGGCATCATGATGTCGACGAAGATGATGTGCGGCTGCAGATCGGAAATCTTGGCCAGCGCCTCGAAGCCGTCCACTGCGGTGACGACGTCGCAGCCCTCTTTCTTGAGCAGCGTTTCGGCAGTACGGCGGATGGTCTTGGAATCGTCGATCACCATCACGCGCAATCCGCCGAGGCCACCCTGTTTCGTATGCTCTTCCACGTATCCACCCTTGCCGCGCCCAGGTCGCGCGGCTGTATATGAAGCAAATCGCATGCCTTGAGTTGGCGACTGCGGTCGGCGCCGGATCGCGATCGCGCCGACGGCGCTCCGGCTGTCGCCCGATGCGCGATCATCATCGCTCCGACGGCTGTTTAACGCGCGTTTATCAACTCTGTCAAGTTCATCCTGCAAGTCCTTGTCATTCCACACTTCAGCAAAACCCCCCGCGGAGCAGACCATGGCCCTGACCGTCGCCGTCCTGATGGATCCCGTCGAGCAGATCAAGATCGGCAAGGACACCACCTTCGCACTGCTGCTGGAGGCGCAGCGCCGCGGTCACCACCTGCGCTACCTGCAACAAGGCGATCTCGCGCTGCGCGACGGCACACCGTGCGCACGGCTGGCGCCGCTGACCGTCAACGACGATGCCGCGAGCTGGTTCCGGCGAGGTGACGCGCAGTGGCAGCCTCTGACCACGGTGGACATCCTGCTGGCGCGCAAGGATCCGCCGCTGGACGCGCAATTCCTCTACGACACCCTGGTACTGGAAGCGGCGCAGCGCCTCGGCGTGCGGGTGATCAACGATCCACGCGCGCTGCGTGACTGCAACGAGAAGCTCTATGCGCTGCAATTTCCGCAGTGCTGCGCGCCGAGTCTGGTGGCGCGCGACCGCGATGCGCTGCGGCAGTTCGCGCTGCAGCACGGCGAGGTGGTGCTCAAGCCGCTGGACGGCATGGGCGGCCGCGGCATTTTCCGCAGCCACGGCCACGATCCCAATCTCAACGTGATCCTCGAGACCCTGGTCGGCGACGACCAGCACTTCGCGCTGGCGCAGCGGTTCATCCCCGAGATCCGCGCCGGCGACAAGCGCATCCTGGTGGTCGCCGGCACCGCGGTGCCCTTTGCCCTGGCGCGCGTGCCGCAAGGCGACGAGTTCCGCGGCAACCTCGCCGCCGGCGGGCGCGGCAGCGTCGTGCCGCTGAGCGAACGCGACCGCTGGATCGTCGCCCAGGTGGCGCCTGATCTGGTGAAGCGCGGACTGCTGTTCGTCGGTCTCGATGTCATCGGCGACTACCTCACCGAGATCAACGTCACATCACCGACCTGCGCGCGCGAGATTGACGCCGCCTCCGGCCTTAATATCGCCGGCATGCTGTTCGATGCCATCGAGAACCTGCCCGCGTGAATGCGCCGGCCCGCCCTGCCGAGGCCGGAGACCGCCTCGGCGTGACGCTGCTGTTTTCGCTGCTGCTGCATGCGGTGGTGATCCTCGGCATCACCTTTCGCATCGAGAAGCCGCGCCCGAGTCTGCCGGCGCTCGACGTCACCCTGCTCAATACCGCCAACGGCGAGACCCCGCGCCGAGCCGACTTTCTGGCCCAGGCCAACAACGCCGGCGGTGGCGACAATGCGCGTGCGCGGCTGCCCGGCAGCCCGACCAGCGGTCCGCTGCCCGAGGCCGAAGGCGCCGCGCCGCGGGCGCTCGATCCGGCGGCACCGCAACCACAGGCGGCCAGCGGCCCGGAGGTGCTCACCCGGCTGCACGCCAGCGTGCGGATGACCAGCGCGCCGCAGCACACGCAGGCACCGCTGCAGGCGTTGCCGCCGGCCGTGATACCGATCGAGCAGCGCCTGGAAATGGCCCGCCTGGCCGCCGAGGTGCGCGCCGAGAGCGAGGCCTACGCCAAACGCCCGCGACGCAAGTTCATCTCCGCCAACACGCGCGAGTACGCCTATGCGGCCTACATGCGCGCATGGGTGGCACGCATCGAACGCGTCGGCAACCTGAACTACCCCGATGAAGCGCGCCGCCGCGAACTGCACGGCCAGCTCGTGCTCACGGTCGGACTGCACCGTGACGGCAGCATTGCCAGCATCGACGTGATCAAGGGCTCGGGACACCAGGTGCTGGATGATGCCGCCATCCGCATCGTGCGCCTGGCGGCGCCGTTTCCGCCGTTGCCGGTGGTCAGGAGTCGCGTGGACGAGCTCTACATCACCCGAACCTGGCAGTTCCTGCCCGGCAACGTGCTGCGCGACGCCAGCGATGGCGGCTGACGGCATTCAGCCCGCTGCCCGTAGAATGGCCCCATGAGTGCGATCTCATTCCTCACCGGTCATCTGCTGATCGCGATGCCGGGCCTGCGCGACCCCAACTTCGAGCATGGCGTGGCCTTCGTCTGTCAGCACGGCGAGGACGGTGCCATGGGCCTGTTGATCAACCGCCTGTCCGACTACCGGCTGGGCGCGCTGCTGCAGCAGATGCAGTTGCCCTGCGAGGACATCGGCACCGCCGAGCAGCCGGTGCTGAGCGGCGGCCCGGTGCAACCCGAACGCGGCTTCGTGCTGCACCCTGCCGAGGGCCACTGGACGTCCAGCTATCGCATCAACGAGCGCCTGGCGCTGACCACCTCGCGCGACATCCTCGAGGCGATGGCGGCCGGCCGCGGCCCCAGCCGCGCGCTGGTGGCACTGGGCTACGCCGGCTGGGAAGCCGGCCAGCTCGAGCAGGAACTGCGCGACAACGCCTGGCTGACGGTCGAGGCCGACGAGCCGCTGCTGTTCGATACCGCGCTCGGGCAGCGCTGGTCGACGGCCGCCGCGCGCGTCGGCGTCGATGCTGCGCGCCTGGCGCACTACGCCGGCCACGCATGAAGGCGGCGCCGGCCTGCGTGCTCGGCTTCGACTTCGGCACCCGTTGCATCGGCGTCGCCGTCGGTGAGCGCGTCACTTCCAGCGCGCGCGCGTTGAAGACGGTCGCGGCACGCAACGGCGAACCGGAGTGGCCGCAGCTCGATGCGCTGATCGACGCCTGGCAGCCGGCCGCGCTGGTGGTCGGCCTGCCGTTGACCCTCGACGGCGGCGAGCAGGCCGTCTCGCGCGGCGCGCGGCGCTTCGCGGCGCATCTCGGCGAACGCTACCGCCTGCCGGTGCACCTGGCCGACGAGCGCCACACCTCGCAGGAGGCGGCGCGGCGCTTCGCCGGCGCGCGCGCGGCCGGACTGTCGCGCCGACGCGACGCACAGAGCCTCGACGCCATGGCCGCCGCCGTCATCCTCGAAACCTGGCTGGGCGAATCCGCATGAGCGCACGACTGCGTCACCTGATCAGCCTCGAGCATCTCGACGCCGACACCCTGACACGACTGCTCGACCGCGCCGAGTCGCTGCGCGAGGCTTGCGCGCACGGCACCCGCAAGCTCGACCTGCTGGCCGGCCGCACCGTACTCAACCTGTTCTTCGAGCCGTCCACGCGCACGCGCACCTCCTTCGAACTGGCGGCGCGCCGGCTGGGCGCCGACGTGGTCAATTTCGATCTCGGCAACTCCTCGACCAGCAAGGGCGAAACCCTGCTCGACACCCTGCACACGCTGGAAGCGATGCATCTCGACGCACTGGTGGTGCGGCATCGCGAATCCGGCACGCCGGAGTATCTGGTCAGGCACGCCGCCAGCGGCGTCGCGGTGATCAATGCCGGTGACGGCAATCACGCGCACCCGACCCAGGGTCTGCTCGACGCACTGACGGTGCGCCAGCATCGTCGCGACCTGCACGCGCTGACGGTGGCGATCTGCGGCGACGTGCTGCACTCGCGGGTGGCGCGTTCCGACGTTCACGCTTTCGGTGCGCTGGGCGTGCGCGAGATCCGCCTGTGCGGACCCGCGGCGCTGCTGCCGGCAGCAGCCGAGTTTCGCGGCTGCCGGGTGATGGAGGATTTCGACGCCGCGATCGCGGGGGCCGATGTCGTGATCATGCTGCGCCTGCAGAAGGAACGCATGGCGGCGACCCAGTTGCCGGACGAAGCCGCCTATTTCAGCTGCTACGGTCTCGATGCGGCGCGTCTGAAGCGTGCCGCGCCGGATTGCATGGTGATGCATCCGGGACCGATCAACCGCGGCATCGAGATCGCTTCCGACGTGGCCGACGGCGCACACTCGCGCATCCTCGAGCAGGTTGCCAACGGCGTGTTCGTGCGCATGGCCGTGCTGGCCGAGGTGCTCGGCCGCTGACCGCGGGCGCTGCGCGCAACGCCCGCTCAACCCGGACGCCGCGGCATCCGCTCAGCGCTGTTCGGCCAGTTGCACGTCGCCCAGACCTTCGACCAGCGTGTGCGCGTCACCACCGCGCGACAGCTTGATGCGCAGGCGCACCTCGTTGGCACTGTCGGCGTGGCGCAGCGCATCCTCGTACGAAATCTCGCCCGCCTGGTACAGCTCGAACAGACTCTGGTCGAAGGTGCGCATGCCGAGATTGGTGGACTCCTTCATCACGTCCTTGAGCTTGTGCACCTCGCCCTTGCGGATGTAGTCCTGCACCAGCGGCGTGCCCAGCATCACCTCCATCGCGACCCGTCGTGCCTTGCCGTCCGGGGTCGGAATCAGCTGCTGCGCGACGATGCCCTTGAGATTCAGCGACAGGTCCATGTAGAGCTGCTCGCGGCGATCCTCGGCAAAGAAATGGATGATGCGGTCGAGCGCCTGGTTGGCGTTGTTGGCGTGCAGCGTGCACAGGCAGAGGTGTCCGGTCTCGGCGAAGTTGACCGCGTGCTCCATCGTCTCGCGCGTGCGCACCTCGCCGATCATGATCACGTCGGGAGCCTGGCGCAGGGTGTTTTTCAGTGCGTTCTCCCAGCTGTCGGTGTCGATGCCGAGTTCGCGCTGGGTGATGATGCATCCCTCGTGCTTGTGCACGTACTCGATCGGATCCTCGATGGTGATGATGTGTCCGGTCGAGTTCTGGTTGCGGTAACCGATCATCGCCGCCAGCGAGGTCGACTTGCCGGTGCCGGTGGCGCCGACGAAGATGATGATGCCGCGCTTGGTCATCGCCAGCTGCTTGATGATCGGCGGCAGGCTCAGCTCCTCGACCGTCGGGATGCGCGTCTCGATGCGCCGCAGCACCATGCCGACGCAATTGCGCTGGTAGAAGCAGCTGACGCGAAAGCGGCCGACGCCCGACACGCTGATCGCGAACTGGCACTCGTGGGTCTTCTCGAACTCCTCGCGCTGCGAGGGCGTCATCACGTTCAGCACCATGTCGCGCGACTGCTGCGCGGTGAGCGGGTTCTGGGTGATCGGCGCAATGCGGCCGTTGACCTTCATCGACGGCGGCATGCCGGCGGTGATGAACAGATCGGACGCCTTCTTGTGCGCCATCAGCTTGAGGAACGAGGTGAAATCGATGGTGCTCATGGCATCGCTCCGGTTTTCAATCTGGATCCCGTGTCATCGCGTTGCAATCCCGACATGCCTGTCCCGGCAAGCAGTCCGGCCTTCGGCATCCTGCCTTTGGCGCTCGCCATCGCGCGCAATGCGCTTCAATGCATCGCGCAAACGCCCCGGCTCGCCCGGCGCCGCACGGGATGACCGCCTCCCGCGATCACTTGAACACTTCCTTGTTCTTGGCGTAGGAGAGCGCCTGCTGGCGCGTCACCAGGCCACGACGCACCAGATCCTGCAGGCACTGGTCCATGGTCTGCATGCCGTACTGCTGGCCGGTCTGGATTGACGAGTACATCTGCGCGACCTTGTCCTCGCGGATCAGGTTCCTGATGGCGGGAATGCCGACCATGATCTCGTGCGCGGCGATGCGGCCGCCGCCCACCTTCTTCAGCAGCGACTGCGCGATCACCGCGCGCAGCGACTCCGACAGCATCGAGCGCACCATCGGCTTCTCGCCGGCGGGAAACACGTCGATGATGCGGTCGATGGTCTTTGCCGCCGAGGACGTGTGCAGCGTGGCGAACACCAGATGGCCGGTCTCCGCGGCGGTCAGCGCCAGGCGGATGGTCTCGATGTCGCGCATTTCGCCGACCATGATGTAGTCGGGATCCTCGCGCAGCGCCGAGCGCAGCGCCTCGTTGAAGCCATGCGTGTCCCGGTGGACTTCGCGCTGGTTGATCAGGCATTTCTGCGAGGTGTGCACGAACTCGATCGGATCCTCGATGGTGAGGATGTGGCCGTATTCGTTCTTGTTGACGTGGTCGACCATCGCCGCCAGCGTGGTCGACTTGCCGGATCCGGTCGGCCCCGTGCACAGGATCAGGCCTTGCGGCTGCTCGATCAGCTCCTTGAAGATCTTGGGTGTGGCCAGGTCCTCCAGCGTCAGCACCTCGGAGGGAATGGTGCGAAACACCGCCGCGGCGCCGCGATTCTGGTTGAACGAGTTGACGCGAAAGCGTGCCAGGCCGGGGATCTCGAACGAGAAATCGACCTCGAGGAACTCCTCGTAGTCGCGACGCTGCTTGTCCGACATGATGTCGTAGATCAGCGTGTGCACCTGCTTGTGGTCGAGCGCCGGGATGTTGATGCGGCGCACATCGCCATCGACGCGGATCATCGGCGGCAGGCCGGCGGACAGATGCAGGTCGGAGGCTTTATTCTTGACCGAGAAAGCCAGCAGTTCGGCAATATCCATGCGCGACATCCCCCGTGCGTTGACGCACATTTCCAGCGGTGACGCGCCCGAGTATAGCGCGCGCCATCCGGCAGGCATGCGCCGATGAACACGCCTCCGGAAAGTTATGCTGCGGCGCGCCAATCGGTGCTTGCCGCCGCGCGCGAAGTGCGCCTGCTCGCCGTCAGCAAGACCCGGCCCGCCGCGGCGCTGCGTGCACTGGCGGCGCAGGGGCAGCGCGCCTTCGGCGAGAACTACGTGCAGGAAGCGTTGGTCAAGCAGCGCGCACTGGCCGATCTCGATCTCGAATGGCATCTGATCGGGCCGCTGCAATCGAACAAGTGTCGCGAGGTTGCGCTGCATTTCGACTGGCTGGAAAG
>JAKAZT010000144.1:0-2138 GCA_021815695.1 Pseudomonadota bacterium
GCACCGATCTGGAACGGCTGGGCCGCGAGTTGCGCGACGTCATCGCGCAGACCGTGCCGGTGCTGCCCGAGGGTGACGAGCGCGATACCCAGCCCACGCTGGGTTTCCAGCGCGTGCTGCAGCGCGCGGTCTATCACGTGCAGTCGTCGGGCCGCAAGGAAGTGACCGGCGCCAATGTGCTGGTGGCGGTGTTCGGCGAGAAGGACTCGCACGCGGTGTATTTTCTCGGCCAGCAGGAGATCACCCGTCTCGATGCGGTCAACTTCATCTCGCACGGCATCGCCAAGATCGGCCACGAGGCGCCGGTCCAGCAGCCGGGCGCGGGCGACCGCGAGGCCGGCGAGGAGGGCGGCGAGGCGAAGGGCAATCCGCTGACCGAGTTCGCCAGCAACCTCAACGAACTGGCACGACAGGGCAAGATCGATCCGCTGATCGGGCGCGCCGAGGAGATCGAGCGCACCGTCCACGTGCTGTGCCGGCGCCGCAAGAACAATCCGCTCTATGTCGGCGAGGCCGGCGTCGGCAAGACCGCGCTGGCCGAGGGTCTGGCGCGGCGGATCGTCGAGGGCGACGTGCCCGAGATACTCAAGGACACCACCATCTGGGCGCTCGATCTTGGTGCGCTGGTGGCGGGGACCAAGTATCGCGGCGACTTCGAGAAGCGGCTGAAGGCGGTGATCGGCCAGCTCAAGAAGGAGCCCAGGGCGATTCTGTTCATCGACGAGATTCACACCATCATCGGTGCCGGTTCGGCTTCCGGCGGCACCATGGACGCATCCAATCTGATCAAGCCGGTGCTGGCCTCGGGCGAGTTGCGCTGCATCGGCTCGACCACCTTCCAGGAATACCGCGGCGTGTTCGAGAAGGACCGTGCGCTGGCACGGCGCTTCCAGAAGATCGACGTGGTCGAGCCGACCGCCGCCGACAGCATCGAGATTCTCAAGGGGCTGCAGTCGCGCTTCGAGGAACACCACAGCGTGCAGTACACCGCCGAGGCGCTGCGCGCCGCGGTGGACCTGTCGGTACGCCACATCCCCGACCGGCTGCTGCCGGACAAGGCCATCGATGTGATCGACGAGGCCGGTGCGCGCCAGCGCCTGCTGCCGGCATCCCAGCGCGCCGCATCGGTGGATGTGCCGGACATCGAATACATCGTCGCGCGCATGGCGCGCATTCCGCCCAAGCAGGTGTCGGCGTCCGACCGCGACGTGCTGAAGAGCCTCGAGCGCAACCTGAAGATGGTCGTGTTCGGCCAGGACGAGGCGATCGAGTCGCTGGCGGCGTCGATCAAGATGGCCCGCTCGGGTCTGGCCAATCCGCAGAAGCCGATCGGATGCTTCCTGCTGGCCGGGCCGACCGGCGTCGGCAAGACCGAGGTCACGCGCCAGCTGGCGCTGCAACTCGGCATCGAACTGATCCGCTTCGACATGTCCGAGTACATGGAGGGGCACTCCGTCTCGCGCCTGATCGGCGCGCCCCCGGGCTATGTCGGATTCGATCAGGGCGGCCTGCTGACCGAGGCGGTCACCAAGCATCCGCACTGCGTGCTGCTGCTCGACGAGATCGAGAAGGCGCACCCGGACGTGTTCAACATCCTGTTGCAGGTGATGGACCGTGGCGCGCTGACCGACACCAACGGTCGCGAGGCCAACTTCAAGAACGTGGTGCTGGTGATGACCACCAATGCCGGCGCGCAGCAGGCGGCGCGGCGCACGATCGGATTCGTCGAGCAGAACCACGCGCCGGATGCGATGGAAGTGATCCGCCGCGGTTTCACGCCGGAGTTCCGCAACCGGCTCGACGCGATCATCCAGTTCAAGGCGCTCGATTTCGAGCACATCCTGCGCGTGGTCGACAAGTTCCTGATCGAGCTCGAGGCCCAGCTCAACGAGAAGCATGTCGCGCTTGGCGTCGACGCCGACGCACGCCACTGGCTGGCCGAGCATGGCTTCGATCCGCAAATGGGCGCGCGGCCGATGGCACGGGTGATCCAGGAGCAGGTCAAGCGCCGGCTGGCCGACGAGCTGCTGTTCGGCAAGCTCGCCGCCGGCGGCAAGGTCAGTCTGAGCGTGCGGGACGGCGAACTGGCGGTGACGACGGAAGCGGCCGAGAAGCTGCCCGCGGTCGTGGAGTGATCG
>JAKAZT010000144.1:2238-4129 GCA_021815695.1 Pseudomonadota bacterium
CCGTACATCCCTGTACGAGCCGGGATGACGTCATCCTGACGTCACTTGCTGCGGTAGGTGATGCGTGCCTTGGTCAGGTCATAGGGAGTCATTTCGACCTTGACCTTGTCGCCGGTGAGGATGCGGATGTAGTTCTTGCGCATGCGGCCGGAGATGTGTGCGGTCACGATGTGGCCGTTTTCGAGTTGCACGCGAAACATCGTGTTGGGCAGGGTCTCGGTGACCGTGCCTTCCATTTCGATGACGTCATCTTTGGCCATGGGTTCCGGATCGGAGCTGCGCAAGCCGCGCAAGCCTGCAATTGTGCCATGCGCGTCGCACCGGCGGAAGCAGCGTTCAACGGCCCGTTGCGGATTGGCGCCGGCCGGAGGCCGGCTTCGGCGTCGCCGACGCCGTCGCGATGCGGCGACGCAGCGCGCCGTCCAGGTCATTCAGCGCCGCGTTGAGCGATGCCGTGGCGGCATCTCGCGCCGGGTGCAGGCGCAGGCTGGTCTCGAGGCTGCGATCGGTTTCGGCGAGGCGTTCGTGGCGCAGGGCCAGCCCGTGTCGTGCGAGCAGCGGCAGCAGGGTCTCGGCGTTGCGGCGCAGGTCGGCGCGCACCACGCGCCAGGCCAGTTCGGCGACGCGTCGGCGATGACCGTAACTGAACAGATTGGTGAAGAACAGCTCGACCTCATCGGCACGGGGCTCGAACAGCAGCATGTCGGCCTGCGGATAGGTCCGGGCATACTTGCCCAGACCGGTCCGCATGCGCGAGGTCAGCAGGGTGCGGAAGGTCTGCGACAGCACCGCCGGCAGTCCGTCCCGGATCAGGCTCTCCGGCGCCACGCGACCGGCGTCGGGCGCGCGATCCGCGTTGTAGGGGACCAGCGGATTGACCGCAAACACGAGCGTTGCGTCCTGGTCGAGTGCCGCGGAAGCGTGCAACGTGCGCGCCAGCGCGCCGTCCACGTACCAGCGCTCAGCGATCTTCACCGGCGGATAGAGGCCGGGCAGGGCGGCGCTGGCCGCGACGGCGCGCGAGATCGGCACGTCCTCGAGTCCGGGACCGCCGAGACGCACCGCCTGGCCGGAATCGAGTTCGACCGCGATCAGGAACAGCCGGTGATCGAGCTCCCGGAAGTCGTTGCTGCGACCGGGCCCGGTGAAAATCCCGCGCAGGAAGGCTTCGACCGACTCGTTGTCGAACAAGCCGGTGGGCAGCAAGCTGCCGAACCGAAATACGGCATCGGAAAGCCTTGCATTCAATGGGTTGCGGACCATATCGCCCGCCCAGTCGAGCATCATGCGCGGCAGGCCCGAGGCACGCTGCAGGTATTCGAAAACGGCCGGGCGCACGAATGACTCGGGATGAAATACCGCCTCGCGCGAGTCGCCGGTGAGAAAGATGCGCGCCATTTCGGCGGTATCCAGGCCGTTGGCCAGGCCGGCGGCGAGAAACGCGCCGGAACTGACGCCGACATAGACGTGCAGATCGGTCAGGTCCAGGCCGCTGATGCTGTCGGCGAGCGCATGCAGCGCGCCCAGTTCCCACATGCCGCCGATCGGACCGCCGCCTGCAACCGCCAGACCGATGCGGCCGCGGTCGCGCGCGCTGCGGGCAGGGCGTTCGGCGTCGAGTTGCAGCATGCGCGATCCTCGGATGTCGGCAACCCAGTCTAGTGGGGAGTCCCGAAAATACCCATCCGCGCGCGCAGGATCCCTCAGCCGAAATGGGCATCGAGATGGCGGCGGATCTCTTCCTCGATCGTCGGCTTCAGCGCCAGCAGCAGGAAACCGAGATCGGCATGCACGCGCACGCGATCCTTGCCGACCTCGATCGCGCCGTTCACTCCACTGCGGCGAAAAGCCAAGGTGTTGCCCTGCCATGCGCAATCGACGCCGAAACGCT
>JAKAZT010000145.1 GCA_021815695.1 Pseudomonadota bacterium
GAGATCAGCGCCGACAGCGCCACCGCGATCGCCAGCACCCAGGCGAACTCGTGGAACAGACGCCCGGTGACGCCCGGCATCAGCAGCAGCGGCAGAAACACCGCGATCAGCGACACCGTCAGCGAGACGATGGTGAAGCCGATCTCGCGCGCGCCGACCTCGGCGGCCTCGCGCGGCTGCCGGCCCTTTTCGATGTAGCGCACGATGTTCTCGATCATCACGATGGCATCGTCGACCACGAAGCCGGTGGCCACGGTCAGCGCCATCAGCGAGAGGTTGTCCAGCGAGAAACCCGCGAAGGCCATCACCCCGAAGGTGCCCACCAGCGACAGCGGCACCGCCACCGAGGGGATCACCGTGGCCCACAGCCGGCGCAGGAACACGAAGATCACCATCACCACCAGCACGATGGCCAGCAGCAGGGTGAACTCGACGTCGCGTACCGAGGCGCGGATGGTCACGGTGCGATCGGCGAACACCCGCAGGTCGACCCCGGCCGGCAGCACCGCGCGCAGGCCGGGCAGCTCGGCGCGGATGGCGGCCACGGTCTGCACGATGTTGGCGCTGGGCTGGCGGCGGATGTCCAGCAGCACCGCCGGCCTGCCGTCGGCCCAGGCGGCGACCTGGTCGTTCTCGACGCCGTTGACCACCGTGGCCACCTCGGACAGCCGCACCGGCGCGCCGGCGACGTAGCGGATGATCAGGTCGCGGTAGGCGGCGGCGTCGGGCAATTGGTCGTTGGCGCCGATGGTGAAGCTCTGCGTGCTGCCGTTGAGGCTGCCCTTGGGCGCGTTGACGTTGGCCTGGGTGATGGCGCTGCGCACGTCCTCCAGGGTCAGGCCGAGGTTGGCCAGCGCCGCCGGGTTGACCTGGATGCGCACCGCCGGCTTGATGTTGCCCTCGACGCTGACCAGGCCCACGCCGGAGATCTGCGAGAGCTTCTGCGCCAGGATGCTGTCGGCGTAGTTGGTGACCTCGCGCACCGGCAGGGTCTGCGAGGTCAGCGCCAGGGTGAGGATGGGCGCGTCGGCCGGGTTCACCGCGTTGTACACCGGCGGGTAGGGCAGTGTCGCCGGCAGCGTGCCGCGCGCGGCGTTGATCGCGGCCTGCACGTCCTGCTCGGCGTTGGCGATGTCGCGGCTCTGCACGAACTGCAGGGTGATCACCGACAGTCCCTGCGAGCTGTTGGAGCTCATCATGGTCAAGCCGGAGATCTGCCCGAACTGCCGCTCCAGCGGCGTGGTCACCAGCCGCGCCATGGTCGAGGGACTGGCGCCGGGATACTGCGTGGTCACCTGCAGACTGGGCGCCTCGACGTTGGGCAGCGCCGCCACCGGCAGCGTGCGGTAGCCGAACACGCCGAACAGCAGCAGCGCCACCATCAGCAGCGAGGTGGCGATCGGGCGGCGGATGAACAGCGTCGACAGCCCGACGCCTGACGCATGTGGATTTTCAGCCACGGTGGGCGCGTCCGCCGGATTGGCGATCGGCCTGGGCCGGCACCTTGGGCGACGGCGGCACCTCGCCGGGCGCCAGCGGGATCACCTTGCTGTTCTGCTTCAGCCGGAATTGCCCCGCGGTGACCACGCGCTGGCCGGGCGTCAGCCCGCTGCGAATCACGGTGCGGCTGGCGCCGGCTTCGCCACCGGTGGTCACCGGCTGCATCTTCACCGTGTTGTCGGGTTGCACCACGAACACATAGTCGCCGTCGGGGCCGCGCTGCACCGCCTGCACCGGTACCACCAGTGCGTTGTCCAGCGTACCCAATTGCAGGCGCACGTTGACGAACTGGCCCGGCCACAAGGTGTCGTCGGGGTTGGCGAACTCGGCCTTGAGTTGGAACGTGGAGGTGCTGGTGTCGATCTGGTTGCTGACCACGCGCAGCACGCCGCTGGCGATCACCTTGTTGTCGCCGCGATCCAGCGCGGCCACCTGCAGCGGGCCCTTGGCCATGCCCGCGCGCACGGCATCGAGGTTCTGCTGCGGCAGGTTGAACAGCACGCTGATCGGATGGATCTGCGTCAGCACCACGATGCCGCCGCTGGTGCCGGGGCCGACCACGTTGCCCACATCCACCAGACGCAGTCCGGCCACACCATTGATCGGCGCGCGGATGGTGGTGTAGCCCAGTTGCACCCGCGCGCTGTCCAGTGCGGCCTTGTCGGCCAGCACGGCGGCCTGATACTGGCGCACGGTCTGCTCCTGCGCCTGCAGGGTTTGCGCGGCGACGTACTGTTTCTTGCCCAGGTTCTCGTAGCTGGATGCCAGATACCGCGCCGCGCTCAGCAGCGCCTGGTCCTGCGCCAGCTTGCCTTGCGCCTGCTCGACCGCGGCCTGGAACGTGCGCGGATCGATTTGCGCGATCACGTCGCCCTTCTCGATCTCCTTGCCTTCCTTGAAGTTGACCGCGACCAATTGCCCGCTGACCTGCGGCACCACGGTGACCGTGTTCAGCGCGCTGACGGTGCCCAGCGCGGTCAGATACACCGGCACGTTCTCGCGCGTGGCCGGCACCACGGTGACCGGGATCGGCGCATCCAGTCCCGCGCCGTGTCGGTCGCCCGCGGACTTGTGCGCGATGCGGTAGCCGATCACACCCACCAACAGCACGATGACAACGATGACGACGAGTTTCCAGCGCGACATGGGACATCCTGGGCGGGGCAGAAAAACCGGGCACGGGAAGCTGCGGACGCGTCCGGCGCTTCCCGAGCGGGCAAGTGTAGGCCGCGCGATGTTGCCACGGCCCTGTCATCAGTCATGCCGGACCGCAAGCTAATCGCAAGCTTGCGGCGCCGATCTGAACACGGCGCCGGCGCGCGCGGATACGGTCGCGCCCGCGTCCCAGCGCTCCACGCCGTCCAGATAACGCAGCAGTTCCTCGCAGCGTCCTTCCGCGACCAGCTCCTCGGCGGTGCGGCGGGCGAACGCGGACAGCGGCATGTGCCGGAACCAGTCGCGCGCGGCGACGCGTCCGCCGCCCAGTCGCGCGGCTCGCTCGAGCACGCTGCAGGCGTCGCGCAGGTAGCGCTGCAGGCGCGCATCGGCGGGCCGCAGCACCGGCGTTTCCGGCGCGACGTTGGCGTATCCGGCAAGGTGCCGCAGGCTGATGCCGAGGCCGCGCGCGAATGTGCCCGGATCGATCGGCGCGCCGTCGCCGGGGCTGGGTTCTGCGCGCGTGCTGTGCGACATGGGTGCTCCAGTGGCGGCGCTGTTGCCGCCGGGTTGGCGGGTGCCGGGCGGGCGCTGCCGGCATGGCGCGGCGCGTGCGTCGGCGACGGCATCGTAGGCGTTCGCCCGCCGCGTGCCCGCGGCATCGCGTGACGGGATGTAACGGTTGGTTGCGATGGCTGCGCTGCGCCCGCGTGTTGCGCCGCGCCATCCGCCACGCACGCACCTACAATCGCGCCATGGATGCCGCCGACCTGCAACGCATCGCCGCGCTGGACCAGCGCCTGACGGCGGCCGTGCGCGGCGTGCGCATCCTGCGCACGGTGGCGCTGCCCCCTGCCGAGGCGCCGGCGTTCCTGGCCGCGCATGCCGCCGGCCGCACGCGCATGCCGCGGTCGGCCTACCACGTGCCCGATCTGCGCGAGGCGCGCGCCGAGTTGGAGACCATCCACGCCGCGATCCCGCGCGCGCACCCGCTGGCCGCCTATCTGCTGCGCGCCAGCGATGCCTGGCATACCGCCGCGCACATGCTCGAGGCGGTGGGCACGGCACGCGCCGGAGTGCTGTCGGCGCAACTGTACGGTCGACCGCAGGACGCGATCCCCGGCACCTTGCTGAGCAGCGTGCAGGCGGCGCGCGAGTTCGTGGCCGTGGCCGGCGAATTGGGCAGCACGCTGGACGATCCCGCCGAGGCGCACGACATCGACGCCGTGCATCTGCAGGCCGAGTTGTGCATCGCGCTGGATGCGTTCTTCGGTGCCGGCGCGGTGTCGGTGGAACTGGATCCCGAGCTGGCCGCCAAGGCCGCCGCCGGGGCCAGCCGCATCCGCCTGCGCAGCGGCTCGCGCTTCAGCGCCTACGACCGCCACCAGCTGCTGATGCACGAGGCCTTCGTGCACACGCTGAGCGCACGCAACGGCCATGCG
>JAKAZT010000146.1 GCA_021815695.1 Pseudomonadota bacterium
TTTTCTGCTGTCATCCTGAGCGAAGCGAAGGATCTTTCACGCCCCTTGCGATCACGGGCCTCGGTGCAGAACGGGCGTCTCCGCCGCGAAGATCCTTCGGGCTTTGCCCTCAGGATGACACCCTTTAGGCTTGTCCCGGCTTCCGGCTTCCGGCTTCCGGCTTCCGGCTTCCGGCTCCTCTACACTTTCGCCATGAGCACGCCCAACGCCCACGATCCGCACGCCGCCGCCGATGACCGCCTGGTGGTGGCGATCTCGTCGCGTGCGCTGTTCGATCTGGGCGAGAGCCACACCCTGTTCGAGCGCGAGGGGCTGGATGCCTACCGTCGTTACCAGATCGCGCACGAGGACCAGCCGCTGGCGCCGGGCGTTGCCTTCCCGCTGGTGCGCAAGCTGCTGCGCCTGAATGCGCGCTCGCCGCAGGCGCCGCAGGTCGAGGTGATCCTGCTGTCGCGCAACTCCGGCGACACCGGGTTGCGCATCTTCAACTCGATCCAGCATCACGGACTCGACATCGCGCGCGCCGCCTTCACCAGCGGTGCGCCGACCTCGGACTACGTGCATCCGTTCGGCGCCGACCTGTTTCTCTCGGCCAACGCCGAGGACGTCAGCCGCGCGCTGGAGGCCGGTGTTGCGGCGGCGACCATCCTGCCGTCGACGGCGGCCGACGGGCATGCGGAACAGTTGCGCATCGCCTTCGACGGCGACGCCGTGCTGTTCGCCGACGAATCCGAACGGGTCTCCCAGGAGCAGGGTCTGGATGCCTTTCACCGCAGCGAGCACGAGCGCGCGGCCGAGCCGCTGGCGGGCGGGCCGTTCCGCGGCTTTCTCGCCGCGTTGCAGCGGTTGCAGGCGGCGTTTCCGGCGGAGACCTCGCCGATCCGCATCGCGCTGGTCACCGCGCGCTCGGCGCCGGCGCACAAGCGCGTGATCCTGACCCTGCGCCAGTGGGGCGTGCGCATCGACGAGGCGTTGTTCCTCGGCGGCCGCGACAAGGGGCCGTTTCTCGAAGCCTTCGCCGCCGACATCTTCTTCGACGACTCGCACGTCAACGTCGAGTCCGCGCGCCGCCACGTCGCCACCGGCCACGTCCCGCACGGCGTCGCCAATCGCTGAGCGCGCCGCGCCGCCCGCGGTCCGGCTTCGAGCCGGGCCGGGACTGGTGACCGGGCATTCACTCCGCGCTGCTAGAATCGCGGGGTTTGCCGACCCACCGGAAGCCCGCATGGCCGTCTCGCTCGATCCCCACGACCTCTATGACGTTCGTTCGCTGCTCAGCGACGAGGAACGCATGGTGCAGGACAGTGTCGCCCGCTTCACCGACGAACGCGTGCTGCCGATCATCGGCGACTGCTTCGACCGCGGCGTGTTTCCCGCGGACCTGATCCCCGAGATCGCCGGACTGGGCCTGCTGGGCTCGTCGCTGCCGGCCGAATACGGCGGCGGCGGCATGAACGCGGTCTGCTACGGCCTGATCTGCCAGGAGCTCGAACGCGGCGACTCCGGCATCCGCAGCTTCGTCTCGGTGCAGAGCTCGCTGTGCATGTACCCGATCTTTGCCTACGGCAGCGAGGAGCAGAAGCGCCGCTTCCTGCCCGACATGGCGGCCGGCAAGGTGATCGGCTGCTTCGGCCTGACCGAACCGCACGGCGGCTCCGATCCCGGCAACATGAAGACGCATGCCAGGAGGGACGGCGGCGACTGGATCCTCAACGGCGCCAAGATGTGGATCACCAACGGTGGCCTGGCGCACATCGCGATCGTCTGGGCGATGACCGACGAGGGCATCCAGGGCTTCATCGTCGAGCGCGGCATGCAGGGCTTCGCGACCCGCGACATCCACCGCAAGATGTCGCTGCGCGCCTCGGTCACCAGCGAGCTGTTCTTCGACCACGTGCGCGTGCCGGACGCCAACCGCCTGCCCGGCGTCAAGGGCCTGAAGGGTCCGCTGGGCTGCCTGACGCAGGCGCGCTACGGCATCACCTGGGGCCCGATCGGCGCCGCCATCGCCTGTTACGGCCAGGCCACCGACTACGCCAGGGAGCGCATCATCTTCGGCAAGCCCATCGCCGCCACCCAGGCGGTGCAGCTCAAGCTCGCCGACATGGCCCGCCGCATCACGCTCGCCCAGTTGCTGTCGCTGCAACTGGGGCGCCTGAAGGATGCCGGCCGGATGCAGCCGACCCAGGTCAGTCTCGCCAAGTGGAACAATGTGCGCATGGCCATCGACATCGCCCGCGAGGCACGCGATATCCTCGGCGGCGCCGGCATCACGGTCGAGTACGTGCCGATCCGGCACGCGCTCAATCTCGAGTCGGTCATCACCTACGAAGGCACCGAGACCGTTCACCAACTGGTGGTCGGCCGCGAAATCACCGGCATCAACGCATTCTGAGGATTCGCCATGCAGCTTCGTCGCAGCGCCATCGCCCTATCCCTGCTGGTACTGGCCGCCGCCGCGCAGGCGCAGGCTCCGGCCGCGCCGGTCGGCCCGCCGGTCAACCCCAACGCGCTGCATGTGGCGCTCAGCTCGCTGCTGCTGGCTTCGGTCAAGGCGGCGGTCGCCAATGCCATGATCGCCAACGGCAACGCGCCGGGCAGCAATGCCGCCGCCAAGGTCGGTGCACCCGACTACCTCACCAGCAACGAGATCAGCCATATCGTGGTCGGGCCCGGCGGCGTGCTGTCGGTCGGCTTCACCGGCGCGGTCAGCCCCGACGCGGTCGGCGTGACGCTGCTGCCGACGCTCGACGCCGGCCACCATGCGGTCAGCTGGAGCTGCGTCAGCAACAGCATCCCCGAGATCGCCAGGGTCGAGTCCGAGTGCCGCTACGTACCCGCTGCGAGCCACTGAGCACGACTGGCGGCCGCCGTCCGCCGCGGCCTTGATCCAGGACAAGGCAGGCCCGTCTGCAGCGCGGTATCAAGGCGGCGGAGGTTCCGCCCATGCCGCCTGCATTGCCACTGCCCCTTGCGGGCCACCGTTTCCTCATCGATCGGATCGATGACGCCCTGATCGACGGACTCGCGCTGCGTCAGCGCGTGGTGGCGTCGCTGACCGCGCGCAAGCAGCGCGACGGGTTGCCGCTGCGCGATCCCGCCCGCGAGGAGCAGGTGCAGGAGCGTGCCCGCCGGCGCGCGTCGCGCCGCCATCTCGATCCCGCCGACGGCGAGCGACTGATGCGCAGCGCGATCGACTGCGCCGTGGCGCAGCAGCAGCGTACGGGCACGACGCAGGCATCCGCCGCGGATCGGGCGGCGGTTCCGGCGAATACCTGGCGCCGGCGCCTGCTGGGCCTGCTGCCGCCGCCGCAGCGCCTGGCATTGCCGTTGCGCGCGGTTCCCGATGCGTGGCAGCGGCGCCTGCTGGAGTCGGTCACCCGGCACGTGCTGCAGGTGCCGCTGCGGGCCGGCAAGCTGGCGTTCCTCGTCGATCGCCGTATCGCCATCGAGGTGACCGATCTCGATCTGCGCTGGGTGCTCACCGCGCGGGCTGATCGCCTGGGCACCTGTGCAGGCGACGCGCCGGCCGAAGCGGCCGTGCGCGGACGTGCGTTGGAGTTCCTGCTGCTGGCCAGCCGCCTGGAAGACGCCGACACGCTGTTTTTCCAGCGCCGGCTGGCGCTGACCGGCGACACCGAACTCGGCCTGACCGCACGCAATCTGCTCGATCAGCTGCCGTGGGAATCGATTCCGCTGGCCCTGCGCATCGCGCTGCATCGTGCCGCGCGCTTCGCCGCGACCGCGCGCGATGCCCATGCCGCGCGCAGTGCGCCCGCCGCCGGCGTGCGCGCACTGGCGGTCGAACCGGTGACGTTGCGCCCGCTGGCGTGAGTTGTCATCCCGCCCTTCCTTGTCATCCTGAGACCGCAGGACGAAGGATCTGACGGGCGACGTGCACCCTGCTGCGTGGCCGGCCCAGGATGGCCCGATGGTCGGCCGGGTGGCTCGGCAGGTCCGATGCTTCGCTGTGCAGATCCTTCGCTGCGCTCAGGATGACAAGGTCCTTGGTATGCCAAGGCCATCGGCATGACAGGGCCATCGGCATGACAGGGCCATCGGCATGACAG
>JAKAZT010000147.1 GCA_021815695.1 Pseudomonadota bacterium
GATCAGGCGATTGGCGGCGATCTCGCGCTTCTCGCGCACGCGCTCGAGCGCCGCCGGCAGATCGATGGTGTAGGGATCGTCCTCGGCCTTGAGCGAGGCGTAGGTGTCGCCCTGCTTGACGAACGGTCCGAAGCGGCCGACGCCGACGCTGACCTTCTCGCCCTCCGCCGACAGGCCGAGATCGCGCGGCAGCTTGAACAGCTCCACGGCGTCGGCCAGCGCGATCGTGTGCATGCTCTGGCCGGGCCGCAGCGAGGCGTAACGCGGCGGATCGCCGGCTTCCTTGCTGCCGATCTGCGCGAACGGTCCGTAGCGGCCGAGGCGCACGGTGACCTCCTTGCCGCTGACCGGGTCGATGCCGAGCGAACGGGTGCCGGTGGCTTCGCCGCGGTCGACCGACTCGGTCTTCTCGTCGACCAGTTGCTTGAACGGCGTCCAGAAGCGCTGCAGCAGCGGATGCCAGTCCTCTTCGCCGCGGCTGACCGCGTCGAGTTCGTCCTCGAGTTTCGCGGTGAAGTCGTAGTCGACGTAGCGGCTGAAATGGCCGGACAGGAACTTGCCGACCGCGCGGCCGACGTCGGTGGGACGGAAGCGGCGCTGGTCGAGGGTGACGTACTCGCGGTTGAGCAGCACCTGGATGATGCTGGCGTAGGTCGACGGCCGGCCGATGCCGTACTCCTCCAGCGTCTTGACCAGGCTGGCCTCGGAATAGCGCGGCGGCGGTTCGGTGAAGTGCTGTTCGGCGAGGATGCCGCTCAGCGGCACCACGTCGCCGGCTTCGAGCAGGGGCAGCTTGCGCGCCTCGTCCTCGTCCTCGACGTTCTTCTGGTCGCGGCCCTCCTCGTAGACGGCGAGAAAGCCCGGATCGATCACGGTGGTGCCGGTGGCGCGGAATGCCGCGTCGCCGAGCGGGAACTCGACGCTGACGGTATTGAGCGTGGCCGGCTGCATCTGGCAGGCGACGGTGCGTTTCCAGATCAGCTCGTAGAGCTTGCGCTGGTCGTCGTTGAGGAAGGCGGCGATGCCCTGCGGCGTGCGCAGCGCCGAGGTCGGACGCACCGCCTCGTGCGCCTCCTGCGCGTTCTTCGATTTGGTCTTGTACACCTGCGCCTGTTCGGGCAGGGCGCGGGCGCCGTAGTCGCGCGCGATCACCTCGCGCAGCTCGGCGACCGCCTCGGCCGACAGGCTGGTGGAGTCGGTGCGCATGTAGCTGATCAGGCCGACGCTGCCCTCGCTGCCCAGCGCCACGCCCTCGTACAGACCCTGGGCGATGCGCATGGTGCGGCTGGTGGCGAAGCCGAGCTTGCGGGCGGCCTCCTGCTGCAGGGTCGAGGTGGTGAACGGCGGCGCCGGGCGGCGCTTGCGCTCCTTGCTCGACACCGCGCCGACCGTCAGCCGGCCGCCGGCGGCGGCGCTGAGCGCCGCGCGCGCGGCTTCGGCATCGGCGGCGTTGGTGAGGTCGAACTGCTCGAACTTCTTGCCGTGCAGCCGCGTCAGCCGCGCGCCGAAGGCACCCTGCGGGTGCGCCATGGCGGCCTCGACGGTCCAGTATTCGCGCGCCTTGAAGGCTTCGATCTCCTCCTCGCGCTCGACGATCATGCGCAGCGCCGGCGACTGCACGCGGCCGGCCGACAGGCCGCGCTGCACCTTGCGCCACAGCACCGGCGACAGGTTGAAGCCGACCAGGTAATCCAGCGCGCGGCGCGCCTGCTGGGCGTTGATCAGGTCCAGCGACAGCGCGCGCGGGTTGGCGACCGCCTCCTTGATCGCGCGCGGCGTGATCTCGCCGAACACCACCCGGTGCAGGTCCTTGCCGGCGAGCAGCTCGCGCTCGCGCAGGATCTCGGCGATGTGCCAGGAGATCGCCTCGCCTTCGCGATCAAGGTCGGTGGCGAGGTAGATGGCGTCGGCCTTGGCGGCGGCGCGGGCGATCGCATCGACGTGCTTCGCGTTGCGCTCGATCACCTCGTAGTTCATGGCGAAGTCGTGCTCGATGTCGACCGCACCCTCCTTCGGCACCAGGTCGCGCACGTGGCCGTAGGAGGCCAGCACCTCGAAGTCCTTGCCGAGGTACTTGTTGATCGTCTTGGCCTTGGCCGGCGACTCGACGATGAGCAGATTCTTGGCCATGCACAGGGGTCCGCGGGAGAGCTTCAGGGTGGCATGCCGGCCCGGAATCGCGCTTCCGTGCCCTTGCCTTGCTTACTTAGGAGCACGCCGGCGAGGATGCTGTCAAGCGCGGTCGCCGCCGGACGCCGCCCGCAGCGGCAGCCCGGCGCAGGCCTGCAGCACCTCGTCGAGGCCGATCTGGTCCACCCGCGAGCGTTGCGGCGGCCCGCCCAGCGTGGCGATCGCGCCGGGTCCGCGCGGTCGCCAGGCTCCCGGCGCCGCGGCACCATACAGCACCAGCAGCGGGCAGCCCAGCGCCGCCGCCGCGTGCGCCGGACCGGTATCGATCGACACCATGCCGGCGGCGATCTCGCACAGGGCCAGCAGCCGCGGCAGCGGCAGATCGTCGCCCAGCGCCTGCAGCCGCTGCGGCGGCAACCCGGCGCGACGCACCAGTGCGGCCAGCAGCGCCTGCTCGGGCGGGGTGCCGGTCAGCAGCAGGGCCGCGTCGGGATGCGCCGCCGCCAGCGCGCGCAGCAGGCCGATCCAGCGCGCGTCCGGCCAGTGCTTGGCGTCGCCGAGCCGACCCAGGCGGCCGCGCCGCAGGGTGCGCTTGTTGCCCGCGTGGACCAGCAGCAGCGGGCGATCGGCGAGGCCGCGCCCGGCCAGCCACGCCGGCAGCGCCGCGCGCGCGACAGGATCGACGACCAGCCGCGGCAGCAGCGGGTCGACGGGTTTCGCGGCCGGCCAGGCGCCGGCCCAGGCCGCTGGCGCCGCGCGTGCGAACTGCGCCCAGCGATCCAGCCAGTGCTCGGCGCGCGCGTCGTCGCGCCGGTGCAGCCAGACCGTGTCGGCGGCGGCAATCCCGGCGCGATCGAGCAGTGCGGCCAGCTTGTCCAGCGCGAACTCGTCGGCCACGTAGACCGGCCCGCGCGGCCGCGCGCGCAGCGTCGCCACCGCGCGCCACTGCGCGGGATCGCTCCAGTACGGTCGTTTGCGGCTGTTCAGCGCGATCACCGTGCCGACGTCGGGATGGCCGGCGTACAGCGGCGCGCCCCAGGCGCCCGAGGTCAGTACGTCGCAGGGCGCACCGTAGCGCCGGTGCAGCAGGCCGAGCAGGCCGGTCAGCAGCACCATGTCGCCGAGCGCGCCGAAGCGCACGACCAGCGGGCGCACGGGCCGCGCGGCGCTCATGCAGGGACGGCCGGATGGGCGATGGGGGCGTACACAGGGCGCGCAGCCTAGCAGGGTGCAGGCCGCGCGCGGTTCGGACCGCTGCGGCCGTGCAGGGCCCGTCCGTGCCGGTGGGCGAGCTGGCTGGTACCTGCGAATCCGGCGCTCCGCACGGCGGCGGCGCATGACCGGGGTCGGAGGCGACACCTTAGACTGCGCGCAACTCCCCCGCGAAGGTGCACGAGATGAAACGCGTCGCTCTGGTCACCGGGGCCTCGTCCGGCATCGGCGAGGCGACCGTCCGCCGCCTGCTCGCCGCGGGCTGGACCGTGTTCGCCGGCGCGCGCCGCGTCGGGCGCATGCAGCCGCTGGCGCAGGCGGGGGCGCATCTGCTGGCGCTCGATGTCACCGACGATGCCTCGATGAACGCGGCGATCGCCGCGATCCGCGACGGTGGCGGCCGGCTGGACCTGCTGGTGAACAACGCCGGCTACGGTTCCTACGGCGCGCTGGAGGACGTGCCGATCGACGAGGCGCGCCGCCAGTTCGAGGTCAACGTGTTCGGGCTGGCGCGGCTGATCCAGCTGGCGACGCCGATCATGCGCGCGCAGCACAGCGGCACCATCGTCAACATCACCTCGATCGGCGGCAGGATTCACGCGCCGATGGGCAGCTGGTATCACGCCACCAAATTCGCGGTGGAGGGCCTCAGCGATTGCCTGCGCATGGAACTGGCGCCATTCGGCATCCGTGTCGTGATCATCGAGCCGGGTGCGATCCG
>JAKAZT010000031.1 GCA_021815695.1 Pseudomonadota bacterium
TTACGCCGCCATCGCGGCCTCCGGCGGCGGCATCCTCGCCACCGTGCGTGCGACCCGCGCGACCAGCGAGGACGCGCTGCTGGCGGCGGCGCTGCCGCGCGCGCGCGCGCTGATCGCGGATGGCGTGACCACACTGGAGATCAAGTCCGGCTACGGTCTGGATCTCGCCACCGAACTGGCAATGCTGCGCGTCGCGCGGCGGGTGGGCGCGACGCTGGGCAGCACGGTATCCACCACCCTGCTGGCATTGCATGCGTTGCCGCCGGAGTACGCGAACGACCGCGACGGCTGGGTCGATTTCGCCTGCGAAATCCTGCTGCCCGCCGCGGCCCGGGCCGGCCTGGCCGACGCCGTCGATGCCTTCTGCGAGGGCATCGCGTTCACACCGGCCGAGGTGCGGCGCCTGTTTGTCGCGGCGCGCCGGCACGGCATCGCGGTCAAGCTGCACGCCGATCAGCTTTCCGATACCGGCGGCGCGGCGCTGGCCGCGGAGTTCGGCGCGTTGTCGGCCGATCACATCGAATACAGTGATGACGCCGGCATCGCCGCCATGGCCGTCGCGGGCTGCGTCGCCGTGCTGCTGCCGGGCGCGTTCTACACCCTGGGCGAAACCCGCCGGCCGCCGGTCGCCGCCTTGCGCGCGCGGAACGTGCCGATCGCGGTCGCCACCGACCTCAATCCCGGCACCTCGCCGCTGGCCTCGCTGCGGCTGGCGATGAACATGGCCTGCACGCTGTTCCGGCTGACGCCAGCCGAGGCGCTGCGCGGGGCGACGGTCAACGCCGCGCGCGCGCTGGGCCTGGCCGATCGCGGCCGGCTGGCGCCGGGACTGCGCGCCGATCTGGTGCTGTGGGACGTCGAGAGCGTGGCCGAACTGGTGTACTGGATCGCCGGGCCGCGCACGCGCCGGGTGATCGCCGGCGGACGCGACCTCGGCGGCAAGGCCGCGCCCTGAAACGCGAAGCCCCCGCGCTGCGGGGGCCTCATGTCGCGCCGGTACCCGACGCCGGGTCAGACGGCGGTCTTCTTCTTCGGCGCCGCCTTTTTCACCGCCGGCTTGCTGGTCGCGACCGCCTTGGTCACGACAACCGTCTTTTCCTTGTGCGGGCGGCTGTTGCCGTAGCTGCCGCGAGATGTCTTGCCGCGGGTGGTCTTGCGATCGCCCTTGCCCATGGATGGATCCTCGGAGAATGCATGATTCGGGTGGCGGCAGGATACCAGCCGGCGCGCGCCGGCGCCTAGCCGGACGCGCAACCGTGCCCGTGCGGGTCGCTGCAGGTATCGCGTTCGATCTCGACGGTGACATGGCCGATCGCATAGCGGTCGTGCAGCATGGTCTTGACCGCACGCAGCACGCGTTCGGCATCCGCGGCGACTTCGACGCGCACGTGCAGCGTGGCCATGCGCTGACCGCTGGCGATCTGCCAGAGGTGCAGATGATGCACGTCGCGGATCGCGGCATCGGCGTCGCGCAGCGTCAGCGCCATCGTTGCGGAATCAAGGCCCTCGGGCGTGCCCTCGAGCAGGATGTGCGTCGACCGGCGCAGCAGGACGAAAGCGCTGCGCAGCAGCAGCGCGCAGACCAGCAGCGACAGTGCCGGATCCGCCCACAGCCAGTGCTCCCAGCGCACCAGCAGTGCCGCGACCACCGTGGCGACCGAACCCAGCAGATCGCCCAGCACGTGCAGGTTGGCCGCCGCCATGTTGACGTCGTCATGGTCATGCTGGTGCAGCAGCGTCAGCACCAGCGCGTTGACCACCAGGCCGATGACGGCCACCGCGAGCATCACCCCGGACAGGATCGCATGCGGCGCCAGCAGTCGCTGCACGGCCTCCCACGCGATCCAGCCGACCAGCAGGAACTGCGTCAACGCATTGACGAAGCCGGCCAGCACCTCGAAGCGCGCGTATCCGAAGCTGCGGCGCGCATCCGCCTGGCGCAGGGCCATGCCGGCGCTGGCCCAGGCCAGCCCCAGCGCCAGCGAGTCGATCAGCATGTGCCCGGCGTCGGCCAGCAGCGCCAGCGAGCCGGAAAACAGGCCGCCCGCGGCCTCCACCGCCAGCATCAGCAGGGTCAGCGCGAGGGCGATGCCCAGACGCAGGCCGCGGCGGCCGCCCGCGAGAGCCGCGGGCGCACCGACGCTGTCGTGATCATGGTCGGCAACGGCGGCGACGCGAGGATGCGGATGGTCCGAAGTCATGCCGCGCATTCTTCACGCCCACGCACGCGTTACACAATCACCCGACCGGCGACTTGCGTCGCAGCCGACCGCATACCGCGTCCGCGGCCGATGCCGGGCCGGTGCAGCATGCAGCGCGCCACCTTGCCGCCACTGTCGTGGTCTAAAGCGCTCAGGCGGCGGGTGCCGCCGCGCTCACGCCGCAGCGGGCGCACAGCCCGTGCACCTCGAGGGTCTGCGATCGCGGGCGGAAACCGCGACGATCGGCTTCGGTTTCGATCAGCCCCGCGACGGTGCCGCCGTCACACAGTTCCTCGGCATTCCCGCAGACATCGCAGATCAGGAACGGCACCTGATGCGCCTCGGCCGGATGGTGGCAGGAAACGAAGGCGTTGATCGATTCCAGACGATGGATGAAACCGTGATCGAGCAGGAAATCGAGCGCGCGATAGACCGTGGGCGGTGCCGCCGAGGCGTGCCGTTCGCGCAGGCTCTCCAGCAGATCGTAGGCTTTCACCGGACGACCGGCCGCGGCAACCAGCGCCAGCACTTCCCGCCGTGATGGCGTCAGCCGCAGCGAACGCGCGCGGCAGGCGTCCTCGACCTCGCGCAGATAGCGATCGGCGCGACGGGCCCGGGAATGAACGTGGCGGGCGCTGGCAAGGCTCATGCAGGTTGTCCTGTCTGCAGGGTATCACCGCGATCCGTTCATGCATCCGTCGCGGCGAGGCGGTGGACAGGCCGCAGCGGCGCCGCGCGGAAAGTGCCGCAACCAGACCGGCGCGGTCAGCCTGGGGAGGCAATCCGCGCCAGCGCGGCGTCGATGCGGCGCAGCGCCTCGCCGCGCCCGGCGAGGTAGATCGTGTGCTCGATCGAAGGCGACACTGCGGTGCCGGTGATCGCGACGCGCAGCGGCTGCGCGACCTTGCCCATGCCCGTGCCGTGCGTCGCGGCGACCTGCTCGATCGCGCCGTGCACGGATTCCGGGCTCCATGCCGGCAGCACCGCGAACGCGGCGTGCGCCGCGGCCAGCAGCGCCGCCGCGCCGTCGGCCCTGAGATGCTTCTCGACGGCCTTGACGTCCCACTGCGCGATCGGTGCGTACCAGATGCGCGCGCGGGCGGCCATTTCCTTCAGCGTCTGCACGCGGTCGCGCAGGGCGACGATGACGTCGGCCGGCGCCGGCCCCGTGGCCGGATCGATGCCGGCCGCACGCAGGTGCCATGCGAACTCCGGCGCCAGCGCGGCCGGATCATCGGTCTTGAGGTAATGCTGGTTGAGCCAGCCCAGCTTGGCCAGATCGAAACGCGAGGCGGCCTTGTTGACGTCGCCGATGTCGAACAACGCGATCATCTCGGCGATCGAGAAGATCTCCTGGTCGCCGTGCGACCAGCCCAGCCGCACCAGGTAATTGAGCAGCGCGTGCGGCAGGTAGCCGTCGTCGCGGTACTGCATCACGCCCAGCGCACCGTGACGCTTGCTCAGCTTCTGGCCGTCGGCGCCGAGGATCATCGGCAGATGCGCGAAGGCCGGCACCGGCGCTCCCAGCGCGTGGTAGATGTTGATCTGGCGCGGCGTGTTGTTGACGTGATCATCGCCGCGGATCACATCGGTGATGCGCATGTCGATGTCGTCGACCACCACCGCGAAGTTGTAGGTCGGATAGCCGTCGGAGCGGAAGATCACCAGGTCGTCGAGCTCGCTGTTGCTCCACTCGATGCGGCCCTTGACGCGGTCGTCGAACACCACCGTGCCGGCATCGGGGTTGCGGAAGCGGATCACCGGCGTGATCCCGGGCACCGGCTCGGTGTGCGTGCGGCAGTGGCCGTCGTAGCGCGGTTTGGCGCCTGCGGCCAGTGCCTGCGCGCGCAGGGCATCCAGACGCTCGCGCGAACACCAGCAACGGTAGGCCTTGCCGGCCGCGATCAGGCCCTCGGCGACCTCGCGGTAGCGATCGATGCGCGCGGTCTGGAACACCGGGCCCTCGTCCCAGGCCAGGCCCAGCCACTGCATGCCGTCGAGGATGGCCTGCACCGCGGCATCCGTGGAGCGCTCGCGATCGGTGTCCTCGACCCGCAGGATGAACTGCCCGCCGCGATGGCGCGCCTGCAGCCAGCAGTACAGCGCAGTGCGCGCGCCGCCGATGTGCAGGTACCCGGTCGGACTGGGGGCGAAGCGGGTGCGTACGGTCATGAGCGCCGGTCAACGGGGTGCGGAGCGTCAGTTTAACGGATGCCCGCGCGGCGCCCGGCATCGTCCGGTTGCAATTGTTGACGGTGAAAATGCGTCATTTTGATTGACCCCATCCGACGGACCGCGACAATGGCGGCGAGATTGCATGGTCAGGGGAAACGGGCCATGCCCGTCAGGGAGACCGTCATGACGCACTACACGCTCGCGATTTCGTGCTTTTCCGACGTCGATGCCGCCGCCGTCGCCCGTTGCCTGGGCGACCGCGAGCACGCACTGGGCGATCGCTGGACGCTGGCCGACGAGGCCGCCGCCGATGTGGTGCTGGTCGACATCGACAGCGTCTGGGGCCACATGGCCTGGCTCAAGGCCGGCAATGCCGGCAAGCAGACCGTGGCCTACAGCGACAACGGCGCGCCGCGCGAAGGCGGCCCTCTCCTCAACAAGCCGTTGACAGCCGCCGCGCTGGCCGGCGTCCTGCAACCGCTGGAATCCCGCATCGGCCCGCGCCAGCCGCAGCCGGGACCCGACGCCGCAACGGGCCATGCACCGGCGCCGGCGGCCACCGCGCACCCGTCCGCCAATGTACCGACTCCGATTCACGCTCCGCGCACGCTCGGCGAGCTGTTGCGCAGCGGCAGCGTGGATGCCGCCCTGCAGGCCTGCGAGGGCGACATCAGCCTGGTGCTCGATCCGGCGCGGGATGCCTACCACGGTGACGCCAGCCTGAAGGCGCTGGCGCCGCTGCTGGCGCTGCCCGTGCAGGCGCTGCTGCCGCTCGACGCGGCGGCCCTGAACGCCGCGCGTGCCGCGCAGCCGATGCAGCCGCTGGCGCGCTTGCGCTGGTTTGCGGCTGTCAGCGCCACGCCCGGCGCGCTGCCGCCGGGCATCGGCGCCGAGAGCGAGCTGCGCCTGCTGCGCTGGCCGCAGATCGAACGCGAGTATCCGCGTCACTTCCGCATCGCCACGGCGATGATGAAACAGCCCGGCACGGTCGCGACCATCGCAGCGGCGTCCGGCGCCAGCGAGGCCGATGTCGCCGACTTCGTGCGCGGTTATCACGCGCTGGGCCACATTTTCGTCGCCACCACGACCACCCCGATCGAGCGCAGCCTGATGCGCCGGGTCAGCCCGTTCTCGCGCTGAGCCGCAAACCCGCGCGCGGCCGATGCGCAGCGCGCGGCGTCATCACGCCGTCACCTGCCGATCAAGCGCATGCAATGCGGCGCGCCCATGCTGATGCCAGCTCGTCGTGGAGCGGCCCATGCGCATCGGCATCGTCACCGAGACCTACCCGCCGGAAATCAATGGCGTCGCCCTGACCGTGCAGGGACTGGCCGAGGGTCTGGCCGCCAGCGGCCATCGGATCGAGGTGGTCCGCCCGCGCCAGCGCGTCGAAGACAGCACTGATCGCGTGGTTTCGCTGCTGGTCCGCGGCGCAGCCTTGCCGCGCTATCCCGGCCTGCGCTTCGGCCTGCCGGCCGGCAACCGGCTGCTGCGCCATTGGCGCGCGCAACGACCCGATGCCGTCTACATCGCCACCGAGGGTCCGCTCGGTCATTCGGCGCTGAATGCCGCGCGCCGGCTCGACATCCCCGTCGCCAGCGGCTTCCACACCCGTTTCGACGGCTACGCGACGCACTACGGACTGGGCTTTCTTGCCCCGCTGGTGCTGGCGCACCTGCGCCGCTTCCATCGCCGCAGCACCGCCACCCTGGTACCCACGCAAGCGCTTCACGACGAGCTGCTGGCACTGGGCGTGCCGAATGCGCGGCTGCTGCGCCGCGCCGTGGACACGACACTGTTTCAGCCGGCGCGTCGCGACCCGGCGCTGCGTGCGGCCTGGCGGGCGCACGTCGATGCACCGGTGGTGCTGTACGTGGGCCGCATCGCCGCCGAGAAGAATCTCGACCTCGCGATCAGCGCGTTCGCAGCCGTGCAGGCGCGCGTGCCCGCGGCGCGTTATGTCTGGGTGGGCGATGGCCCGCTGCGCGCCGAACTGGCCGCGGCTCACCCGGATTTCATCTTTGCCGGCATCCAGCGCGGCGAAGCCCTGGCGCGCCACTACGCCAGCGCCGACCTGTTCCTGTTTCCGAGTCTGAGCGAGACCTTCGGCAACGTGACCCTGGAGGCCATGGCCAGCGGACTGGCGCTGGTCGCGTTCGACCACGGCGCCGCGCGCGAACACATCGTCGACGACATCAACGGTCGCCGCATCGACGCCGGCGACCGCGCCGGATTCATCGCCGCCGCCCTCGATCTGGCACTGGACGCACCGCGCCGCGCGCGACTCGGCCACAACGCGCGCGCCAGCGTCGCCGCGCTGGCCCCGGAGGCAGTCATCGCCGAGTTCGAAGCGCTGCTGCGAACGCTCGCGGAGGAAGCCCTGCATGGCCCTGTCGCCGCAGCCGGTGCCTGAGCGCGTTGCCCTCGACGGGCGCCTCTGCCTCGCCGCCAATCGCTGGGGCGCGCGACGCGCGGTCGGGCTGTTTTTCGCCGCCATCAGCCGGCTCGGCGACGGCCTGTTCTGGTACGCGCTGATGACCGTGCTCGCGCTGGCCGGCGGCGCCCGCGGCGCTGCCGCCGCGCTGCAGATGGCAGCAACCGGCCTGGCGGCACTGTTCCTGTACCGCATGCTCAAGCGCTGGACGCGGCGGCCGCGCCCGTACCGCGGCTGCGTCGGTGTCATCGCCCGCGTCCCGCCGCTGGACGAGTTCAGCTTTCCCTCCGGCCACACCCTGCATGCGGTCAGCTTCAGCGTCGTGGCGCTGGCCTGGTTTCCGCTGCTGGCGCCGCTGCTGCTGACGTTCACGCTGCTGGTCGCCGTCTCGCGCGTGGTGCTCGGTCTGCACTATCCGAGCGACGTGCTGGCGGCGATCGCGATCGGCCTGCTGCTGGGCGGCGCGGCGCTGCTGCTGGGACCGGCGCCGGGCTGGTGCGTCTGCTGACGCGTCGGAACCGTCGTTCGGGATGACGCCCCGTCATCCCGGTCCGCAGCGTCCCGCCCGCACGGCATAATCCGCGCGATGAAACGCGAGCATGTCCGGCAGCTCTTCGAACGCCTGCGCGAGATCGAACCGCAGCCGCGCAGCGAACTCGAGTACCGCACGCCGTTCGAGCTGCTGGTCGCGGTGGTGCTGTCGGCGCAGGCGACCGACGTCGGCGTCAACAAGGCCACGCGCCGGCTGTTCGCCGTCGCCGCCACGCCCGCCGCGCTGCTGGCGCTGGGCGAGGACGGACTGAAGCGCCACATCAGCAGCATCGGTCTCTACAACACCAAGGCGAAGAACATCCTCGCCACCTGCAGGCTGCTGCTCGAACGTCACGCCGGCGAGGTGCCGCGCGAACGCGCCGCGCTGGAAGCGCTGCCCGGCGTGGGTCGCAAGACCGCCAACGTGGTGCTCAACACCGCTTTCGGCGAGCCGACCATCGCCGTGGACACCCACATCTTCCGCGTCGCCAATCGCACCGGACTCGCTCCCGGCAAGGACGTGGCCGCGGTCGAAGCCCGGTTGCTGCAGGTCGTGCCGCCGGAGTTTCGCCAGAACGCGCACCACTGGCTGATCCTGCACGGCCGCTACGTCTGCAAGGCGCGCAAGCCGGCCTGCCCGCAGTGCGTGATCCGCGACCTGTGCGGCTTCAGGGCCAAGACTGTGGCGGCGGGATGAAAACAAACGGCGGGCCTGTTGCGCCCGCCGTTCCGCCGTCCGTGGAGCGAAGCTCCCTTGCGATGAGCGTTGCGCGGATGCGCCTCAGAACTTGTAGGCGATCATCACGCGGTTGTAGGTGAACGAGCCGTTGCCCGGGTTGAGACCGATGCCGCCGATCGCGCGCTCCCAGCGGTCGCGTACCGACAAACCCTTGAGATAACCGTCGAAGTTGTAGGTCAGGTCGACGTAGAGGTTGTGGCTGTTGCCGCGCTGGATCGTGGTGTATTTGGCGTAGGAGGTCATCAAAATCAGGTGATTGTCGAGGAAGCTGTAGGTCAGCTTGGCCTTCCAGGCGTGGCCCGGACCCTGCTCGACCAGGCCGCGGATCATCGAGGTCGTATACAGCGGATCGGTGGCATACGCCGCGGTGTAGGGCGAGATCAGCGCGCCGTTGCCGACCGCGCCGGCTTCCTGCGCGATCTTGTTGTAGCCGACCTCGAACCTGCCATTGGGAATGTTGACGCCGACGTCGGTGCCCCAGGTGTTGTTCTTGACGCGCGTACCGGTGACGCCGAACAGGGCGACGTTGTTGCTGACCAGCTTGTTGTTCGAGCCGCCGCTCTCGGTGACGTACTGCGCGGCGATGAAGGGATCGAAGCCGGTGCCGGTCTTGAAGGTGTAGCTGCCGTCGACGTAGCCCATGCGCGCGAACTGGCGGAAGTCGTAGTACCACGCCTGCGCCTTGAAGCCGCCGGTGGCGTAGGCGGTGCCCAGCGCCCAGGCGCCGTTGGCCTGGGTGGCCGTGGCCGGCAGTCCGCCGATGCCGCCGTAGGACGAGTCGCCGCGGTAGGTCGGCGGGTAATACAGGTTGTCGTTGTAGTAGCCGCTGGCGGTGCGACCCTTCCACTCGAAGCTGCGCAGGGCAAAGATGTCCCAGCCCTTGAGCGGCTTGAACACCGCCGAGACGGCGTTGTACGAGGCCGGCAGCACGCGCGAGTCGCTGCTGCCCATCCACGGCGTGTTGAGGTACTGGTAGCCGGCGCGCACCTGCATCCAGTCGTTCTGGTACTGCAGGTAGGCCTGGCCCAGCGAGCTGATCGAATTGGTCGGACCCATCAGGGTGGTGTCGATCGCGGCCGGGTTGCCCGACTGCGTGCCCAGCGAGTTGGCGGTGAGAAAGCTGCCGCCGAGGCTGAAGCCGTTGGCGAAGTTGCCGCTGCGGAAGTTGACCAGTGCGGCGACCCCGAGGGCGTTGGCGTCGGTGGTGTTGGGCGCGCCATAGATGCGGCTGAAGTAATACGTGCGCAGCTCGCCGTCGACGTGGCCCTGGGTGAAGATGTCACTGAGCGAGTCCGCCTGCGCGCTGAGACTGATCGTGCCGAGCACGACAGCGATGGCGGCGGTGAGAAGTTTGTTGCGCATGACGAGGCTCCGGCCGGGATGGAATGGGGATGCAACGCTCAACCGTCTGCGTTCGATCTGATTTTGGATGAGGGTTAAGCTGCCGTTAGGCCCGCGCATCATGTCGGCCGAAATTGACACTCGTGTGTGCGCCGGATGACAGCTCGATGACAGTCGCATCCGCGCGCGACGCGCGCGCGGGCGGGCCGGCAGACGGCCACTGCTATGCTTCCGGGCATGACTGACGCTCCGGTTGCTCCCATCGCGCGGCGGTTTCGCGGCTACCTGCCCGTGGTGGTGGACGTCGAGACCGGCGGCTTCGACTGCGAACGCCATGCACTGCTGGAAATCGCGGCCGTGGTGATCGCCATGGATGACGCCGGCCACCTGCGGCTCGAACCCACCGTCTCCACGCACGTGGAGCCGTTTCCCGGCTCGGTCCTCGACCCCAAGGCGCTGGAAATCACCGGCATCGACCCCGGGCATCCGCTGCGCGGCGCGATCGCCGAGCGCGCCGCTCTCGATCACGTGTTCGCGCCGGTGCGCCAGGCCTTGCGCAGCAGCGGCTGCCAGCGCGCGATCCTGGTCGGCCACAACGCGGCCTTCGACCTCGGCTTCCTCAACGCCGCGGTGCGTCGCTGCGGCCACAAGCGCAACCCGTTCCATCCCTTCAGCTGCTTCGATACGGTGACCCTGGGCGGTCTCGCCTACGGCCAGACCGTACTGGCGCGCGCCGTGCAGGCCGCGGGTCTCGACTGGAACGCCAGCGAGGCGCATTCGGCCGTGTACGACGCCGAACGCACGGCCGAGCTGTTCTGCGCCGTGGTCAACCGCTGGCACGTCATGGAAGCCGGCGCGGCATGGCCTGCAGCGCAGACCGGCCGCCCCTGCCGCGACGACGGCGCGGCAACGCTGTCATAAACGTGCAACAGCCACGCTCTACAAAGAGCGGCGGGCGGAATGCGCCCGACCCTGCCCTTCGAGGAGTTTCCATGCTCACCCCCGTCAAATCCCGCCTGGCCGCGCTGGCCGTGGCATCGATGTTCAGCCTGGGTGCCGCCCAAGCCGCACAGATCACCGGCGCCGGCAGCACCTGGGTCTATCCGCTGGTGGCCAAGTGGTCCGAGGCCTACGCCAAGGAAACCGGCATCCAGGTCAACTATCAGGGCATCGGCTCCGGCGGCGGCATCGCCCAGATCAAGGCCGGCACCGTGGCGTTCGGCGCCAGCGACATGCCGCTGACCCCCGAGGAGCTCGCCCAGTCCGACCTGATCCAGTTTCCGACCGCCATCGCGGGCGAGGACCTGGTCTACAACCTGCCCGGCATCAAGGCCGGCGAGCTGATCCTCAGCGGGCCGGTCGTGGCCGAAATCTATCTCGGCAAGATCAAGCAGTGGAACGACCCGGCGATCGCCAAGCTCAATCCCGGCCTGAAGCTGCCGGACATGGCCATCACCACGGTCCACCGTGCGGACGGTTCCGGCACCACCTTCACCTTCGCCAACTACCTGTCCAAGGTCAGCCCGGAGTGGAAGGAGAAGATCGGCGCCAACACCTCGCTGGCCTGGCCGGTCGGCGTGGGCGGCAAGGGCAACGCCGGCGTGGCTTCCTACGTGCAGCGCATCAAGGGCTCCATCGGCTACGTCGAGTACGCCTACATCCTCGAGAGCAAGCTCGACTATGCCCGCATGTACAACCGCGATGGCAAGCTCGTCAGCCCCAGCCTCAAGGGCTTCCAGGATGCCGCCTCGCATGTGGATTTCACCAAGGCCAGGGATTTCTACGTGATCCTGACCGACCAGCCCGGTCCGGGAACCTGGCCGATCTCCGGCTGCACCTGGCAGATCCTGAGCAAGAAGGCGCCCAAGGCGACCAACGAGTCGGTCACCACGTTCTTCCTCTGGGGCTTCGACAAGGGCCAGTCGATGGCCGAGTCCATCGCCTTCGGCCCGCTGCCGCCGACCACGGTCGACGCCATCAAGGCCTACTGGAAGACCAATCTGGGTATCTGATGACCCGGGGCGCCGGCTTCGGCGCCCTTGCCCGGCGGTCGCGCCTGCCAGATCATGGCGCGCCCTGCATGTGCGACAGCGAGTCCGGGCCCTGGTCCGGACTCGCTTTTTGAGACCCTGCGGACAGGCCGCATCCGCGCCCCGGACGGCTTGCACGTTACGCCGAGACGATCTGCCATGACCGCCGTGCAAGTCCCCTGTCTGGGCCGATGCCCGTGAAAGTCACCGCGCAGCGCAGCGCAGCGGCAGGCGGAAGCCGCCTTTCGCTCGATGTGCTGTTCCGCAAGTTCACCGGAGCCATCGCGCTGCTGGTGACCCTGTCGCTGGCCGGCATCCTGATCGCGCTTACCCGGGAGTCGTGGCCCGCGCTGCACCGGTTCGGATGGCATTTCCTGATTTCCACCGCATGGGATCCGGTCAGCGACAACTACGGGGCCCTGGTCTTCATCGTCGGCACCGTGGTCAGTTCGGTGATCGCGCTGCTGCTGGCCATCCCGGTCAGCTTCGGCATCGCCCTGTTCATTTCCGAAATGGCACCGCGCTGGCTGCGCGAGCCGGTATCGGCCGCCGTCGAGTTGCTGGCGGCGATTCCCAGCATCATCTACGGCATGTGGGGTCTGCTGGTGTTCGCGCCGTGGTTCGGCAACCTGGAGCCGTGGATCAATGATCACCTGGGCGCGATCCCGTGGCTCGGCGCGCTGTTCCAGGGGCCGCCGATGGGCATCGGCATGCTCGCCGCGGGCATCGTGCTCGGGGTGATGATCATCCCCTTCATCGCCGCCATCATGCGCGACGTGTTCCTGGTCACGCCGCAGGCGCTCAAGGAATCGGCCTACGCGATGGGCGCCACGACCTGGGAAGTGGCGCGCTACGTGATCCTGCCCTATACCCGCACCGCCGTGACCGGCGGCATCTTCCTCGGTCTGGGGCGGGCGCTGGGCGAGACCATGGCGGTGACCTTCATCATCGGCAACGCCAACAATCTCAGCGCCAGCCTGCTGATGCCCGGCAGTTCGATCGCCTCGGTGATCGCCAACGAATTCACCGAGGCCACCACGCACCTGTACAAATCCGCGCTGCTGGCGCTGGGCCTGATCCTGTTCGTGATCACCTTCGTGGTGCTGGTGCTGGCCAAGCTGCTGCTGCTGCGGCTCGATCGCATGGAAGGACGCCGGGCATGATCTCGCGTTACCGCCGCCGCCGGCTGCTCAATGCCTTCAACCTGACCATGGCCGTGCTGGCCACCGCGTTCGGCCTGTTCTGGCTGGTGTGGATCCTGTGGACCACGATCCGTTTCGGCGCCGGCGCGGTGAATACGGCTCTGTTCACCCAGGACACGCCGGCGCCCGGCGCCAGCGGCGGCGGCCTGCGCAACGCCTTCGTCGGCAGCCTGATCCTGCTCGGGATGGCGGTCGCGATCGGCGCCCCGGTCGGCGTGCTGGCCGGCACCTGGCTGGCCGAGTTCGCGGCGCGCCGCCGGCTCGGCGCCGTGGTGCGCTTTCTCAACGACATCCTGCTGAGCGCGCCCTCGATCGTGATCGGCCTGTTCGCCTACGCGATCATCGTCGATCCCAGCGGCCGCTTCTCGGCCTATTCGGGCGGCGTGGCGCTGGCGCTGATCCTGATCCCGGTGGTGGTGCGCACCACCGACGAGATGCTGCGCCTGGTGCCGGGTTCGCTGCGCGAAGCGGCGATCGCGCTGGGCACGCCCTACTGGAAACTGGTGACGCGCATCACCTGGAAGGCGGCCGCATCGGGCATCCTGACCGGCATCCTGCTCGGCATCGCCCGCATCAGCGGCGAGACCGCGCCGCTGCTGTTCACGGCGCTCAACAACCAGTACTGGAGCACCGACCTCGGCCACCCGATCGCCAACCTGCCGGTGGTGATCTTCCAGTTCGCGATGAGCCCCTACACGAACTGGCAGTCGATGGCCTGGGCGGGAGCCTTCATCGCGGTGGCCTTCATCCTCCTGCTCAACCTGGTCGCGCGCATGTTGCTGGGCCGACGGCGCCCCAGGGCCTAGTCTCCCGGCATCCCGCATCACCGTTTCGGAGTTCGATCATGTCCGCCACGCCACGCATCCACACGCGATCCGAATCGGGCGAGCCGGTCGCGGCCGCCGGCATCGGCGCGGTCAAGATCGACGTCCGTGAACTGAACTTCTACTACGGCCGATTCCAGGCCCTGAAGAACGTTTCCATCGAGATCCCCGCAAGGCAGGTCACCGCCTTCATCGGACCCTCGGGCTGCGGCAAGTCCACCCTGCTGCGCACCTTCAACCGCATGTTCGAGATCTACCCGGACCAGCGCGCCGAGGGCCGGATCGTGGTCGACGGCGAGGACATCCTCAAATCCCGGCGCGACGTGGCCCTGATCCGCGCCCGCATCGGCATGGTGTTCCAGAAGCCGACACCGTTCCCGATGTCGATCCACGAGAACATCGCGTTCGGCATCCGCCTCTACGAGAAGCTGTCGAAGGCCGAAATCGCGGTGCGCGTCGAGAGTGCACTGACCCGCGCGGCGCTCTGGGACGAGGTCAAGGACAAGCTGCAGCAGACCGGCACCAGCCTGTCGGGCGGCCAGCAGCAGCGCCTGTGCATCGCGCGCGCGGTAGCGATCAGGCCCGAAATCATCCTGCTCGACGAGCCCTGTTCGGCGCTCGACCCGATCTCCACCGCCAAGGTGGAGGAATTGATCGAGGAACTGAAGAACGACTACACCGTGGTGATCGTCACCCACAACATGCAGCAGGCGGCGCGCGTCTCCGACCGCACCGCCTTCATGTACATGGGCGAGCTGGTGGAATACGGTCCGACCGAGGGCATCTTCACCAGGCCGGCCAGGAAGCAGACCGAGGACTACATTACCGGACGGTTCGGCTGAAACAGCGCACGATCCAGCGGCACACTCCAGGACCAGGCCCATGAACACCCCCAGCGACCACATCATCCGCAGCTACGACGACGAGCTGAAGCGCCTCACCGGCGAAATCGTGCGCATGGGCGAGATCGCCATCGCCCAGATCGAGGGTGCCGTCGACGTCGTCGAGCGTCGCGACTCGCGCGCCGCCGAGCGCGTGGTCGCCAATGACGATGCCATCGACCAGCTCGAGGCCAGCGTCAGCCACGACGTGCTGCTGCTGCTCGCCCGTCGTCAGCCGATGGCGCGCGACCTGCGCGAAATCCTCGCCGCCCTGCGCATCGCCGCCGACATCGAGCGCATCGGCGACTATGCCGCCAACGTTGCCAAGCGCTCGATGGCGCTCAACATCAATGCGCCGATCGCACCGGTGCACAGCCTGCCGGCACTCGCCGAGGCCGCGTCCGGTCTGCTTGCCGACGTGCTCAAGGCCTATCGTGACGGCGACTCCGAGCTGGCCCGGCAGGTGTGGGAACGCGACGCCGACCTGGATGCCCTCTACACCGCGCTGTTCCGCGAGCTGCTCACCTACATGATGGAGGATCCGCGCAACATCACTTCCGCGACCCATCTGCTGTTCATGGCCAAGAATTTCGAGCGCATCGGCGACCACGCCACCAACATCGCCGAGAACGTCTGGTTCCTCGCGACCGGCGAACCGCTGAGCGAAGCGCGCCAGAAGGGCGACCTCACGGCCAGCCCGGAGCTGCAGCCGCACGCCTGATCGCTCGGGCGCTGTGATTTGGACGGCTAAACGTCCGCATTCACCCTTGCGCCCGCGCGCGCGGCCGGGTTAGGCTTGGCCATGGCCTGCCTCCACGATCCGGCATTCGACGCCGCCATCCCCGCACGATGTCGCCGCGCGCGCTGAGCGCGTGCCCCGTCTCGCCCTTGCCGTCATCCGTCCCAGATCCGCCGCGACGAACGCCGCGGCACCGTTTTCGCTTCGAGGGAGATCGCCATGATCCACGACAGCATCACCGACACCATCGGCCGTACCCCGATCGTGCGCATCAACCGCCTCGCGCCGAAGGGCGTCGAGATCTACGTCAAGGTCGAGTCCTTCAACCCCGGTGGCTCGGTCAAGGACCGGCTGGCCATCGCCATCATTCTCGACGCCGAGCGCAGCGGCGCGCTGAAGCCGGGGCAGACGGTGGTCGAGGCCACCTCGGGCAACACCGGCATCGCGCTGGCGATGGTGTGCGCGGCGCGCGGCTACCCGTTCGTCGCCTTCATGACCGAAACGTTCTCGGTCGAGCGGCGCAAGCTGATGCGCGCCTATGGCGCCAAGGTGATCCTGACCCCGGCCGCGGAGCGCGGCACCGGCATGGTCAGACGCGCCGAGGCGTTCGCCGCCGAGCACGGCGCCTTTCTCGCGCGCCAGTTCGAGAACCCGGCCAACCCGGCCTGGCACCGCAACACCACCGCCGCCGAGATCGTGCAGGACTTCGCCGGGCGCCGGCTCGATTACTTCGTCTCCGGCTGGGGCACCGGCGGCACGCTCACCGGCGTCGGCGAGGTACTGCGGCTGACCCGCCCCGAAGTGCAGATCATCGCCACCGAACCGGAGACCGCCGCGCTGCTCAAGGGCGAGACCTGGCACCCGCACAAGATCCAGGGCTGGACGCCCGACTTCGTGCCGGCGGTGCTCAACCGCGAGGTGTCGCATCGCATCGTCACGGTCGGCGAGACGCTGGCCCGTGACACCGCGCGCCGACTGGCGGAACAGGAAGGGATCCTGTGCGGCATTTCGTGCGGCGGCACCTTCGCCGCCGCGCTGGAGGTCGCGCGCGGCGCCGAGCCCGGCGCGGTGATCCTGGCGATGCTGCCGGACACCGGCGAGCGCTACCTGTCGACGTTCCTGTTCGAGGGCGTCAACGAGGGCTCGGACGACGCCTGGCTTTCGGGGCTGTGATCACGGCGGCGCGGCGGTTCGACGGGAGCGTCGCCGCGCCCCGCGCGCCATGCCGTAGACGCTGATCGCCAGCCACACCGATTCCAGCATGAACGCCGACAGGTTGAAGGCGCCGAACACCAGCGACAGCAATACACCGAGTGCGCCCAGCGCATTCAGCAGCTGGTTCGGCAGGCCGTCGCCGCGCACGCGACCGCTCTGCTGCAGAAAGAACGCCAGCACCATCAGGATCACGCCGACGAAACCGGCAATGTCGTACCAGTGCAGGCTCATGCGCCGCCGCCGCGCTGGCGTACCGCCTCGAACAGGGCCACGCCGGTCGCCACCGAGACGTTCAGCGACTCCATCGCACCCGGCATCGGAATGCGCGCAAGGTAGTCGCAGCTCTCGCGGCTGAGCCGGCGCAGCCCTTCGCCCTCGCCTCCCAGCACCAGGCCCAGCGGCCCCTTGAGGTCGAGCGCATACAGCGAGTGCTCGCCGTCGCCGGTCAGCCCGACCAGCCATACCCCGGCGTCGCGCAGCGCGCGCAGGCCACGCGCGAGATTGCTGACCGCGACCAGCGGCACGCGGTCGGCGGCGCCGGCCGCGGCACGCCGCACCACCGGGGTGACGCCGCTGGCACGATCCTTCGGCACGATCACCGCGGTCACAGCGGCGGCGGCGGCGCTGCGCAGGCAGGCGCCGAGATTGTGCGGATCGGTGACGCCGTCCAGCGCCAGGAACAGCGCCGCGGACCCGGCGCGCTCGATCAGGGCCGGAAGCGCCGCCTCGCCCAGCGGCGCGGCTTCGCGACAGCGCGCCGCCACGCCCTGATGACGCGCCTCGCCGGCCGCGCGTTCCAGCGCTTCGCATGCCCGCGCATGCACGGCGATGCCCTGTTCGCGCGCGCGCGCCGCCAGTTCGGCGACGCGCGGGTTGTGCGCGCCCTGTTCGACCAGCAGTTCGAGCAGCCGCGCAGGATCGTGGCTCAGCACGGCCTCGACCGGATGGATGCCGACGATCCAGCATTCGCTCATGCGGGCTTCCGCGGCGGCACCAGGCGAAAGTCGATCTTGCGATCCTCCAGGCTGGCGCGCAGCACCTGCACGCGCACTGCATCGCCCAGACGGAAACTGTGGCGCGTGCGCTCGCCCGCCAGCAGCCGGCGCACCGGATCGAAGTGGTAGTAGTCGGCCGGCAGCTGGGTGACGTGGATCAAGCCACTAACGCGCGACTCGGTCAGCTCGACGAACAATCCGAACGAGGTGACGCCGGTGACCACGCCGTCGAACTCGGAGCCGACGTGACGCTCCATCCACGCGCACTTGTAGCGCTCGTCGACGTCGCGCTCAGCCTCCTCGGCGCGGCGCTCGGTCTGCGAGCAGTGCAGCGCCATCTCGGCCATGCGCTCGGGCGTGTACAGATAATCGCCGGGTGTGCCATCGGCGAGCGCATGCCGGATCGCCCGGTGCACCAGCAGATCCGGATAGCGGCGGATCGGCGAGGTGAAGTGGGCATAGGCGTCCAGCGCCAGTCCGAAGTGGCCCTCGTTGGCGGCGTGATAGATCGCCAGGCTCTGCGCGCGCAGCAGCACCGACTCCAGCAGCGCCGCATCCGGACGCTTGCGCACGCGCGTCAGCAGCGCGGAGAAATCGGCCGGTGTCACCTCGCCGGCGGGCGGCAGCTTGAGCTTGAATTCCTTGAGGAAGCCCAGCAGGTCTTCGTACTTCTCGGCCGGCGGCGGTGCGTGCACGCGGTACAGCGCCGGAATGCGCTTGCGCGCGAGGAACTTCGCCGCCTGCACGTTGGCGGCGATCATGCACTCCTCGATCAGCCGGTGCGCATCGTTGCGCGGCCGTCCGCCCAGCGCCTGCACCACGCCGTCGGCGTCGAGCCGGAAGCTGACCTCGTGGCCGTCGAAATCGATCGCCCCGCGGCGGCTGCGCTGACGCGCCAGCGCCTGATACAGGCGATGCAGGTTCTCGAGCTGCGGCAGCACGTCGGCCAGTTCGGCGCGGGCATCGGCGTCGCGCTCGCCGATCGCCTGCCAGACGCGGTCATAGGTCAGGCGCGCGTGCGAACGCATCAGTCCGGCATGAAAGCGCGCGCGCGTGACCTCGCCCGCGGCATCCACGCGCATGTCGCAGACCATGCACAGCCGCTCGACATCGGGGTTCAGCGAACAGATGCCGTTCGACAGCGTCTCCGGCAGCATCGGGATGACATAGCCCGGAAAATACACCGAGGTGCCGCGGCGGAAGGCCTCGACATCGAGCGCGCTGCCGGCCGGCACGTAGTGCGAGACGTCGGCGATCGCCACCACCAGGCGGAAGCCGCCGTCGGTCAGCGGTTCGGCATACACCGCGTCGTCGAAGTCGCGGGCGTCGGCGCCGTCGATGGTCACCAGCGGCAGCGCGCGCAGGTCGAGGCGATCGGCATGCTCGGCGGCGCGCACCGTCGGCGCCACCAGCGCCGCCTCGCGCAACGCGGCGTCGGGCCACTCTTCCTTGAGATCGCGATCGGCGATCGCCATGCGCACGATCAGCGACGGCGTCAGCCGCTCGCCCAGCACCGCGAGCACGCGGCCGAGCGGGCCGCGGCCGGCGCTGGGCGGATCGGTGATCTCGGCGACCACGATCTGCCCGGAACGCAGCGCATGCTCGCCGCCCGGCGGAATCAGCAGATGCTGATGGATGCGGCGGTCGTCCGGCACGACGAGGGTGACGCCGTTCTCGACCAGGGCGCGGCCCACCAGCCGCGCCGGCCGGCGCTCCAGCACCTCGACGATCGCGCCCTGCCGCCGGCCGCGGCGGTCCACGCCGACGACGCTCGCCAGCACGCGGTCGCCGTGCAGCACGCGGCGCATTTCCGCGGGCGACAGATAAAGATCCTCGCCGCCCGCATCCGGGCGCAGGAAACCGAAGCCCTCCGCATTGGCCAGCACGCTGCCCGCGATCAGATCGAGCTTCTGCGCCGGCGCATAGCGGCCGCGCCGGTCCTGCAGCAGCTGGCCGTCGCGCAGCATCGCCGCCAGGCGCTTGTCCAGCGCCTCGCGCGGCGCGTCCGCGGTCAGCAGCAGCGCGCCCGCGACCGCGTCGGCCGCCAGCGGTGCGCCGCGCTCGGCGAGCAGGGCCAGGATCGCTTCGCGGCTGGGAATCGGGTTGGCGTAACGCCGGGCCTCGCGTGCGGCGTGCGGATCGGCCGACGGGGTCGCGCCGGAGGGGGGGGTCGCGGGACGGCTGCGACCGGAACGGGGACCGCGCGGGGATCGTGGGGACACGTGGAGTCTCTCGATGACTACCGGCAGCCTCGCCGACAGAGAGCCGGATTGCAACCGCGGCGTTGACACGGTGCAGGCGCCCGCATAGATTACGCGGCTCCCGCGGCCTGCCCGCGGGCCACCAGCCCAGGTGGCGGAATTGGTAGACGCACTAGTTTCAGGTACTAGCGGGTAAAACCGTGGAGGTTCGAGTCCTCTCCTGGGCACCA
>JAKAZT010000148.1 GCA_021815695.1 Pseudomonadota bacterium
GCGCCGCATCGCCTGATGTTCTTCGCCGGCGCCAGCGCGGTGCTGCTGAGCATGCTGTGGTGGACGCTGGCGCTGGCCGCGGGCGTGCTGGGCTGGACGCACTGGCCGCAGGCGCCGATCCCGGCAATCTGGGCGCACGCGATGCTGGCGCAGTACGGCATGCTCGGCCCGTTCATCTTCGGTTTCCTGCTGACGGTGTTTCCGCGCTGGACCGGGCAGCGCGAGTTGCGGCGCGGCGCCTACGTGCCGGTGTTCGCCGGCGTGTTCGGCGGCTACCTGCTGGCACTGGTCGGCCTGCTCGCGCTGCGGCCGCTGCTGCTCGTCGGTTTCACGCTGATGCTGGGCGGATGGATCTACGGCTGCGCATGCCTGTTCGGCGTGCTGCGCGCGGCGCGCTCGCGCGATCACTGGGCGTGGTCGATCCTGGCGGCGCTGATCCTGGGGGCGCTGGGGCTGGCGCTGTTTGTCGCCTTCCTGCTGGGCGCACCCCCCGCGCTGGCGATCGCGGCGATCCGCCTCGGCACCTTCGGTTTTCTGCTGCCGGTGTACTTCAGCGTGATCCATCGCATGCTGCCGTTCTTCTCCGCCAACGTGATCGCGGGCTATCGCACGCTGCGCCCGGCGTGGTCGCTGCCGCTGCTGTGGGTGCTGTTGCTGGCGCTTCTCGGCTTCGGCTTCGCGAGCCTGCCGATGGGGCGCGCGCTGATCGATGCGCTGCTGGCGCTGTTTTTCCTCGGACACTGGATCGCCTGGCAGCCGTGGAAGGCGCGCCGTCCCGGTCTGCTGGCGGTGCTGTATCTGGCCTTCGCCTGGCTGCCGCTGGCGTTCGTGCTGTTCGCGCTGGGCGGACTGCGCGGCGAAGGCGCCCACGGCGTGCTGGACATGGCCGCGCTGCACGCGCTGACGGTGGGCTTTTTCGGCTCGATGCTGGTGGCGATGGTGACGCGGGTGACGCACGGGCATTCCGGCCGGCCGCTGGCGATGGGCGCCGTCCCGTGGTTCACCTTCCTCGCCGTGCAGGCGGTGGCGCTGGCGCGCGTGATCGACGCGCTGGCGGGCGGCGGCGCGCTGGCCTACACGCTGACCGCCGCGGCCTGGGTGGCGGCGTTCCTGCCGTGGGCGCTACGCTCGGCATGGATCTGCCTGACGCCGCGGCACGATGGCCGGCCGGGCTGAGCGCCTGCGACGATGGCCTCCGCATTCTGAAACAAGCGAGACCGACATGCCGCTGGTGGCCTGGTTTCCGCAGATCCTTGCCGTGCACGTCGGCGCCGTCGCCGTCTCCGGCAGCCTGTTCGCGCTGCGTGGAGCGGCGCGCATGGCCGGCTGGCCGGTCGCCAACCACCCGGCGCTGCGCTACTTCTCGTATCTCAATGACACCCTGCTGCTGACGGCGGCGATCCTGTTGACCCTGATCGTGCACCAGTACCCGCTGCGGGATGCCTGGCTGACGGTCAAGGTGCTGCTGCTGATCGTGTACATCGTGCTGGGCGTGATCGCGCTGCGCCGCGGGCGCACGCCGCGCGCGCGCGCACTGGCCTACGTCGCGGCACTGGCGACGTTCGGTTTCATCGTCAGCGTGGCGCTGACGCAGAACCCGTGGGGCGTGTTCGCGCTGCCGGCTCGCTGATCAAGGGGCCGCCGAAGCCGCGGACGACGGACCCAGCACGCGATTGAGCAGCGCAGCCAGGCGCGCACCGCCGAGCCGCAACTGGCGTTCGGCGATCGGGCGCATGCGCCCGACGTAGGCCGCACCGATGCGACGACCGGAGGGATAGACGCCGTCGTCCATGACGATGCGGCAGCTCTGCTCGACCCACTGCGCCGCAGCGCCGTCGAACGGCGCGACCGGCTCCGGCAACGCCACCGGACCCTCGCGCTCGAGCAGGGCCGCGTATTCCGCCGCATCGAGATGACGCGTCGAAAGCAGCCCCGAGTCCCAGACCCGGTGCAGGTTGCTGCCGCGGCCCGCGAAGATCACCTGGACCTCGTTGCCGCCCTTGTCGTCCCGGTACCCCGCGTGCAGCGGCTGCTGCGCGTCACCGACGAAGTGCACCACGAAGTTCAGCGCCTGCGCGCGCTCGGCGGTCGGCCGGCTGCGGTCGCCGAGAATCCGGGCGTAGTGACCGATGGCATGCACCACGCAGCGGCCATCGGGACAGTCCCGTGCCGGCTTGTAGATGCAGGAACCGTGCATGTTGACGTAGTGCAGCGGCGCGGTTTCCCTCGCCAGCACGGCCATGTCCGGCGTCGGATCATCGCGCAGCCGGTCGGCCCAGTCGGCGACGTCGGCCAGACGCGCGGCATGTTCGCTGGCCAGCAGCCGCTCGACTTCGGCACGCGCCGCCGGCGTGAGTCGGGGCTGCGCGAGGTCGGCGACGATGCGGTGCCCCAGCGGTCCCCAGGCCAGGGCGGCGGGTGCCGCGACCAGCAGCGCGGTGGCGAGCAGGGCGCGAGACAGCGGTCGGCGGAGACGCGGCATCAACGGACTCCGGGCGGATCCAGGCTCGCGGCAGTCTGCCACAGCGCCGCAGCGGCCCGATGACGCCCGCGGCAGGGCGTGGAATCATCGTAAAATGCCGGCTTCCACCCATCCATCCGCCTTCCCTTTCGTACCGGAGGACACCGCCCCATGGCCATCAAGGTCGCGATCAACGGCTACGGCCGCATCGGCCGCAACATCCTGCGCGCGCTGTACGAGTCGAACCGCACGAACGAGATCCGGGTGGTCGCGATCAACGATCTGGGCGACGCCGAAACCAATGCGCACCTGACCCGGTACGACACCGCGCACGGCCGCTTCCCGCACGAGGTCTCGGTGGACGGCGGTGATCTGGTCGTCAAGGGCGACCGCATCAAGGTGTTCGCCGAGCGCGACCCGGCCAGGCTGCCATGGGGCGCGCTGGGCGTGGACGTGGTGCTCGAGTGCACCGGCCTGTTCACCAGCAAGGCCAAGGCCGGCGCGCATCTGGCCGGCGGCGCGAAAAAGGTGATCATTTCCGCGCCGGGCGGCAGCGACGTCGACGGGACGTTCGTGATGGGCGTCAACCACGACCAGCTCAGGGCCGGTCATCAGGTGATCTCCAACGCCAGCTGCACCACCAACTGCCTGGCGCCGCTGGCCAAGGTGCTGCACGCCCGGGTCGGCATCGTGCACGGGCTGATGACCACCATCCACGCCTACACCAACGACCAGGTGCTGACCGACGTCTACCACTCCGACCTGCGTCGCGCGCGTTCGGCGACGATGAGCCAGATCCCGACCAAGACCGGCGCCGCCGCCGCGGTGGGCCTGGTGCTGCCCGAACTCAACGGCAAGCTCGACGGCTTCGCGATGCGCGTGCCGACCATCAACGTGTCGGTGGTGGATCTGTCCTTCGTCGCCGCGCGCGCGACCGGCAAGGACGAGATCGATGCCGCGGTGCGCGAGGCCAGCGAGGGCGCGCTGAAGGGCATCCTCGGCATCAACACCCAGCCGCTGGTGTCGGTGGACTTCAATCACAACCCGCTGTCGAGCATCTACGACGCCACCCAGACACGCGTCATGGGCGGCACCCTGGTCAAGGTGCTCAGCTGGTACGACAACGAGTGGGGCTTCTCCAACCGCATGCTGGACATGACCCGCACCCTGATGGCGGCGCGCTGACGGCCGCGCGTTGCCGGCCGCGCGTTGCCGGCAGCGCACCGGGTTCGGTAGCTGACTTGTCATCCTGAGCGCAGCGAAGGATCTGCGCCGCGAAGCCTCCGGCCTGCCGGGTCATCCCGGCCGGCCATGCAGCGGGTGCCCGTCGGATCCTTCGGCCTCAGCGACCATTCGTGCGGGTGGTCGTCTCTTGGGAGGCTTCTCCGCTGGATTTCCTGCGGGCGTCCCGAAAAGGGACTTCCTTCGGTCGTCCCGGAAAGAGACTTCCTTCGGTGGCGTTGGTCGTCCCGAGAGCGCAGCCCGAAGGATCTGCTGCGCGGGAGTCGTTCCGGAAATCGAAACGTGGCCGTGTGCAAGACCCTTCGCGTTGCTCAGGGTGACAAAAC
>JAKAZT010000032.1 GCA_021815695.1 Pseudomonadota bacterium
AGGCGCTGGACGCCTACCTCGGCGCGCACCGCGATGCCCTGATGCTGCTGGCGCGTTCGCCGGCCGTGCGCGCGAGTCCGACCGAGGCGACGCTGCGCCCGCGCCTGGACAGCCTGCGCGAACGCTACCCCGGTTTCGTCACCGCCTTCTATGCCGGCGACGATGGCGCGGTGGTGGCGGCGTCGCCCGCGGTCAACGCCGCCGGCGTCGCCGGCTACTGGCATGGCATCAACGTCGGCGACCGCGCCTATTTCCGCGCGACCCTGACGCGGCGCGCTCCCTACGTGTCGGGCATCTTCAAGGGTCGCGGCTACGGCCAGGACCAGCTGGTCGCGATCGGCGTGCCGGTCTTCGATCCGCAGGACCACCTGCGCGGCGTGCTCGCCGGCGGGCTCGATCTCGGCCTGCTCGGCGACGACATCCGCCAGCTGACCCGCCGCAACGGCATGGGCCTGGTGATCGTCGACGCCACCGGCAAGGTGGTCTACGCCAGCCCGGAGTTCAGGCTGCGACAGGGTCAGGTGGCTGCACGCTGGCCGTTGCTCGCCGCGACGCTGGCGCAACCGCCGGGCCAGGTACTGGACGTCGATCCGACGCTGGAGGGTGTGCGCCTCGCGATGCAGTTGCCGACGCACCCGGAGCCCGGCTGGCGGCTGATCGCGATCGGCCAGCCCGATCTCGTCACCGAGGGACTGCTGGCCAGCGCCGGTCTGCTGTTGCTGCTGGTGGCGCTGGTACTGCTGGCGCTGGCGGTGGTGGTGCCTTTCGGGGTGGGTCGGCTGAACCGCCCGGTGCGCGCGCTGGCCGACGAACTCGGCGGCTTCGATCCCGACCGCGATGACGGGACGCCGGTTGCGACCGTGCCCGAACTGCCGCTGGAACTGCGCCCGATCCTGGACAGCTACCTCGGGATGGTCACGCGCCTGCGCGAACTCTACGCACAGCGCAGCCAGCTGCTGGCCGAGCGCGAGCATGAGGTCGAGCGGCGCACGCGGGAACTGCGGCGTGCCGTCGATGCACTGCGCGATGCCTCGCTGACCGATGCGCTGACCGGCCTGGCCAACTATCGCGCCTATCGCGAACGGCTCGATGCGCTGTGGGCCGAGGCGCGCATCGCCGAGAGTGCGATCGGAGCGCTGACCATCGATATCGACCACTTCAAGGGCTACAACGACCGCTACGGCCATCCCGCCGGCGACGCCTGCCTGCGCGCGGTCGCCAGCTGCCTGCGCGCGACGCTGGGCGATGCTCCGCAACTGCTGGCGCGCAACGGCGGCGAGGAGTTCATCGCGCTGTTCATGCCCGCCGAGCGGCGCCGCATCCTCGATCTGGCCGAGCAGCTGCGCCAGGCCGTGCGCGCACTGGCGATCGAACACGCCGACAGCCCCGAAGGCGTCGTCACCCTCAGCGTCGGCGTCAGCGTGCTGGTGGCACGCGGCCAGCTGTACGCCGATGCGCTGGTGCGCGCGGCCGATCTTGCGCTCTACCGCGCCAAGCGCGAGGGTCGCGACCGCGTGATGGAGCTCTCGCCGGTGGTTCTGCAGCGCGGCGCGGCGGCACCGCCGGCATGATGCGCAGCGCTCAACGCGGCGCCAGCGCGCGGTAGCCGATGTCGCGCCGATAAAAGCCGCCCGCGAAGTGGATCGCGCGCGCGACGGCATAGGCGCGCTCGCGCGCCTGGGCGAAATCGGCACCCAGCGCGCAGGCGGTCAGCACGCGACCGCCGGCGCTGACCACGCGGCCGTCGGCGGCGAAACGGGTGCCGGAGTGGAACAGCCTGGCGTCGGCGCCGAAATCGCCGTCGAGTCCGTCGATGACATCGCCGGTGCGCACGGCACCGGGATAGCCGGCGGCCGCCATCACCACGCCGACCGCGGGCCGCGGGTCCCAGCGCGCCGCGGCGTGCTCGAGGCGGCCGTCGAGCGCGGCCTCGATCAGCTCGACCAGATCCGACTGCAGGCGCAGCAGGATCGGCTGCGTTTCGGGGTCACCCAGGCGCACGTTGAACTCCAGCACCCGGGGTGTGCCGTCCTTGCCGATCATCAGCCCGGCATAGAGAAAGCCCAGAAACGGCGCGCCCTCGGCAGCCATGCCGGCCAGCGTCGGGCGGATCACCTCGGCCAGCACGCGCTGCTCGATCGCCGGCGTCACCACGGGCGCCGGCGAGTACGCGCCCATGCCGCCGGTGTTGGGCCCGAGGTCGCCCTCGTCGCGGCGCTTGTGATCCTGGCTGGTCGCCAGCGGCAGCGCACGGGTGCCGTCGCAGAGCACGATGTAACTGGCCTCCTCGCCCTCGAGAAACTCCTCGATCACCACTCGCGCCGAGGCGTCGCCCAGCGCGTGCGCGCCGAGCAGGTCGTGCAGCGCCTGTTCGGCGTCGCCCAGGGTCAGCGCGACGACGACACCCTTGCCCGCCGCCAGTCCGTCGGCCTTGATCACGATCGGCGCCCCATGCGCGCGCACGTAGGCCAGCGCCGGCTTGAGCTCGGTGAACACCGCATAGCGCGCGGTCGGGATGTTGTGCCGGGCGAGGAATTCCTTGGCGAAGGCCTTGGAACTCTCCAGCTGCGCGGCGACCCGGCGCGGGCCGAAGCAGCGCAGTCCGGCACCGCGGAAGCGGTCGACCACGCCCAGCGCCAGCGGCGCCTCGGGGCCGACCACGGTCAGCGCCACGCCCTCGGCCAGCGCCAGCCGCAACAAGCCGTCGATGTCGGTGGCCGCGACCGCGGCGTTGCGCACCCCCGGCTCGCGCGCGGTGCCGGGATTGCCGGGTGCGACGATCACCTCGCTGACGCGCAGCGAGCGCCTGATTCGCCACGCCAGCGCGTGCTCGCGTCCGCCGGAACCGATCACCAGCACTTTCATGCCCTGCTCCCTCGCCGCATCGTCGCGGGGCGGGCATTGTAGCGATGCGGTGCGACATTCCGGACCGCCGGCACCCCGCGGCGGCGACGGCGGATGCTGCGGTCGTTGCATTTGTTCACACTATTTACTCAAATGCGTCATTAGGCTCGCAGACTCCACGAGTCGCGGCGTCGGAAGAGGTTGCAGCCATGCAGAAACGCCATCTGGGACGGCACGGCCTGGAAGTCTCCGCACTCGGCCTCGGCTGCATGGGCATGAGCGATTTCTATGCCGGCCGCGACGAGCGCGAGGCCGAGGCCACGCTGCGGCGCGCGCTGGAGCTCGGCGTGACCTTCTTCGACACCGCCGACATGTACGGTCCGCATGCCAACGAGCGGCTGCTCGGCCGCATGTTGCGCGACCACCGCGACGACGTGGTCATCGCCACCAAGTTCGGCATCCTGCGCGATCCCGCCGACCCCTCGCTGCGCGGTTTCAACGGCCGCCCGGAGTACGTGCGCGCGGCCTGCGATGGCAGCCTGCAGCGACTCGGCATCGACACCATCGACCTCTACTACCAGCACCGCGTCGACCCGGCGGTGCCGATCGAGGACACCGTCGGCGCCATGGCCGACCTGGTGCACGCCGGCAAGGTGCGCCATCTCGGCCTGTCGGAGGCATCGGCGGACACGCTGACGCGCGCCTGCGCGGTGCATCCGGTCAGCGCCCTGCAGAGCGAATATTCGCTGTGGACGCGCGATCCCGAGGACGACGTGCTGGCGGCCTGCCGCCGCCTGGGTGTCGGATTCGTCGCCTACAGCCCGCTGGGTCGCGGCTTCCTCACCGGCGCCTTCGCCAGTCCGGACGATTTTGCCGCGGACGACTATCGCCGCCACAGCCCGCGTTTCCAGGGCGACAATTTCAGGCACAACCTGCAGCTGGTGGCGCAGGTGCGGCGACTGGCCGCCGCCAGGGGCTGCACACCGGGTCAACTGGCGCTGGCCTGGGTGCTGGCGCAGGGCGAGGACATCGTGCCGATCCCCGGCACCAAGCGCCGGGGTTATCTCGAGGACAATCTCGGCGCGCTGGACGTGCGTCTCGATGCCGGCGAGCTGGCCGCGCTGGACGCGGTCTTCCCGCGCGATGTCGCGGCGGGTCTGCGCTATCCGGCCGCGATGATGGGAGCCGTCAACCGCTGAGATCGACGTCATCGCAGGCCGTTTCGTTCGCGGGCGCCGATGCGGGTCCGTCACTCCGATCGCACGCAGAGGGCATCATGCAGGCGAGCCCGGCACGACCCGAAGCTGTCCCGGCCGACGACCGCGGCGCCGCGCGCATGGGCCTGCTCGCGCTGCTGGCCACCCTGCTGCTGATTGCGGTCGTGGCGATTTCCTTCTTCGAGCTGCTGCGGCAGACGCGCGGCCAGTCGCTGCTGCCGGAGCTGATGCTGGCCGGACTGGCGGTGCTGCTGGGCGCCCTGGTACTGGCGCTGTCGCGCCTGCATCGGCGGCAGCTCGCGCTGGGGCAGGCGCTGGCGCGTGACCGCGAGCGGTTGCAGGCGGCGCAGCGCATCGCCGAGGTCGGCTGGTGGGAATACGACGTCGCCGTCGATCGCCTGGTGTGGTCGCCGGAGCTGTTTCGCATCTTCGGGATCGCGCCCGCCGATTTCGGCGGACATGCCGGCGATTTCGTCGAACGCGTGCATCCCGATGATCGCGAACGCATGCAGGCGCACGTGCAGGGCGTGCTGCAGGGCCGGGCGCTGCCGCCGGCGACCTACCGCATCCTGCGGCCCGATGGCAGCGTGCGCCAGCTGGAACACCGCGCCGAGGAGCGCGACGAGCAGGGCCGCCGCCTGCTGCTGGGCACCGCGCGCGACGTCACCGAACTGACCGCGGCGCGGGCACGCCTGCAGGACACCGAACGCCAGTACCGCTATCTGTTCGACCAGAGTCCGGCGCCGCTGGCGGTGTACGACCTTGACGAGCTGCGCGTGCTGGCGGTCAACGAGGCCATGGCGACCCAGTTCGGGTATCCGCGCGTGCGCCTGCTCGGCATGGACGCCGCCAGCCTGCTGCAAGCGGGGGAGGAACAGCGCCTGCGCCGCCATCTGGCGCAGCTGCCGCCGGGCCAGGCCGACGCCGGCGTGTTCCATTTTCGCGCCGCCGGCGATCGTCGCCTCGATTGCCAGGTCTACGGCCAGCCGATCCTGTTCGACGGCAGGCACGCGCGCCTGGTGATGCTGCTCGACGTCACCCAGAGCCTGCGCATCCAGGCCGAACTGCTGGCCAGCGAGAAGCGCTTCGCGGCGGTCGCGCAGGTCAGCAACGACGCCATCTGGGACTACAACGTGCGCAGCGGCCAGGTGTGGTGGAGCGACAGCCACATCGCCATGCTCGGCTACCAGCCGGACCACGACCCGCACGCGATCGACGACTGGTTCGGGCGCATCCATCCCGATGATCGCGCGCGCGTGCACGCCGGCTTCCGCCAGGCGCTGGCCGGCCGTGCCGGCGGCTGGCAGGATCACTACCGCTATGCGCGCAAGGACGGCGCTTACGCCGCGGTGCTGGATCGCGCCACCATCATGCGCGATGCCGACGGGCACGCGGTGCGCGTGGTCGGCGGCATGGTCGACCAGACCCGCGACATCGAGGTGCAACAGGCGCTGGAACAGCGCGAGCGCGGCTACCGCGAACTGCTGCTGCAACTGCCGCTGCCGCTGCTGGTGCTGCAGGATGGCCGGGTGACCTTTGCCAATGCCGCCGCGCGGCGCAAGCTCGGCGGCACCGATGCGGCGGTACTGGAGGGCGTGGCGGCGCCGCTGCTGTTCGACAACGCCACCGCCGCGGCCTGCGAACGACCCGACGACGGTCTCAGCTCGATCAGCGGCAGCGTGCGCACGCTCGACGGCCGCCGCTTCGAGGCGATGCTGACCGTGGCCGCCTACCAGAGCGGCGGCAGCGGCGGCGTGCAGCTGCTGGTGCGCGATCTCGAGGAGGAGCGCCGCGCCGAGAGCGAACGCATCGAGCGCGAGTCGTTCTTCCGGCTGTCCGCCGATGGTTTCTGCATCCTCGACGGCGGGCTTTGCATCCGCCAGGCCAACGCGGCGCTGGCGCAGCAGCTCGAATCCACGGCCGAGGCACTGGGCGGTCGCGCGCTGCAGGAGTTCGTCGCCGCGCAGGCGTTCGACGACATCCACGCGACGCTGCAGGGCCTGGCGATCGGCGCCACCCTGATCGGTCGCGAATGCGCCAGCGCCAATGGCAGCCGCTGGCTGGAATGGAGCTTCGCGCGGGCGCGCGCCGATGCCTGGTTCGCGGTGGTGCGCGACATCAGCCGCCAGCACCACGCCGAGGCCCAGGCGCGATTGCTGCAGCGCGCAGCCGAGGCGGCGCAGAACGGCATCCTGATCGCCGATGCGCGGCAGCCGGACCTGCCGCTGGTGTATGCCAACCCCGCGTTCAGCGCCATCACCGGCTATGCACTGGACGACGCGCTCGGCCGCAACTGCCGCTTCCTGCACGCCAGCGACCGCGATCAGCCGGGGCTTGCCGCGCTGCGCGCCGCGCTGGCCGATGGCCGCGAGGTCAGCGTGGTGCTGCGCAACTACCGCCGCGACGGCAGCCTGTTCTGGAACGAGCTGCTGGTGGCGCCGGTGCGCGATGACGACGGCCGGTTGACCCACTTCGTCGGCGTGCAGCAGGACATCACCGAAACGCGTCGCAACGAGGAGCGCCTGGCGTTCCAGGCGCTGCACGACGAGCTGACCGGACTGCCCAACCGCCGCGCCCTGCTGGCGCGTCTGCGCGCGCTGCCGGAGACCATGGGCATCGCGCTGCTGCTGATCGACATCGACCAGTTCAAGCTGATCAACGACACGCTGGGCCATGCCTTCGGCGACGATGTGCTGCGCGCCCTGGCGCTGCGCCTGCGCGGAGCCCTGCCCGGCGAGTCGCTGCTGGCGCGCTTCGGCGGCGACGAATTCGTGGTCACGGTGCCGCGCGAGCAGCAGGACTCGGTGCAGCAGGCACTGGATGCGGTGCTGGCGGCGGTGCGCGAGCCGCTGGACGTGCGCGGCATGGTCCAGCATCTGACGCCCAGCATCGGCGTGGCGCTGGCACCCGAGCACGCTCACGACGCCGAGACCCTGGTGCGCAATGCCGACGCCGCGATGTACGAGGCGAAGAAACAGGGCCGCAACGCGACCGTGTTCTACTCCGCGCCGATGCACGCCGCGGTGCGCTCGCGGCTCGACGCCGTCTCGCGCCTGCGCAATGCCGATCTCGGCAGCGAGCTGGCGCTGCACTACCAGACCATGCACGACGGCCGCAACGGCGACCTGATCGGCGTCGAGCTGCTGCTGCGCTGGCCGCGAGGTCCGGAGGAGCTGCGCAGCCCCGAGGCGCTGATCCCGGTGCTGGAGGAAACCGGGCTGATCCTGCCGGTCGGACGCTGGGTGATCGACCAGGCCTGCCGCCGCCAGCGCATGCTGCAGGGCATGGGCCCGCGCGGCTGCCGCGTGGCGATCAACGTGTCGGCGCTGCAGATCATGCACGGCACGCTGGTCGAGGACGTGCAGACGGCGCTGGCCGCACATGACGCCAGGCCCGAGCTGCTCGAGCTGGAGCTGACCGAGAGCGCGCTGATGGCCGATCCGCGCAGCGCCGAGCAGATCATGTGGCACCTGAAACGCATGGGTGTCGGCCTGGCGATCGACGACTTCGGCACCGGCTATTCCAGCCTGGCCTACCTCAAGCGCCTGCCGGTGGACCGGTTGAAGATCGACCGCACCTTCGTGCGCGACGTGCTGACCGATGCCGATGACGCGCTGATCTGCGGCTCGATCATCGCGCTGGCGCACAACCTGGGCCTGGAGGTGGTCGCCGAGGGCGTCGAGACACTGGCGCAGCGCCAGTGGCTGAGCGCGCGCAACTGCGATGCCATGCAGGGTTACCTGTTCACGCGACCGCAGGCATTCGCCGACGCCGTGGCGTAGGGGCCGCTTCCGCCACGGCCGCCGCGGCGTTCAGTCGCCGGGCTCGGGATCGGCCCCGGTCGCGGGCAGACCCGCGTCGCCGAGCAGGGCCCGGCTCTCCTCCGGCAGCAGCGACTCGACCTCGCGCAGCTTGCGCTCGATGACGCGCGTGCGCACGCCGGTGGCCTCGATCTGGCCGCTGGCCTCGTCGAGCTTCTTCTTCACCTTGTCGAGCACGCCGCCGAACTTGCCGAACTCGGTCTTGACCGCGCCGAGCAACTGCCAGACCTCGCCCGAGCGCTGCTGGATCGCCAGCGTGCGAAAGCCCATCTGCAGGCTGTTGAGCAGGGCGTTGAGGGTGGTCGGTCCGGCGACGGTGACACGGTGCTCGCGCTGCAGCGCCTCGAACAGGCCGGGCCGGCGCAGCGCCTCGGCATACAGGCCCTCGGTGGGCAGGAACAGGATCGCGAAATCGGTGGTGTGCGGCGGCGCGATGTACTTGCCGCGGATCGTGCGCGCCTCGTCGCGCAGGCGCCGCTCGAGCGCCGCGGCCGCCGCGGCGACGCCCTCGGCATCGGCGCGGTCCTGGGCGTCGAGCAGGCGCTCGTAGTCCTCGCGCGGAAACTTGGCGTCGATCGGCAGCCACACCGGCGCGTCGCTGGTGGCGCCGGGCAGGCGGATCGCGAACTCGACGCGATCGCCGCTGCCGGGCACCGGCGCGAAGTTGCCGGCGTACTGCTCCGGCGTCAGCACCTGCTCGAGCAGCATGCCCAATTGCACCTCGCCGAAGATGCCGCGCGTCTTGACGTTGCCGAGCACGCGCTTGAGGTCGCCGACGCCGGTGGCCAGGCTCTGCATCTCGCCGAGTCCCTTGTAGACCTTCTCCAGCTGGTCGGAAACCTGCCGGAACGACTGCCCCAGCCGTGCCTCGAGCGTGGACTGCAGCTTTTCGTCCACGGTCGCGCGCATCTGCTCGAGCCTGGCGGCGTTGTCGTGCTGGATCGCCGCCAGCCTCTCCTCCAGCGTCGCGCGCATGGCCGTCAGGCGCTGTTCGTTGCCGGTCGCCAGCGCCGCGAGGCGCTGCTCGAGCGCGTCGCCGAACGCCCGCAGCGATTGCGCGCCCTCCTCGCGCGTCTTGCGCGCGTCGTCGAGCAAGGCCTGGCGCAGGCCGTCGAGGCGCTGATCGGTGCGCTGGGTGAACTGGCCGAGCACGCGGGTCTGTTCCTCGCGCGCGCCGCGCTGTTCTTCGCGCAGCATGCGCTCGAGACGCTCGCCGCCGGCCTGCAGCGCATCCAGCCGTGACGTCAGCGCGGGATCGCCGCGACCGCGTGCGCGCAGCAGCAGCGCCAGCAGCACCAGGGCAATGCCCAGCGCGACCAGGATCAGGACCAGCAGGAGATCGCTCATCGGACTTGCCGCCGCACACGATGCGCGCAGTGTAGCCGCGGGCGTCGCAGCGGCTGCGATGCCGTCAAACGTGCGGCGGCTCCGCTCCCGGAGCCGCCGCAGTCGCCGCGCGCCGCAGCGCGCGTTGTTTCCGCCGCGATCAGTGGCCGATGCGCTTGCTGTTGGCGTTGAGACGCTTGTTGAGGTTGGCCTGCTGGCGCTTGGTGATGTAGCCGCCGTTCTTGCCGGCGAGGTACTGCTCGCGTCCGGCGATGCGCGCGTCGTTGGCGCGCATGCGGTGCGCCTGGGCGTGGTTCAGTTCGCCCTCGCGCACCTGCCGGGTGATGCGACGGTTCTGCAACTGCGTGCGATCCAGCACCTGGTCGCGGCGCGGATGGTGGTTCTGGAAGTGCTGATCACGATGGCTGACATCGCGTGCCATGCCCGGGGCGGCGGCGGCCAGCGCGGTCAGGCCGATCAGCAACAGGCTGGTGGTACGGGGTGAAAGGCGCATGGGAAACTCCTGGATGGGCCGGAAACCGTCCGGTGCTCAGGAAAACGCCCGGCCGGGCACGCGGTTGACCGCCGGGCCGTCGCGGTCGCCGTTCGTTCAGCAAACTCGCGCGCAGCCGCACTCAGCGCACGATCGCCAGCACCGCCTTGAGGTAGCGGCTTTCCGGCACCTGCAGCAGGAACGGGTGATCCGGCCCGGCGCCGCCGACGTGCAGCACGGTCAGTTCGCGGCCGGCGGCGAACGCGGCGCGGCGCAGGGTGTCGAGAAAGGTCGGCTCGTCCACCAGCCCGGTGCAGGAGCAGCTCAGGAACAGCCCGCCCGGCGCCACCACCTCGAGGGCCAGACGGTTCATCGCGTGATAGGTGCGCAGCGCCTGCGGCAGGCGTTCGCGGTCGCGGGTCAGCTTGGCCGGATCCAGCACCACCGCGTCCCAGCGTTCGCCGCGCGCACGCGCCGCCTCCAGCCACGGGAACAGGTCGGCGGCCTCGAAGCGCACGTCGAGGCCGTTGAGCACGGCGTTGGCGCGCGCCAGTTCGAGGATGCCGGGATCGAGGTCGACGCCGGTCACCGTCGCCGCGCCGCCGGCCGCCGCGGCCAGCGCGAAGCCGCCGGAGTTGCAGCACAGATCGAGCACGCGCGCGCCGCGCACCAGGCCGCCGAAGCGCTGCCGGTTGTCGCGCTGGTCGACGAAGAAGCCGGTCTTGTGACGGCTGCCGGGGGTGACGTGGAAGCGCAGCCCGTGCTCGCGCACGATCACCGGTTCCGGCGCCGGCGGCGCGGCGCAGTCGAAGCTTTCCTGCTTCTGTACGTGCGCCTCGGCGTAGGCGTAGAGGCGGCAGCCGGGAAACAGCACGCGCAGCGCAGCGTCGATGGCGTGGCGCAGACGCCACATGCCGGCGGCGAAGTACTCGACCACCAGCAGGTCGGCGTAGCGGTCGATCACCAGTCCGGAGAGGCCGTCGCCCTCGCTGTGCACCGCGCGCCAGGCGTCGCCGGCTTCATCGAGATGCAGCCGGTCGCGGCGCAGCGCGACGGCGGCGGCGATGCGCCGCGCGATCCAGTCGCCGTCGATCGGCTCGGCGGGATCGCGCGTCAGCACGCGCAGGCCGATGCGCGCATGGCCGTTCCAGAAGCCGCGCGCCAGAAAGACGCCGCGGCCGTCGACCAGATCGACCACGGTGCCGGGCTTCAGCGGCGTCTCGCTGTGCAGCGCACGCCGGTACAGCCACGGATGCGGCGACAGGCGCTCGGCGGCGAGTCGGACCTGCGGGTACGGGATGACGGACATCGGTCGATGGCAGGCGCGTGCCGCCGGTCGGCCGCTCAGCGCCGCGCCAGACGCAGCAGCAGGAACGCGATCACGGCGATGAAGTTGATGCCGAGAAACCAGCCGTGGCCCTCGCCCAGGCGCAGCATCCACTCGGCGCTCGGCAGCCGGTAACCGAAGCTCCAGCCGCCGCCGAGGCGCACGACCAGACCCGCGGTGACGCCGACATTCCAGCCGTAGGTCACCAACGGCGTGGCCAGGATCGGAATCTGCGCCAGCTGCAGCCACGACGACCAGCGCCAGCCGCGCTCGTCGCCCTCGAGCAGCTTGACTCCGGCGATCAGCGCCAGCGCGAACGCCAGCGCGCCGAGCAGCGCCAGCACGAACGGCAGCGGCGCGTGCAGCGCGAACGCCCGCGCGCCGTAGATGCTCAGGCCGAACAGGCCGCCGGCGATCTCGAGGATGCCGACGAGGCGCGCGATCAGGGTTTTCATGGCAGACATCCGGTGGTGGCTCGCGGGAGCGAGGCCGCGATCATAGCCGCTGCGATCGCCGCTCAGTCCTCCAGCGCCTGCGCGGCGACGGCAAGATCCTCCAGATGCTCGTCCCACCAGCGCGCCTCGGCGGCGAACGGAAACGCCGCCGGAAAGGCCGGATCGTGCCAGCGCGCGGCGATCCAGCCGGCGTGGTGCACCTGGCGCATCGCGCGCAGCGCCGGCACCAGCGCCAGCTCGCGGCGATCGAAGTCGCCGAATTCGGCATAGCCCTCCAGCAGCGCCTCCATCGCGGCGGCGTCGTGGGCCAGCATCCACAGGTCCTGCACCGCCGGGCCCATGCGCGCATCGTCGAGATCGACGAAATGCGGACCGGCGTCGGTCCACAGCACGTTGCCGGGATGGCAGTCGCCGTGCAGGCGCAGATGGCGCAGCGGTCCCAACGCGATCTCGCGCGCGGCGATCGCGGCATCGAGGCGGTCGATCGCGGCGCGGTAGCGCTCGCGCCGGTCCGCCGGCAGCAGGCCGCAGGCCAGCACCGCGCGCGCCGGCCGCGCGACCAGGGTGGCGCGATCGAGCACGCCGCGATGGCGAAACGGCGTGCGGCCGCCCACGCCATGCAGGCGCGCGATCAGTCGCCCCATCCACAGCAGCGGCTCGGCCGACTCCAGCTCCGGCGCGCGCCCGCCGCGGCGCGGGAACAGCGCATAGCGGAAGCCGGCGTGGTCGAGCAGGGTGCGCCCATGGAACGCCAGCGGCGCCACCACCGGCAATTCGGCGGCCGCCAGCTCGAGCGTGAACGCGTGTTCCTCGCCGATGGCGGCGTCGCTCCAGCGCGCCGGACGATAGAACTTGGCGACGATGAACGAGCCATCCTCGAGGCCGACCTGATAGACGCGGTTCTCGTAACTGTTGAGCGCCAGCAGCCGGCCGTCCGGCGCCAGGCCGGCAGCGGCGATCGCGTCCAGCACGCGCTCGGGATGCAGGCCCGCGTACGGCTGCGCGGGCTCGCTCATGCGCCGGCGCCGGTCATGGGCCGGCGGCGGGCGTCTGCGGCACGATCGCGCAGGTCAGCCGCGACACGCACACCAGCCGGCCGGCGGCGTCCTCGATGCGGATCTCCCACACCTGGGTGCTGCGGCCGACGTGCAGCGGCCGCGCGGTGCCGGTCACCGTGCCGTCGCGCACCGCGCGCAGATGATTGGCGTTGATCTCCAGCCCGACCGCCACCTCGCGCCCCGGCGTGCAGCACAGATTGGCCGCGAGGCTGCCCAGGGTTTCGGCCAGTGCCACCGAGGCGCCGCCGTGCAGCAGGCCGAACGGCTGGTGCGTGCGCGCATCCACCGGCAGCGTGCCCTGCACGAAATCGGCGCCGATCGCGGTGATGCGGATGCCCAGCGGCACGGCCAGGGTGTTGGCGTTCCAGGCGTTGACACGGTCGAGATCGGTATCCTGCTTCCAGATCGGCATGGGGGTGTTCCGCGCGGGTCGAGGCGCCATTATGAGCGCCGTGCCGCGACGCTGTCGGCCGGCGCACCGCATCGGTGACAATGCGCCGGTGACGCCATCCGCCTCCAGCACCTGCACGGTCACCCTCGACGCCAGCGGCAAGCGCTTTCCGGTCCGGCCCGGCGAGACCGTGCTGGCCGCGGCGCAGCGCGCCGGTCTGGCGCTGCCGTATTCCTGCCGCGCCGGCGTCTGCGGCAGTTGCAAGGCGACCCTGCTGGCCGGCGTCGTGCACTACCCGCACCGGCCGCCGGCCGCGCTCAGCGCCGACGAGCAGGCGCATCACGCCATGCTGATCTGCCAGGCGGTGCCGCGCAGCGACCTGCGGATCGCCGCGCGCGAGGTGGTCACGGCCGAGGACCTGCCGCGACGCCGGCTGACCGCGGTCGTCAGCGCCAAGACGTCGCTGGCGCCGGACGTGATCGCGCTGCGGCTGGCGATTCCCGATGCGCCGCCGCTGCGCTGGCTGGCGGGGCAGTATGTCGACGTGCTGCTGGCCGACGGCGGCCGGCGCGCGTTCTCGATCGCCAACGCGCCGCACCGCGGACCCGAGGTCGAGCTGCACCTGCGCCGCGTCGCCGGCGGCGGTTTCACGTCCTACGCCTTCGACACCCTCGCGCCGGGCATGACGCTGCAGCTGGAAGGTCCGCTGGGCACCTTCGTGCCGCGCGAGGACTCCGAGCGCCCGCTGCTGTTCGTCGCCGGCGGCACCGGCTTTGCCCCGGTGAAGGCGCTGATCGAGCATTTCCTGCATCTGGGCACGCGCCGGCCGATCGCACTGTACTGGGGCGCGCGCAGCATCGAGGAGCTGTATCTGCGCGCGCTGCCGGCGCAGTGGGCCGCGCGGCATCCGGGGCTGCGCTTCGTGCCGGTGCTGTCGGCCGCCGCCGATACGCACGGCCTGCGCGACGGCCTGGTGCACGAGGCGGTACTGGCCGATCTGCACGAGCTTGCCGGAATGGACGTCTATATGGCCGGGCCGCCGGCGCTGATCGAGGCCGCGCGCCGCGCCTTCATCGCCGCCGGCCTGCCCGAGGAGCAGCTCTACTACGACTCGTTCGAATACGCCCCCGAGGTGCTCGACCGCATCCTGCGCGGGCGCGCCGGCATCCACGGCTTGTGAGCGCGGCTACAGCCGCGCACTGCCCGGCACCGGATCCAGCGCCGACTTGACGTCGTAGATCGCCGCGCCGGGCCTGCCCAGCGCGGCCACGCCAGCCGCGCCCAGCGCGCGGAACTGCCGATGCGCCACCGCCAGCACGATGGCGTCGTAGGCGCCGGGCTCGGGCTGCGCGATGGTCGCGATGCCGAGCTCGCGCAGCGCTTCGCCGGCGTCCGCCCAGGGGTCGAACACCTCCACCCGCGCCTGCGCGGCCTGCAACTCGTGAATGATGTCGACGACCTTGGTGTTGCGCAGATCCGGGCAGTCCTCCTTGAAGGTCAGGCCCAGCACCAGGACGCGGCTGTCGATCACGTGGATGCGCTGGCGTGCCATCAGCCGCAGCACCTGATTGGCGACGTAGATGCCCATCTTGTCGTTGATGCGCCGCGCGGCCAGCATCAGCTCGGGGTGATAACCGAGCGTGGTCGCCTTGTGCGTCAGGTAATACGGATCGACGCCGATGCAGTGGCCGCCGACCAGACCGGGCTTGAACGGCAGGAAGTTCCACTTGCTGCCCGCCGCCGCCAGTACCTCGGCGGTGTCGATGCCCATGGTGTTGAAGATCATCGCCAGCTCGTTCATCAGCGCGATGTTGACGTCGCGCTGGGTGTTCTCGATCACCTTGGCGGCTTCCGCGACGCGGATCGAGGACGCCTTGTGGGTGCCGGCGCCGACGATGCGGCGGTACAGCGCATCGACGAAGTCGGCGGTCGCGGGCGTCGAGCCCGAGGTCACCTTGGTGATCGTGTCGAGGCGGTGCTGGCGATCGCCGGGGTTGATCCGCTCGGGGCTGTAGCCGCAGCAGAAATCGGCGTTGAAGCGCAGCCCCGACACCCGCTCCAGCACCGGCACGCAGATCTCCTCGGTGGTGCCGGGATAGACCGTGGATTCGTACACCACCACGTCGCCGCGCTTGAGCACGCGGCCGATGGTTTCGCTGGCGCGGATCAGCGGGGACAGGTCGGGGCGCTGCGCCTCGTCGACCGGCGTCGGCACGGTGACGATGAACACGTTGCAGGCGCGCAGGATCTCGGCGTCGGTGCCGAAGCTCAGCCGCACGGCGGCGGCCAGCTCGTCGCGGGACGTCTCCAGCGTGCGGTCGCGGCCGGCGCGCAGCTCGGCGACGCGACCGGCGTCGATGTCGAAGCCGACGCTGTCGAAGTGCCGGCCGAAGGCGACCGCCAGCGGCAGGCCGACGTAGCCGAGGCCGACGATGCCGATGCGGGTGGAATCGGGGATGGACATGGCTGATCGCAGGCGGCCGCGGATGCGCGATCGTACCCGCCCGGCCGCCGCCGTGGGCAGGCCGTGGGCGGCGGTCGGCCTGCTAGCATCGCGACTTCGAACCGGAGAGCGCCGATGAGCCTGATGCGATCGCTGCTGCGCCACAAGAGCATCGAGGCCCTGCAGGCCGAGCTGGGCACGCGCCGCGATTTCCGCCGCGTGCTGGGTCTGTGGCAGCTGACCGCGATCGGCATCGGCGGCATCATCGGCGTCGGCATCTTCGTGCTGGCCGGCCAGCAGGCGGCGGTCAACGCCGGGCCGGCGGTGGTGCTGAGCTTCATCGTCGCCGGCATCGGCAGCGCCGCGGCGGCGCTGTGCTACGCCGAGTTCGCCGGACTGATTCCGGTCACCGGCAGCGCCTACACCTACGGCTATGCGGTGCTGGGCGAGCTGGCCGCCTGGATCATCGGCTGGGACCTGCTGCTCGAATACGCGCTGATCGTCGGCGTGGTGGCGATCGGCTGGTCGGGCTACGTGCAGGCGCTGCTGGGCGCGGCCGGCATCGTGCTGCCGGTGTGGGCGCAGGGCAGCATCGGCAGCGGACCGGGGCACGTGTTCAACGTGATCGCCGCGGCGGTCTCGCTGCTGATCGCGCTGCTGCTGACGGTGCGCACCGAATGGGGCGCGCGCTTCAACACCACGGTGGTCGCGATCAAGGTGATCGGCGTGGCGCTGGTGATCGGCGTCGGCGCGTTCTACGTCAACACCGCCCACTGGCATCCGTTCATCCCGCCGCGCGTGGTCGATGCCGCCGGCGTGGCGCACTTCGGCTGGCACGGCGTGCTGGCCGCGGCCAGCGTGGTGTTCTTCGCGGTGTTCGGCTACGACACCCTGACCACCGCCGCCGAGGAGGCGAAGAATCCGCAGCGCGACCTGCCGCGCGCGGTGCTGCTGTCGCTGGCGATCGCGATGGCGCTGTATCTGGCGGTGTCGCTGGTGCTGACCGGCATGGTGCCCTACGCCAGCCTCGACAACGCCGCGCCGGTGGCCGGCGCGTTCCAGGCGCTGGGCCTGCACTGGGTGATGATCGCGATCTCGGTGGCGGCGGTGGCCGGCATCACCAGCGTGATGTTCGCCTTCATGCTGGCGGCGGCGCGCATCGCCTTCGCGCTGGCGCGCGACGGCCTGCTGCCGGGCTGGTTCGCGCGCGTGCATCCGCGCTACGGCACGCCCTATCGCCCGACCGTGATCCTCGGCGTGTTCACCGCGCTGGTCGCCGGCCTGCTGCCGATCGGCGAGGTCGCCGAACTGATCAACATCGGCACGCTGATGGCGTTCATCATCATCTGCGCGTCGGTGCTGGTCCTGCGCCGACGCCGACCGGAACTGCCGCGCGCCTTCCGCGTGCCGGCGGTGTGGGCGGTGGCGCCGATCGGCATCGCCTTCTCGCTGCTGCTGATCGCCGGCCTGCCGTGGATCACCATGGAACGCTTCGTGGTGTGGATGGTGATCGGGCTGGCGGTCTATTTCGGCTACGGCATCCGCCACAGCCGGCTGGCGCGCGACTGAGGTCGTCCGCTCAATCCCGTGCCAGCGCCGCGATGGCGCGCACGCGGGCCTGGCGCAGCGCCTCGCCCAGCGCCGGGCCGTCGAGCCCCTCGCGCATCACCTGCGCCGCGCTGACCGCGGCCGCGGCGGCGCGCGCGCGCTGCAGCCAGGCCGCCTGCGGATAGGCATCCTCGGCGTGGCCGTCGCGACCGCGCTGGTCGGCCGCGCACGCCGCCAGCAGTTGCGCGAAACGCCCGGGCCGGCGCAGGGCATCGCTGTGCTCCAGCAGGTCCAGCACGGTGGCGGGTCGCAGTTGCAGCGCCTGATGCACGCGCAGATGTTCGCGGCAGGCCAGCCGCGCCAGCTCGGCGTGCGCGTTGGGTACCTTCAGCCGCGCGCACAGCGCGGCCAGCGGCGCGAGGCCGGCGTGCTCGTGGCCGATGTGCCGCGGCAGGACGTCCGCCGGCGTCAGCGCCTTGCCGAGATCGTGGGTCAGCGCCGCGAAGGCGACCTCGGCGTCGCCGGGCGCCAGCCGCGCCGCCTGATCCAGCACCAGCTCGATGTGCAGGCCGGTGTCGATCTCGGGATGGAAATCCGCCCGCTGCGGCACGCCGTACAGCGCGTCCACCTCGGGCAGCAGCACCGCCAGCGCGCCGCAGGCGCGCAGCGTGCGCAGGAACGCCGACGGCTGCGGCTCGGCCAGCGCGCGCGCCATCTCGGTCCACACCCGCTCGGGCACCAGATGATCGACCTCGCCGGCGGCCACCATCGCCTGCATCAGGGCCCGGGTTTCGTCGGCGACGCGAAAACCCAGCGGCGCGAAGCGCGCGGCGAAGCGCGCCACCCGCAGCAGCCGCACCGGATCCTCGACGAAGGCCGGCGCGACATGGCGCAGCAGTCGCGCCTCGAGATCGCGCGCGCCGCCGTGGGGATCGATCAGGCGCCCGTCGGCGTCCTCGGCCATCGCGTTGATGGTGAGATCACGCCGCGCCAGGTCCTGCTCCAGCGTCACCGCGGGATCGGCGTGGAACTCGAAGCCGTGATAGCCGGGTGCGGTCTTGCGCTCGGTGCGCGCCAGCGCGTACTCGGCACCGGTTTCGGGATGCAGGAACACCGGAAAATCGCGGCCGACCGGCTTGTAGCCCAGGGCCAGCAGATCCTCGGGGCGCGCGCCGACCACCACGTAATCGCGGTCGCCGCCGGCGCGGCCGAGCAGGCGGTCGCGCACCGCGCCGCCGACGAGGTAAATGCGCATGGCCGGATTGTGCCATGCGGGAAAAGGTGTCAGGGACAATTTGAACGTCTTTTCACCGCCGCACCACATGCTGCGGAACGCCGGCAAGTTCAAAATTTGTCCCTGACACCTTTTCCGCTGCGAAATGCCGGACCGCACGCCGACGCGACAGGCCAGCTCGCCAACAATCATTGCGCCATCGGGTGTGCTGGTCATGGTTGGCCTCCGATGCCCATGACGTAGCTTTAGGCCGGCCGCAGGCCGTAACGAGCACGTGCGTACGTGTTGCGCGGCAGGCCATTCTTGGCCGGCAGAAAGCGCATGTGATCACCCCAGGACACTCGCCGGAGGTGGTTGCCGCTCCCAGAACTCCCGGATTTCACGATCCGGATCATGGGCCAACGCGATTGGATCATCGATCACGAGGCATGCGTGATTCGTAGCTGTGTACGGCTTCCACTCCGCGTCACCGATTGCCCCCGGCTTCCCGTCTGCAGCAAAGGCGATCCAGGCACTCGACAATGCTCGACTCAGGGAGCGCCCCGGCTCGCAGCCGCCGCCCATGATGGCATCCCGCGCATTGCCGAAGGCCGCAGCAACGTCGATGGCGTGCACGGCGCCGAACATGCCGCCATAGGCAGGTGATGGCCAGTTCCATTGATACAGGTAGACCGGCGCGGCGCCTTGCCGGGCCTTGCGCTCGGTCTGCATGTAGGCGAAGCGCCTGAAACCGGCATCGGTGATGATGCGTGCGTAGAGCAGGAAGGGCGTCGCTCGCGCGGCAGCCCCGTCGCGATAGAGCTGCCGGATCTCCTGAGCGCGAGTGCCGAACTGCTGGCGCAGGAGCCCCATCAGGCCCGCTTCGTCGAGCGCGAAGTTGCTGAAGAATAGCCCCGCGTCATCACGGGTGGTCGAGACGATCAGCGGTACGTCCGCGCTCTGCGCCGGCGCGACAGGATCAAAGGCGTGCTGCGTGATGTAGCGGCCATCCAGGAATGGCATGAAAGCCTGTGCGCCAACCTTGGTCTGGGCCTCCAGGAGCACTGGCCAAGGAAGCGTTCTAAGCTTCGCGAGGTTGCGCGGGGTCAGGCCCAACGCCGCGATAAAGCCTGCCGCAACCGCCGCTGCCGCTTCACGCTCTTGGAACCTGACCAGCGAACCGCTCTGCACGGCAGCCCTGGAGAACAGCCCTTGCGCTGCCGGCAACGCCAACAACGCGCTGACCTTCCAGCCGCCGCCGGATTGGCCCCAGATCATCACGCGGTCGGGATCGCCACCGAAATTCTCGATGTTCTCGCGAACC
>JAKAZT010000033.1:0-186 GCA_021815695.1 Pseudomonadota bacterium
CCCGCGACCGCGTCGAGATGTACCACGTGGGGGGGTGAGACGCCGCGTTTGCGATCTGCCGGTGGCAGATCGCGCGGCGTCGAACGCCCGAGGCAGGATGCCGAGGGCCGGGTTGCGGGGCGAGCGCATGATGCGCGAGCCCGCAACAGTCCGCGCGTAGCGCGGCAGCCGCGTTTGCGATCTGCC